>JAILCZ010000097.1 GCA_024689985.1 Bacteroidales bacterium | reverse complement strand
GGGACTAGCGTTGATTCATCCAGGTGGTGACGGATGTGCCCATCATCTGCTTGAAGACGGTGCTGAATGTGCTGTAGCTGTGGAATCCGCTCATATATGCGAGCTGGCTGGCTGTGTAGATGCGGCCGGAGGCAAGTGTGTCTTCGTAGAGATGGATGAAGTATTGGATGCGGAGGCCGTTGATATAGGAGTTGAAGGTCTGGCCCTTCTGTGAAAAGTATTTGCTGAGGTATGTGTTGTTCGTGCCGATTAGCTTGGCAAGCTGCGGAAGCGATATGTCACTGTGCAGGTAATACTGTGAGTTGACGCACTGCTCCTGAAGCATCTTTTCGATTTTGGTGTATACGGATTTCTTTTCGGAATATGTTTGGTCGTCTTCGACGGATGGTACCTCGAGTATCTGCAGCGTTTCCACCCTCCAGAGCAGAATGAGGATCATCAGAATGTCAATTATCTGCAGCAGAATCTCCACGGTCATATTTGGGAGGAAGAGGCTGTAGACAACGCTCTCCGCAAAGAAGGCTATCAGCACAATGAGAATCTGCCAAACCTCCTTGTTCTCCAGGTCGGCGAAATTCTCGTGCAGCCATCGTCTATACTGCTTTAAGTTGACCAGAATCAGTGCAAAAACGTATATTCCCATAATGGCACAAATCAGCATTGATTCTTTGGAGACGCTTATGCCGTCGAAACGGAAGAGCCGGATGCTTATCATTGCAAGCAAAACCGGGATTATGACTGGCCATAAAGGACGCCTTCTGTCCTGCATCATCACGAGCATAGTGCATAGAAGTGCAGGGAGGCATATTGTCGCATCAAGGGTAATGAAGATGAGGGCCTTGGTGGAATAGGATCCAAGTTCCGATGAGCAATACACCGGCAACCACCAGATATGGCTGGCGGCCATTGATGCTGAGAAGAATGCGGCCCATCGGCGAAGGCGAATAGGGGACGTTATTCCTGATTCAAAGGCATTGGATTTTCGGAACAATAGATATATGCAACTGAGGAGAGATGTAATAATTGTCCCTCCGTAAAGCATTGCAAATAAAAATTGTATGAAAAATGTGTGTTGATCCACGGGCTTTTATCTATTCTCTATTTTGGGTTGAGCACTAAAGTTAATAATAATTCTTAGCCTTCTCAAAAAAAGACGAGGAAAGAATATGGTTGTTATTAGGCAGATAGGGACAAAAATTGGCGATTACGGGAGGGATTGTTATCTTTGTGAGTTATGGCAGAAACGACTATTACAGTGGACGGAAAGGTGCTCAGCAGGGTGTATGCTGGTGCGTCCGTCAAAGATGCGGCTCAGTATCTGTTGCCGTATCCGGAGGTGTTCATCGTATGTGACAGGCACGTGGTCAGCTACGCTAAAATCGTAGAGGACGGCCTGGCACACGCTGGTAACTTCAAGGGAACTCTCGTGATCGAGGCGACCGAGGAGAAAAAGACGATGGATACTGTCCTGAAGATTTGTGCATTCCTTCTATCCAGGGGCGCGAGCCGCAAGGCTATGGTCTTTGCGATCGGAGGTGGCATCACTACCGATATGGCTGGATTTGCGGCTTCGATTTACAAGAGAGGCTGCCGTTTTGCCTATCTGCCGACGACTCTGCTCTCCCAGGTTGATGCTGCCATCGGCGGCAAGACCGGCGTGAACTACGAGTCTCTCAAGAATATGCTTGGAGTGATCCGTCAGCCGGACTTTACCTTTGAGTGTCCGGAGGTGCTGGAGACCCTGCCTTACAGGGATTTCGTATCGGGAACGGCTGAACTCCTTAAGACTTTCATCATCGACGACAGTGCGAACCTGTATGGTAAGACTGTGAATGTGCTCTCGCAGATCAACAATGCTTCCGACAAGGCCGCTGCAATCAAGGAGAACCGTGATGCTCTCGTGCAGATGATCGAGGCCGCCGCTGCTGTGAAGGCTGGGGTGGTGAGCAGGGACCAGTTCGAGTGCGGAGAGAGGCGAAAGCTAAATCTCGGCCATACTTTTGCCCATGCGATCGAGCACGAGGCCCGCGTGAAGAATGTGGATATTGCTCACGGTGAGGCTGTTGCTATGGGAATGGTCCTTGCCGCAAGGTTGTCCGAGAAGGCTGGAATGGCTGAGCTCGGGCTGGAGAGCCTGATCAAGGAGAACCTGAAGGTCTGCGGCCTGCCGGTGGAAAGCCCTTTCCCGGTGGAGACTCTTGCTGCTGCTATGAAGCTTGACAAGAAAGCCGAGACCGGCGGACGAATCCACTTCGTGCTGATCGCGAAGATCGGCGACGTGGAGATGAAGGATATGACGGTGGAAGAGGCTGAGGCCCTTCTCAAATAGGATCGGATTAGATCAAAACAGGAATTTATGATCTGTACTACAATTCAGAACAAGATACTCGAGCAGATTGTCACCCTGCTTGACAAGGGAACCGAGGATGGAACGCCGATTGAGATGGCGGAGATCCGTCTGGATAAGTGTGACCTTGACGACAGTGACATAGAGACGGTATTCTCCACTACGGACGTGCCTCTGGTTGCGACCTGCAGGATCTCGGAGATTCTAAAGGGCGTGGGCGGAGACAAGAAGCGTGCTTATGAAATCGTGGAGAAGAGGCTGAAACTGGCCATCGAGGCCGGTGCGGCCTATTGCGACCTCGAAATCGAGGCGCCGTCATCTATGGGAAAGAGAATCAGAAAGGCCTGCACCGACTGCGGTGCGATGCTGATTCGCTCTTACCACGACTTCGAGGGAACAGCTGATACGGCTGCCCTGAAGGAGACTATCGCCAGGTGTCGTGAATTCGGAGCGGACGTGGTGAAACTTGTGACAACGGCCCGCAGTGCGGAAGATGCCACGCGTGTGATGGCTCTGTACGAGGGTGAGGAGAATCTCATCGCCTTCTGTATGGCCGATGCCGGAAAGCAGACCAGGCTGGACTGCCTGAAGTACGGAGCGCCTTATACCTATGCAGCTCTTACTGAAGAGGAGGCTGCCGCTCCAGGTCAGTGGCCGGTGGCCGAGATGATGAAGGCCGTGTACGGAGACAGAAAACCGGTGGGAAGCGCGGAGGCTATCCGCATTCCTGCGTCAAAGAGTTTTGCACAGAGGGCAATCGTAGCTGCGGCACTTGCCGAGGGAACATCCCATCTGCGCGGATATGCTCCTTGCGGAGACAATGAGAGTGCGATTGCAGTCGCATCCAGGCTTGGCGCGAAGGTCAGCGTGGACGGTGACCTCGTGACCATAAAGGGAATCGCGGCAAGAACGGGAATGATGGCGATGAATGAACTGCACGTCGGCGAAAGCGGCCTGCTGACCAGGCTGATGGTGCCGGTGATTTCGCAGATCAGCTCAGTGCCTACGATGATAACGGGTGAGAAGACCCTGGTGAACCGTCCGCTTGCGGGCGCTGCCGACATAATGGCGTCGTTTGGAGTTATGCTTGCCAACGGCGAGGCCCGCGACAAGAGCTTCAAGGACGTGTTCGTGCCGGTGAAGGTGAACGGCCCGATCGTGCCTGGACGCGCTGACGTGTCCGGAAGAAACGGCTCCCAGCTCATCTCAGGCCTGATGATGGCCCTGCCTCTGAGTGCCAAGAACTCGACGATGTTCGTCCACGAACCGAAGTCCATCCCGTATATGTTCATCACCTGCGACGTGCTGAAGAAGTTCGGCATCAGGATCGACAGCGAGATGGAAGGCGGAGAAGGCTTCGTGGAGACACAGGACTGGTCGCTCTGCACTGACGTGAATTTCCGCATCAAGGGAAACCAAAAATACAAGGCGACGGATATGGATCTTGAAGGGGACTGGAGCACGGCTGCGAATTTCCTCGTGGCTGGCGCAATCTTCGGAAAAGCCCTCCTTTCGGGCCTCGATTCATCTTCGCTTCAGGCTGACCTGACGATTATGGACGTCCTCGTTCAGGCCGGAGCAAGTCTCTCCCAGATTGACGGGACGGGCGAAATCAGCGTGCAGAGGGCACCGCTCACGGCATTTGACGTGGATGCGAACAACTGTCCGGACCTCTTCCCGATCCTCGCAGTACTTGCCTGCTTCTGCGAAGGCGAGAGCCACATTCTGGGAACAGGAAGACTTGCCGGCAAGGAAAGCAACCGTGCAAAGGCAATCATCGAGATGCTTGCCCAGATGGATGTTGAGGCATCCATCGTAGGCGACGAGCTCACTGTAAGGGGAATGTCCCTCGCCCACAGGCTGCTTTCGGGAAAGCTCCTCAAGGGAGGCAGCTACACCTCTAATCACGACCACAGAATGGTTATGGCGCTCAGGGTTGCGGAACTCGGCGCCGACAGTCCAATAGAAATAGATGACGAAAAGTGCGTGGCAAAGTCCTGCCCGACATTCCACGAGCTTTTTGCTAAAATGAAATAAATATGAATAGTTTCGGAAGAAAATTCAGGGTAAGCATCTTCGGCGAAAGCCACGGTGAGGAAGTCGGAATCGTAATGGACGGCGTCCCTGCCGGAATGCCTCTTGCCGAGGAAGACTTGAAGGCGGACATCGCCCGTCGCAAGAGCGGCGCAAAGGGAACGACTCCGCGCATCGAGCCGGACGAACCCGTATTCCTCAGCGGCGTCTTCAACGGATTCACCACGGGAGCCCCGCTGACCATCATCTTCAAGAATACGAACACCCATTCGTCGGACTATTCCCTTTTCAAGGATATGCCGCGTCCAGGCCACGCTGACTACGTTGCAGACGTGAAATGGGACGGCTTCAACGATCCCCGCGGAGGCGGACACTTCAGCGCCCGCGTGACCACCCCGGTCGTAGCCGCAGGAACTATCGCGAAGAAAACCATCGCGAAGCTCATCACGGACCGTTTCCTTGTAGATATAGAGCCGACCGTCGAGGCTAAGCTCATTGAGATCGGCGGAGAGAAAGATTCAGCCAAGTGGCCAGGAATGATCGACCAGATAATGAAGGAAGGTGATTCCCTGGGCGGCGTGGTGGAGTGTACCATCAAGGACATCCCGGCTGGCGTCGGAGAGCCATTCTTCGACTCTGTGGAGTCATTGATTTCACACGCGGTATTCTCAATCCCTGGCGTCAGGGGCATCGAATTCGGAGACGGATTCGCAGCCTCTCGTATGAAGGGATCAGAACATAATGACCCGTTCATCGCAGAGCCTGTAGAAGACTCTGACGAGGAAGAATACTACATCCATCCGTCCAAGAACGGAGCCGGCGGAGTCAACGGAGGAATTACCAACGGCAATCCTATCGTGTTCCGCGTAGCCTTCAAGCCGACGTCCACGATCCACAAGGCTCAGACAACATATAATTTTGCGAAGGAGGATATGGACGTGCTCCAGGCCCCTGGCCGACACGATGCCTGCTTCGCGCTGAGGACGCCGGTGATAGTGGAATCAATGGCCGCTATCGTAATGGCCGACCTCGTAGCGATACAGTAGTTAGATGGACGAAATTATAAAGGACTTTACAAACCAGGAGTACAAGGAAGGCTTCGTCACGGATGTGGAGCAGGAATTCGTCCCGAAGGGTCTCAACGAGGAGATCATCAGGATGATATCCGCCATAAAGCACGAACCGGACTGGCTTCTTGAGTTCCGACTCGATGCCTTCAGGAAATGGCAGAAGATGGAGGAACCTCATTGGGGCCATCTCACCCTTCCGAAGATAGATTATCAGGACATAATCTATTATGCAGCTCCGAAGAAGGCCTCTGACAAGCCCAAGGAGATAGATCCCAAGCTTGAGGAAACCTTCGAAAAACTCGGAATTCCTCTCAAGGAGAGGGATATCCTCGCGGGTCGTGTGGCAGTTGATGCCGTCTTCGACTCAGTTTCAGTGACAACCACCTTCCGCAAGACGCTTGCGGAGAAGGGAATCATATTCTGCTCATTCTCGGAAGCCGTCAAGGAGCATCCTGACCTCGTCAGGAAGTATCTTGCTTCTGTAGTACCTTCCGGAGACAACTATTTCGCGGCCCTCAATTCTGCCGTGTTCAGCGACGGAAGTTTCTGCTATATTCCTAAGGGTGTGCACTGCCCGATGGAACTTTCAAGTTACTTCCGAATCAACGCAGCCGGCACGGGACAGTTCGAGAGGACTCTCATCGTAGCGGACGAGGGCTCGAAACTCAGCTATATGGAAGGCTGCACTGCCCCTATGCGTGATGAGCAACAGCTCCACGCAGCCGTCGTGGAAATCGTTGTAGAAAGGGATGCCGACGTCAAGTACAGCACGGTTCAGAACTGGTATCCTGGAGATGAGAACGGAAAGGGCGGAATCCTCAACCTCGTGACAAAGAGAGGCCTCTGTCGCGGAGAAGGCTCGCATTTGAGCTGGACTCAGGTCGAGACCGGCTCGGCAATCACCTGGAAGTACCCATCCACGGTGCTTATGGGTGACAATTCCTCATCGGAATTCTATTCCGTAGCCGTCACGAACAATTACCAGCAGGCAGATACGGGTACGAAGATGATCCACATTGGCCGCAATACCAGAAGCCGCATCGTCAGCAAGGGTATATCGGCAGGAAAGAGTGAAAACAGCTACCGTGGTCTCGTCAGAATCAACCGCGGAGCTGAAAATGCAAGAAACTTCTCCCAGTGCGACAGCCTCCTGATAGGCTCGCGCTGCGGTGCTCATACGTTCCCTGAAATTATGAACGCCAACCCGACTGCCGTAGTGGAGCACGAGGCGACGACATCAAAAATCAGCGACGAACAATTGTTTTACTGCAACCAGAGGGGCATCGGTCCTGAGGATGCAGTTGGTCTTATAGTTAACGGATACGCAAAGGAGGTCCTCTCCCGTCTCCCTATGGAGTTTGCGGTTGAGGCTCAGAAACTCCTCCAGGTATCACTTGAAGGTTCAGTAGGATGATAGATTGGATTGACATTATTACATCAGCGCTTGGACTTACCTGCGTATTCCTCGCAGGACGCAACTCCAAGTATAATTTCTGGGTAGGCTACCTTTACACATCGGCGCTCTTCGTGATGTTCCTCTCGAAGAACCTCTATGCCAGCCTGCTCCTCCAGCCGATTTCCCTTGCGATCAACGTGTGGGGACACTATCGCTGGACACACCCGAAGGAGGATGAGAAGAGCTCCGAGGACAACAAGGCCCTCAAGGTTTCTTCACTCTCCTGGCTTGAAAGAATCTTCGTCATTCTTTCAGTTTTCCTCGTCGCAGGCGTCTGGGGATGGATTCTCAAGACCATCACCCCGTCAGACCCTGTACCTTATCTCGACTCGTGCGTGACCGTCCTCATTCTTATGGCCCAGTACCTATCGGCCCTCAAGAAATGGGACTGCTGGATCGCGTGGCTGATCGTCAACATAGCGCAGATAGCCCTCCACCTTTCTGTCGGCAACATCTTTATGCCGATCGTCTGTGGTCTCTACCTCGCAAATGGTATCTGGTCCCTCTTTACCTGGATCAGGCTCTACAACAAAAAAGCATAAGCATATGGCAAACGATATACTTCTGGAAATCAAGGATCTCCACGCCGGAATCGGCGACAAGGAAATCCTCAAGGGCGTGAACCTCACAATCCGCAAAGGAGAGATTCACGCGGTTATGGGACCTAACGGAGCCGGCAAGAGCACGCTTTCAGCCGTGCTTACCGGAAAGCCGATGTATGAAGTGACCAGCGGATCCATCACGTTTATGGGCAAGGACCTCCTGGCAATGTCACCTGAGGAACGCTCCTGGGCCGGAATCTTTATGAGTTTCCAGTACCCGGTGGAAATTCCCGGCGTCACGATCACGAACTTTATGAAGACGGCCATCAATTCAAAGCGCGAGGCCCTCGGTCTCGAGCCGATGAAGGCAGGCGACTTCCTCAAGCTCCTCAAGGAGAAGATGGCATTCGTGAAGATGCGCCCGGAATTTGCAAAACGCGAAGTGAACGTTGGCTTCTCAGGAGGTGAGAAGAAGAGAAACGAAATCTTCCAGATGGCAATGCTCGAGCCTCAGTTCGCCATCCTCGACGAGACCGACAGCGGACTTGACGTGGATGCCCTCAAGATCGTGGCAGACGGAGTCAACGCTCTCCACACCGACGAGACATCGGCAATAATCATCACGCATTACCAGAAACTTCTCGAATACGTCGCACCAGATGTCGTACACGTCCTCAAGGCAGGCCGCATCGTCACGACCGGCGGCAGCGAGCTCATCGACGCAATCGAGAAAAACGGATTCGACCAGTTCCAGTAGCCTATGTCAAGTGAAGTTTACATACTGCGCCCAGGGGTAGTCAACCTGCCGCCGGAGCATATAGAAGTTCACGACGGCGAGACCCTGAACATCACCGTAATCGTGATGCCGGGCGTTTCGGCGGACATCCCGATCCGTGTCGATGTATGCGGCACGGGAGCATCGGTTACCCTCAACGGACTGTATCTGACTGACGGAAACGACAAGGTGTCCATCGTTACGGACATCCGCCATACCGTCGGCGGCAGCACCAGCAGCCAGCTTTTCAACGGAGTTGCGGCAGGGGAGTCCCGCTTCAACTTCTTCGGCAAGATCCTCATTGCCCAGGACGCCCAGAAAATAGAGGCCTACCAGACCAACAGGAACATCCTTCTCTCTGAAAAGGCCCTCATCGATACCAAGCCTCAGCTTGAGATCTACGCCGACGACGTCAAGTGCTCCCACGGAGCCACGGTCGGTCAGCTAAATGCCGACGAGCAGTTCTATATGCGCTCACGAGGCATTCCAGAGGTCGAGGCCAAGGTGCTTCAGATCATCTCCTTCCTTTCCCCTGTGCTTGCCGGCATAGAGGACGAGAAACTCAGAGCCTCCCTCTCGGAAGAAGTGGAGCAGGCCGTCAGAAAGATGTCAGAATGAAACACGAAATCGTAATAAAGAGCCTTGACCGCATCGACGATGCGGCAAAGCAGTTTCTCAAAGAAATCGGTGACAACAAACTCGTTGCCCTCTACGCTCCTATGGGTGCTGGAAAGACGACATTCACCTCGGCAGTCTGCCGCATCCTCGGCGTTGCTGAAGATGCAGTAAGCTCACCGACATTCGCAATCGTAAACGAATATAGGACGGCATCAGGCGAGCCTATGTTCCATTTCGATTTCTACAGAATCAACAAGATCGCAGAGGCCCTCGACATCGGTTTCTACGACTATATCGACAGTGGAGCCCTCTGTATGATGGAGTGGCCTGAAAACATTGAGGATATACTTCCGGAGGAAACCCTCAAGGTCCATATCAACGTCGCTCCGGACGAAACCAGAACACTTACCTGGGAAGACTAATCTATGGTAACTAATCCTAATGTCAAGATCAACCTTGGTCTGTATGTGATCAGAAAGCGTGAAGACGGTTTCCACGACCTGGAGACCCTCTTCGTGCCGTATTACGACATCCACGACACCCTCGAGATAATCACCGGAGACGACTTCAGCACGACTTCTGCCTCCCTCTTCGCCCGTTATGACGACGAGACGATGGTCCAGGGTATATCGGAAGATGGAAAACTTATGATCACGATAGCCAGAAAGGAAGGTGTTGACTGGGATCCGCTGAAAGACCTCTGCGCAAAGGCCTATGGCCTTCTCGCCGCAGATTTCGACCTTCCACCGGTGAAGATATTCCTCGAAAAGACATCACCTGTCGGAGCCGGCCTCGGCGGAGGATCGGCAGATGCGGCCTTCGCCCTCAGGATGATGAACGAAATTTTCGACCTGAAGCTCACCGACGAAGCTCTCGCTGACTATGCCTCAAGACTTGGAAGCGACTGCGCCTTCTTCATCTACAACAAGCCGATGATCGGTACGGGAAGGGGAGAAATTCTTTCACCTTATGACTTGGACCTCGAAGGCTATGAACTCAAGGTCATAGTCCCTGAAGGAGTGGCGGTCTCAACTGCAGAGGCCTACAAGGGCATAAAGCCAAGCGGAGAATCCAATCTCAGGGCCATACTCTCGCAGCCGGTTGAATCCTGGAAGGAGACCCTCGGGAACGACTTCGAGGCTACGGTGTTCCCACACCATCCGGAGATCCCTGCAATCAAGCAGAGCCTCTATGACAGCGGTGCGGTCTATGCGGCGATGTCCGGTTCCGGATCCGCCCTTTTTGCAATCTACAGGAAGTAAATCTATTTAAGGATTATTGGAACGGTACCAGGAATGGTATCATCCGGCTTGCCTTTCAGGTAGATGATTCTCTGGTTCGGAGAACCCCTGAACAGCAGGCTGGTATCTCTGTGTTTGATGTCGAAAGGACCATCGACAAGGACGTCCAGATATGGCAGGAGCATTGACAGACGCTTGTCGGCCTGGATTTCCTCGATTGTGAATCCAGTCCAGCACCAGATAGTCTTGTCAGTTTCCTCCTTGATCCTCCTGGCAAGCTCCGTGAAAGCCTCTACCTGATAAAAAGGATCGCCTCCGGAGAAGGTCACATTGGACATTTCGTCCGCCTTGATTACATCCAGAAGCTCCTGTACGGTCACCCAGTGGCCGTTTTTCATATCCCACGACTGGGGATTGTGGCAGCCCTCACACTTGTGATAGCAGCCGGCACAGTAAATGGAAGTCCTGAAACCAGGGCCGTCGGCCATAGTCTGCTCAAGGATTTCCATAATACAGATTTTCTGATTGTCCATAACTATCTAGGTCTTAACCAACTTTGAGGGTTCTGAGGTGTTCTGCCGAACCAGATTTGGAGGTGGAACTGAGTCTCTCCTCCGATTGTGCCGACTTTGCCTAAAACCTGTCCTGTCTTTATCTTGTCGCCAGCCTTCACAGAGACTGATCCGAGTTTGCAATAGAAAGAGAAATAATTGCCGTGCTGGACGAGAATGCACTGGTTGTATCCAGGCATTACCACGATTTGCTTCACCACTCCGTCGAACACGGCCTTCACCGGCTCACCGTCGTTGGTCGCTATGGTTATTCCGTTGTTGAACGGAAGCTTTACGTTCTTGTAAACTGGATGGTAGTGCTGTCCGTAGCTGTCAATGACAGGTCCGCTCACAGGCCAAGGCAGCTTGCCCTTGTTGGCAGCGAATTCCTTTGCCAGGGTATAGTCTATAGGGGCTGCGGCCTTCTTGTTCTTATTCTGAGTCGTGCCCTGGTTCATTGCGGCACGGATAATTCTTTCAATCTCCCTGTTGAGGGCTTCGACCTGCCTGCGTTTTGACGCGAGGTCAGCCTTGTATTTCTTGCTGCTGCGCCTGAGGGTGTTTACGAGCTTGTTCGACTCCTTTTCCTCGACCTTCAGCTTGGTAAGTTCACCGACTCGGAGATTCCTCATTTTCTGGGCCGTCGTCCTCATCCTCTCCAGCTGTGCCTTGTTCTCAATCAGTTCGTCCTTCGTGGCCATTATCTTCTTGGCCTGGGTGTTCATCTGCTGTGAAAGGCTGTGGAGATAACCGAAGCGGCGAAATGCCTGGCCG
>JAILCZ010000088.1 GCA_024689985.1 Bacteroidales bacterium | reverse complement strand
TTATATGTCTCCGAAGTCATACGATCTTCGATACAAGGTTGAGGCTCTTCCTGATTTTTATGATGCGGACGGCAAGCCGACAATCCTTCTTAGTGAAAGCCACATCAGTGCGAACAGAGTCAGTGCCCAGAAGAACTTGAGCCCTTTCCCGGAGTATAAGTTCAAGCCTGGACAGTACAAGACCAGGGAACAGTTGGAGCCATATGCGAATTTTGATATTCCGTCTTATCTTATTTCTGCCTATCCTGGCCTCCGCCTGGGAACGGTGGATACATTGGGCATTCCTGAGACAGGCATTCTCTGTAAAGTCAATCGTGTATCTACAAGGATGACAATCTCTGATGGCTGGGCCCCGATCAAGATATTCGTAGACAGGATGCCATCTGATTTTCACGAGCTTGCCGCCCTTGTAATTGATGACCTGGAGGGCCTTGCTTATCTGACGGGCCTTGACGCAAACAAGTTCGCTAATTATGACGAATCGGTGACAGGAACACCGGGCGTTCTTCTCCTGAAGACAAAACTTGATAGAAATACTCCTCCTAATGTTTCTTCTATGATGCCTCTGGGCTTCCAGAAACCTGCAAAATACTACACTCCGGTGTACGAAACTGCAGCTCAGAAAAAGAAGGCCGAGAAGATGCGCGCCACCTTGTATTGGAATCCTAATCTGGACGTTCAGGACGGCCACGGCAAGGTTGAATTCTATACTTCCGACCATAAAGTACCTTATACCGTACTGCTTGAGGGCCTTACGGCCGAAGGCAAACCAGTCGTCGCTACTGCGAAAATCGAAAGATAAACACGTATACTTATTAAATTTTGTGGAACCCTTCCGCATTCAGGATTACATTTCTGAAGCGGAGGGTTTTTTATGAAGCTTAAGATAGGACCTTGAGTTTAATGTCTTGAAAAACATAGGAAATAAAACGATAAAATGTATGTTTTATTTGGTTTAAATCGAATTTTTATTTCTATATTTACGCGCCATTCTCCCCGGGATGGTGATGGTAGATATTGCCAAATAAATGAATAACCTTCAAACTTAACTGCGAAAAACCCCAAGATAACCTGAAACATAAGTAATCATCTAACACACACATTATTTAATAATAACCCATCAACTATGTGTTTTAAAAAACTATTGCTTAAAAGCTGTATGACATTAGCAGTTGTTCTGTCGATGTCAGTCAGCCTGTTCGCGCAGAACATTACCGTAAAGGGTACTGTGACGGACAGCGACGGCGCCCCAGTCATCGGTGCAGCCGTATTTGTTAAGGGTACTAAGAACGGTGTGTCAACGGATCTTGACGGAAAGTATTCAATCAGTGTCGCTCCTAATGCGACATTGGAATACTCGGCCATCAGCTATGCCACAGAGTCTGTGGTCGTCAAGAATCGTACGACCGTAAATGTAGTACTCAAGGAAAGTGCAGAAAGACTTGCTGAAGCAACGGTGACTGCCGAGTTCGGTATGAAGCGTGTTGCCCGTTCAGTCGGATCTGCAATCCAGAGCGTCAAGGCTTCAGATGTCACTGAGGCCGGTCGTGAAAGTTTCGTGAATGCCCTCCAGGGTAAGATCGCCGGTATGACCATTACCTCTTCAGGTGGTGCTCCAGGTGCATCTACTTCTGTCATTCTCCGAAGCGCGACTTCAATCTCCCAGAGCAACCAGCCTCTGTACATCGTCGACGGTGTTCCAATCAACAACACTACATTGAATGGTGGTACAGACTTCGCTTATGAAGATGCTGTCTCTACTTATTCAATGGACTTCTCTTCTCGTGGTAACGATATCAACCCGGAGGACATTGAAAGTATGACAATTCTTAAGGGTGCTGCAGCTGCCGCTCTCTATGGATCAGATGCATCAAATGGTGCCATCGTCATCACTACGAAGAAGGGTTCTGCAGGACGCGGAAAGGTTTCCTACAGCAACTCATTCCGTTGGGATGTCGCTCACGGTTTCCCAGAGGTTCAGACTAAATATGCCAATGGTGCCTATGGCGCCACGAACTACTATTATACAAGCCGCTATGGTGCTGAGTATCCGGAAGGAACAAAGCTTTATGATAATATGGCCGCTATCACTCAGACCGGTTTCTCACAGACTCATAATGTAAGCGTTGAAGGTGGTAATGAAAAGGTGACCGTCCGCGGTGCCGCTTCTTACACAGATCAGAAGGGTGTCGTAAAGACAACCGATTACGATCGTCTCAACCTTACGCTCTCCGGTCGTGCAGAGGTTACAAAGTGGCTCTCTTTCGATGCCAAGCTGGGATATGTAAAGACAGGAAATACAAAGTCATCCAGAGGTCTCTACGGTGTTCTTTATCGTGCATCAAGATGGCCAGTCACGGATGATATGTCAAACTATATCACCGCAGACGGTAAGATGTCAAGACCTGAACTCTACACTGATACAGACCTTCTCAACCCGCTCTTCGATCTTTATAAGAACTATAACCGCGATGACGTTGACCGTTTCAATAGTTCTTTCAATGTAAGCATCACTCCTACAAAGCACACATTCCTCCGTGCTACTTATGGTGTGGACTTCTCTGTCGGTGAGTACAAGGTTTATACTCATCCTTACTACGGTAATCCTACCTCTTCTTCTTAC
Source organism: Bacteroidales bacterium (assembly GCA_024689985.1). Classification (GTDB taxonomy): domain Bacteria; phylum Bacteroidota; class Bacteroidia; order Bacteroidales; family UBA932; genus Cryptobacteroides. Next base: position 28,951 of record JAILCZ010000088.1, on the reverse strand, counting down.
GGACAGGGTGCGCTCAACTATTCAAAGCCAACCCTCAAAGACCAGAGCTTGGACGTGCTCGCCGGATATAACAATAATTTTGGCAAGTTCACAGTCTCTGCCCAGCTCGGATATCACCAGGTTGAGCATGGTGCACACATCTTCTCAATCTATGGTTCTAAGTTCCAGGTGATTGACTTCTACTCTGTTTCCAACTGTGATCCTTCAACGATCCAGTCAAGAACGAGGACGACAATGCGTCGTATCCAGGCCGTTTCTGGCTCATTTGAGGTTGGTTATAATAATATGGCCTTCCTTACTCTCCGTGGACGTAATGACTGGTCTTCAACTCTTCCTAAAAGCAACCGCAGCTACTTCTATCCATCTGTCGAGGGATCATTCGTGGCAACTGAGCTTCCATTCCTTCAGGACGTTTCTGCTATTTCTTATTTGAAACTCCGTGGAGCTGTCGCTCAGGTAGGTAAGGATGCTGCTCCTCTTTCAATCTACCCATCTCTTCAGGCAACAGAAGATTATGGTGGAGGTTTCCGCTATGGCTATACAGGACCTAACGAGGCCCTCAAGCCTGAGATGACGACATCAAGCGAGTTCGGTTTCGAAGGTCGTTTCTTCAATGACCGAATCAACACCGACTTCACATATTTCTGGACAAAGTGTGAGAACCAGTATATCACAGGATTCCGCCTCAGCTACGCTACCGGTTTCGTGCTCAACAATATGAACGTCGGAACCTTCACGACAAATGGTTGGGAATTCCATATCGACGGTGACATCCTTCGTCTTGCCAACGGTCTTCGTTGGAACGTCGGTGTCAACCTTTCTCACTCTACATCTAACGTGACTTATCTCCCTGAGAACGTTACAGAGTACTACAATGCTTATACTTGGCTCTCTGGTAACCTCCGTAACGGTATCTCAGTCGGCAACCCTATCACTACGATGACAGGTAAGGGCTACAAGAGAAATGATGCCGGTCAGGTTCTCATTAATTCTTCAGGTCTTCCTATCGAATCTTCAGAATGGTCAATTATGGGAGACCGTCAGCCTAAGCTCGAATTCGGTATCACTACGAATGTTTCCTGGAAGAAGTTCCGTCTTTCTGCAACATTCTCAGGCCGCGCCGGCGCAACTGTCGTAAATGCTACAAAGCGTGAGATGATGCAAAGAGGAACCAGCTGGGAGTCCGTCACTCTTCGTGAATCGGGTCCGGTCGTATTCGAAGGAGTCCTCCAGGATGGCAAGGAGAATACAGATAATCCTACTGTCAACACAATTGCTGTTGACTATTCAAAATACGGTTCTTCAATCTATTCAGGATGTGATGAGGACTGGCTCGAGAAGGATGTCAACTATCTCCGTATGACCGAACTTCGTCTTTCTTACACAGTTCCAGCAAAGTGGCTCAAGGAGAAGACTCACAAGTTCGTTTCTGCTGCCAACCTTTGGGTAAAGGGAACAGACCTTGTTACCATTACCAATTACTCTGGTATCGATCCTGTCGGCAACTCTAACTCTGCCGCCCTCGGTGGTGTCGGAGGCCAGGGTATCGACTGCTGGGGTGTCCCATCGCCTCGTGGTTATGCATTCGGCGTAAGTCTTACCTTTTAATTGAATCTTACCATGAAGAAATTTATATCATCAATATTGCTTGTATCCAGCCTGTTCGCTTTTTCTGGCTGCGACAAGTATCTTGACGTGAATACCAACCAAGATGCTCCGGACAGAATCGACGCATACCTCTATCTTGCGGGTATTCAGTCTGCATATGCGGATTATTACTATGATCTGCGTGCTCTTTGTCCTCTTTCCCAGATGATGGGAACTACCTCTTATTCTACCTTTGCGAATAATTACTACTCAAAGGCTAGCGATGCTGGTGGACAGATTTGGAGAATGTCTTATTGGGAGCAGGGTATGAACCTTGAGAATATGATCAACCAGGCCAAGGACGCTGAAGAGTGGACACTTGCCGGTATCGGTCTTGCAATGAAGGCCTTCTCTTGGGATATGATTACAAAATATCACGGTGAAGCTCCTATGACTCAGGCTTATGAGGCAGGTCGTCTTGCACACGACTATGATTATCAGCCGGAGATTATGGCTCAGGTTCGCGCTTGGGCTGAAGAGGCTATCTCTCTTCTCGAAATGGAAGATGCTACGGATTATGGCTCACGAATTTCTGCCAATGACCTCGTTTATAAAGGAAACAAGGAGAAATGGCTTAAGTTTGCTCACTCCATAATTGTAACAGACCTTGCTGCTCTTACAAGAAAATCTGATTTCAAGACAGCATACTATCCTGCACTTGTTGAGCACGCTGCCGCTGCAATCGATGACAACGATTCCAACTTCACCGTTGAACGCTGCGGAGGCGGAGCTGATGCCCAGTATTCTGCATACAACAACTTCTGGGGAGTTTATCGCGATAACCTTTCAACTGCTTACTTCCAGAGCGACTTTGTTGTCCAGATGATGACAGGGCAGATCCGTAAGTATGACGAGACAACTGCCGATTTCATCAAGAAGTATGATTCTGCCGGCGATCCTATCAATGGTGAATATGAGCTTCTCGACCAGCAGATTATCTGCGATACCGTGAAAGCTGCCGGTCACTACGACCCTCGTATGGCTGCCAAGCTTTCCACCAAGTCTGGAAGGTTTTATCACGCAATCAATGAAGCTGATTCTGTGATGAGATATGAGTATATCGGTGGTTCATTTATCTCCAGGACCAGTCCTGATAACTCCGAAACAACTCCGAATCTTTATGGTTGGACTACTAATGTCGGTAATGTAGACATTGATGGAACTGGACGCTGGCTTTTCCGCGACGAGGCTCCTTATATCCTTCTTACGGCAGCTGAGATTCAGTTTGAACTTGCAGAGGCTCATTGGGTAGCAGGCGACAAGGCCGCTGCACTCGATGCATTCAAGAAGGGTGTCGCTCTTGACGAAGAGTTCACTTGCTCATACCTCAACCCTGGTTCACCAGTTTCTTCAACTGATGCAACTACCGGAGAGGTGACATATACAGCAGGTGGCGCTCAGCCAGGCGGATCAATGATCAGCAAGACACTCTTCAACACTCTTGCAGAGGCTTATGTCGCTGGTCCATATGTAGGTCAGCTTACAACTTCTACGCTTACACTCTCTCACATTATGATGCAGAAGTATGTCGCTCTTTGGCCTTGGGGTGGTCTTGAGGCTTGGACGGATCTGCGTAAGTACAACTACGACATTCCATACAGCGGTGATTATCCTACAAAGGGAAATGGCTGGGATAAGGCAAGTATGAGACACAAGTGGGATACCGATCCCACAAAGATTTATAAGGGACTTTATCTTGCTCCTATGGATGTAGAAGGCAGACGTAGTGCTTATAATAATGATAATGATGGTTCTCCTTGTTATCGTGTCCGTCCTCGCTACAATTCCGAGTATATGTGGAACAAGGCATCGCTTTCAGCTCTTTCTCCTATATCAGGAACGGCTGATAACTACCACTGCTCTAAGCCTTGGTTCGTTTATCCAGGAGATTATCCAGCAGCCGGTCAGGAGTAGTTTAATTATTAAAGATTACAGAATATGAAAATCGCAAAATATATTATCGGCGCATTTGCACTCGCAACGATGTTCTCCTGCGAAAAGCACGAGCTTCTTTTCGAGGGCAATCACGATGTTGCTTCAACCGATGCTCTCTTCCATATCTGCTATTTTGAGTCTTTGACAAAGAAGACGGCTAATTACATTGACTCTATCTATGTTAATGGCAAGTATCTTGATGGAGTCGATGGCTCTGGAAGGCTTACGATTGAGGGAATCCTTCCTTCGGATGGAACCCGTTATTATACGGCTCCGTCAGGAACAGTCAACATCAGGCTTTATAGAGGCGGTGATGCTGTGTATGACAAGGACGTTGTCCTTTCAGCAGGCAAACAGGATATCTATGTTACGGACCTTACCTTGGATCCAGCAGTAGTGACAATGACAGATACGCCTAATACGGGCGTAGATCCTACCGTCGAGAACTTTGATACGGACTCAATTGCCGCGGTTCGTTTCATCAACCTCCTCTATGAGGTCAATTCTCAGGGAAATCTTGCGCCAACCACCCGTACACTTCAGTATCAGTGGAGGGACCGCAACGATAAAAAGGATGCAGAGACAGGTGACTATCACTGGACGAATATCGGAGAGCCTGTTGTATTCGGTTCATATACGAATTATGACCGAGTAATCGTTCATAAGTCAGTATACAATTCATCCGGATATTGCACAGTTTATTACAGAGCCATTGATGCTGAGGACAATACAGTCATCCTCAATGACTACTGGACAAACTATATCGGACGTGCTTACGACCACATTATCTGGGGTGTTTATCCTAGCGCGATCACTGGACACGTAAAGGTTGAGTATCAGCAGTTTGCAATGTATTAAACTAATAATATGAAGAAATTTCTGATTTTAATGGCAGCTATTCTCTGTGCCCTTCCACTCTCTGCCCAGAAAATGAGCAAGGAAGAAAAGGCGGCAGCAGCGAAGCTCGCTTACGATGCTGCAGTTGAAAGCATCGAAGCAAAGGCTTGGGTCATCGTTCCGACAAGTTATTATACATCGGACGGAGACGTTGAGTCTAATGACGACATCTCAGTATTCCTTTCTTATGAGAAGGCCAACGCTTTTTCTCAGGGAAGAATCATCTGCAACAACAATAACACCAACATTGCCGAGGTTACGGAATATACCGTAAAGACGGACAAGAAGGGTAATATCAAAGTGAAGATGATCGTGAATGGTCGCCAGTGGAGGGGAACATACCAGATTACCGTCAGAGCGAAATCTAACGATGCAACTGTTATATACACTCCTCCTACAGGAACCAACAGAAAATTCGAAGGACCGCTTGTTCCGCTTTCAGGAGCCAATTACTACAAGAGGAGCAATCCAATCTAATCGAAATTTCTTGAATCAGATTGAGGGACGATGCCAAGCATCGCCCCTCTTTTTTTGCCGTATTCTTGGGTCGTATCCTCTTATAATATTATAAGTATAGACTATTCTATTTTTTGCCGGATTGGTGTCCTTACTCATTGTAAAATAATTTATTATGAATGAAAAAAGTTGATTCTAAGTGTTTCTTTTTAGGTTTTTTTGCTATATTTGGCCTTGGTGCTTCGATAAGGAGCGTAACATATTGCACTTAACCCTATTACCCACATAAGAAAAACTCGTTTATCATATAGAAGTTTTATAACCCTATATAACACTTAAATCTTATGTTCATCAAAATTAAAGCGAATCGTCTTTTGGCGAGCATGTGCGCTTTGGTGCTTGCAACCGGCACTATTTTCGCACAGTCGTTCCCTGTTACCGGTAAGGTGACAGACAAGAACGGAGAGCCACTTGTAGGTGCTTATGTACTCGTTCAGGGTACAAAGACCGGTACTACAACCGATCTTGACGGTGCTTACAAAGTAAACGCAGCTTCCAATGCAACACTCGAATTCTCATTGATCGGATACGAGAAAGCATCAGCTGCTGTCGCTGGCAAGTCTGTAGTCAATGTCGTTCTCAATGAGGACAGCGAGCTTCTCGAAGGTACCGTTGTCACCGCTCTTGGTATCAAGAAGGAGAGAAAGGCAATTGGTTATGCTGTTGAAGATATCAATTCAGGTGAATTGATGAAGAACAAGACTGCCAACGCTATTTCTTCACTTTCTGGTAAGATCGCCGGTGTGAATATCACCCAGTCTTCCGGAGCAGCAGGATCTGGCGCACAGATCATCCTTCGTGGTGGTACATCTGCATCAGAGGGCAAGGATAACCAGCCTCTCTTCGTTGTTGACGGTATCATCTACGATAACTCTTCATCAGTTGTCGGTAACTCCGCTTTCGACGGATCTTCACGTTCTGCTACCACTACATCTAACCGTGTAATGGATATCAACCCTGAGGATATCGAGTCAATGTCAGTCCTCAAGGGACCTGCAGCTTCCGCTCTTTACGGATCACGCGCAGCCAACGGAGTTGTCATCATCAATACCAAGAAGGGTAAGGATGGCGTCGTTGAGGTCAACGTAAACTCAAAGGTTACCGCTTCATCTGTTTCTTGGCTTCCTGAATATCAGAAGACTTACGCAAGAGGATATATGGAGGATCTCTATGATGCTTCAGGTGCATACACAGGAACATCATTCAATGATTTTGCATACACATCTTGGGGTGAGAAAACTGTTGCCAAGACATATGACAACGCAAAGAACTTCTTCCGCACAGGCCTCGTAATCGACGAGTCTGTAAGCGTATCAGGAGGTTCAAAGAACACTACATACTATCTCTCTGGTTCATACTACGATCAGGACGGTGTCGTTCCTGGAACAGGTTACCAGAAGTACACATTCCGTTTCAACGGAGAGCAGAAGATCGGCAAGTTCACCTTCGGCGCAAATGTCGCTTACTCTCAGGCTCACACTGACAAGACCCTTACATCTGCAGGTCTTTACGGATCAAGCGGATCAGGTGCCCTTTCTTCAGTTTACACTTGGTCAGAATTCGACGATATGACCCAATACCTCAATGAGGATGGTTCTCGTTATCGTATGTTCGGCGACAGGCTCGATGCTTGGGATGAAAAGAACAACCCTTACTGGATTATTAATAAGGATAGATATAAGGATGATACAGACCGTTTCACTGGAGCATTCACTGCAAAGGTTGACATCACTAAGTGGTGGAACCTCACTTACAGACTCGGTCTCGATACCTATACTCAGAAGGATGCGAAGAGAGTAGCTGCTGACGGTGTCGTCAAGCAGGTTTGGCTCAACGGTATGATGTCAGACAACACCCTCCGCTTCAAGTATCTTTCACACAACGTTATGTCAAATATGAACAAGAAGTTCGGTGACTTCGACCTCAGCCTCCTCGCAGGTATGGCAACGGATGATACCAGAACAGACCGTGTTTCAATGATGGCATATCAGTTCTCAGTTCCTGATTTCTTCTCTTATGCAAATGCTGAGACAGAAAACAAGAGCTTCAACCACTCAGCTTCAAAGAAGCGCCTCGTAGGTGTATTCGGTGAGTTCAACGCCGGCTGGAAGAACACTCTCTTCTTCACCGCTACTGCACGTAATGACTGGACATCAACACTCCCTGTTGAGAACAGATCATACTTCTATCCTTCATTCAGTGGATCATTCGTATTCACACAGCCTCTTATCGACAAGGGCCTCATCAACGATGATATCTTCTCATTCGGTAAGATCCGCGCATCTTGGGCACGCGTAGGTAAGGATACCGGCGCTTATGAGACAAACACCTCTCTCTGGCCAGTCCGCACATACCTCTCAGGCCTTACAGGCGTAGGTAACAGCTGGACTCGTGGAAACCCTTACATCAAGCCGGAGATCACCCAGTCAACAGAGCTCGGTATTGAACTCAGCTTCTTCAAGAACAGACTCCACGTTGACTATGCTTACTATACCAACGATTCATACAACCAGATCCTCAGCCCTCGTGGACCTCAGTCAACAGGTTACATCTTCTGCTCAATCAACGCAGGTAACGTTTACAACAAGGGTATGGAGCTCTCTATCTCAGGTACACCTATCGAGACCAAGGATCTCCGCTGGGATGCAAGCATCAATATGGCAGGCAACCGCGGTACTCTTGACGGCCTCCCAACAGGTACTGACATTATGTATGTAACTGACGTACAGTATGCAGGTGCAAAGGCTGCTTCCATCAACGGTGGTGACTTCATGGCAATCACCGGTACAAAGTGGAAGAGAGACGATGCAGGTAACGTCATCCTCGATGCAAACGGATTCCCTACATATACAACAGATCAGGATCAGGTTGGTAACCGTGAGGCTAAGTTCACTGGTGGTTTCAACAACACAGTTACCTGGAAGAACTTCACATTCAATATGCTTTGGGAGTTCCGTGTAGGTGGCGATGTTGTAAACGGTACACAGTACACTATGGACGTAGCAGGTACATCTAAGTTCTCTGGTGACGTTCGTGGCCAGGCCCTTACAATCTCAGGAGTTGATTCAGACGGTAACGCTGTTTCAAACACTTGGGTTGCCGGCGAGTCTTACGAATTCAGTGGTAAGGAGATGAGCGGTTACAACATCATCAAGAATTACTACACAAACTACTACACTCAGGAGACAGCTAATTACATCACATCAGTAAACCTTCTCCGTCTTCGTTCACTTTCAGTTGCCTACCAGGTTCCTGATAAGTTCCTCAAGAAGATCGGCGTAGTAAAGGCTGCTTCTGTCTCACTCTCAGCTAACAACCTCCTTCTCCTCACAAACTACGAGGGCGATCCTGAGGCTGCTGCTGCAGGTGCTGGTGTCGGTGGTTCATCTTCAGTTGGTTTCGACTACTGCGGTGTTCCAGCAACACGAGGTATGACATTCGGTCTCAACCTTACTTTCTAATTACTGGATGTCTAACTTATAAAGAAGAATTATTATGAAACTTACAAAAGCAATATTGTTGGGTGCAGTTTCTCTCTTTACCCTCGCTTCTTGTGGTGAGTGGCTCGATGTGAATACTGACCCGGAGAACCCTTCTTCTGAGAGTGCGACATATCAGACCCGTCTCGCTCACATAGAGTTCTACACAAACAGTGCTACACAGTTCGCCAACTGGCGTACGGGTATGTCCATCGGAGACTGGACCAGAAACTACAGCGGTGGTAACTACTGGAACATCTCTTACTGGAATATGCCTATCGGCGCTGTTACTACTCCATATCAGTGGTGGTTCGTAGGAGCTGCCAACAACATCAGCTATATGTACGACAAGGCAATGGCTGCCGGTGCTACGGATTATGCTGGTGTGGCTAAGATCATCTGGGCATATGGTAATATGCTTATGACTGATATCTATGGTGAAATGCCTTTCTCTGAGGCTTGCGGTGAGGATGCAACTCCTTCATACGATACAGGTAAGGAAATTTGGCTTGGTTGCGTCAAGTCCCTCGAAGAGGGCCTCGAGCTCCTTGCGCAGGGTCAGGATTCTTCACTTCCTTCACTCTCTGTCGGTGACTGGTGGTGCGGCGGTGACACTGACAAGTGGATCAAGTTCGGTAACCTCCTCAAGGCTCGCTGGCTCGTCAAGCTCTCAAAGAAGAGCAGCGGCGACTACCTCGATTGCAAATATGACGAGGACGAAATCCTCGCAGCTCTTGCAAAAGGTCCTCAGAGCATCGACGATGACGCTTGGATTCAGCACACTGATGACAACTCTTCATCACACGATGTTCTCGGATGGGATGAGCCTGTAGATTACTCTCCTCTCTACTCTGTCTGCGGTATGAACAGTGGTTATATGGTAACTGAAATGCTTTATAACAACCTTACCGACTTCGACGGACAGGGCGTAGAAGACCCACGTGCCGACCTCATCATTCCTTGGGCATACGCTACAGCTAATTCTGCTGCTATCTCTGGTGTGAAGTTCGATGGCCACTGGCGTCGTTCTCTCGGTGTCGATATGACATCGTCAAGCGCACCTAACCTCACTGCTGGTCCTCTCCGTGCTTCTTGGAACGCTACAAAGCACTTCTACATTGATTCTGACAACTCTGAGCGCCTCGGCGACACAGTATATGTTGAATGTACTTCTACATCTACAGGATATGCTGCAGCTCCGGATCTCTTCTACAGAAGAGGCGGCAACTCTTATGACGAATCAAGAGAGTCTGGTTCATTCTACAGCCGTGTATCTTCTCCTACATACCTCGGAACTTATGCTGAGGCTTGTTTCATCAAGGCTGAAGTTCTCTTCAACTCAGGTAACAAGTCAGGTGCTTACGATGCATACGTAGCCGGTGTACAGGCAAGTATGGAAAGAATGAACACAGCTATTGAATATTGGGTATCAGGAGATGCAGACCTTGCAGACTGCCCTTCATTCCAGAAAATCACAGATACAGAAATCTCTGACTACATCAGCAACGCTCTTGGAACATCATCAAATCTTACTCTTGGAAAGATTATGACCCAGAAGAGAATTGCAATGCACTTCTCAGTTGAGAACTGGAACGATATGCGTCGTTATGACTATAATCCTGACGTATTCCTCGGGTTCGCAGAGCCTGCTTACCACGCAGTCAATGCAACGGCTCTTCTTACAATTCCTGCAGGAACACAGCCACGTCGTTGGCGTCAGTGCTCTCACGAGTTCAACTACAACTCTGAGAACCTTAAGGCCATCGGTGCAAAGGTTCCTGGCGCTGATACTTCAGCTGACAACTGGAATACTGAGGACGATGCTTGGTCAATCAAGGTTTGGTGGGATTCTACCGAGTCTGAGTGGCCTGATGGTTACGGTGAATAATATTTTCACATCATAAAGAGGAGGCGTCCCTTAGGGATGCCTCTTTTTTTGTATCTTGCGGCATGAAAAAAACTATGATCGTCATTTGCGCCGTCGTCCTTTCCGTGACGGCTGTTTTTGCGCAGAACCCCAAAAGAGAATTCAGAGGAGCTTGGATTCATATCGTAGGTAATCAGCAGATGAAAACGATGACCACGGAGCAGATCCAGTCCTGGTTCCTTGAAACGGTAGATGTATTGAAGGAGACAGGTTGCAATGCCGTCATCTTCCAGGTAAGGCCTCAGGCTGATGCCTTCTTCGAATCAGACCTCGAGCCTTGGACGAGATTCCTCACCGGAGTCCAGGGTCAGGCTCCGGACCCGTATTGGGACCCGCTTCAGTTTATGATAGATGCCTGCCACGAGAGGGGAATGGAACTGCACGCCTGGCTGAATCCTTATCGTGTCACCTCGAATGACAAAGAAGGTCTGTGCAAGGACCATCTCTATTATAAGGATCCGTCAATCTTCGTCAAATACGGAACCCAGCTATATTTCAATCCGGCCGAGCCAAAGGCCCGCGAGCACACGGTGAAGGTCATAGCTGATCTCGTGGAAAGATACGACATCGATGCCGTGCATTTCGATGATTATTTTTATCCTTATCCTATTGAGGGCAAGGAATTCCCAGATGAAGCGTCTTTCAGAAAGTATGGAATCCCTCAGGGTTATACGAAGGCGACCAAGGCGGACTGGAGAAGGAACAACGTCGAGACTCTCATCAAGGAGATCAGCGACACCATCCGCGTCATAAAGCCGTGGATGCGCTTTGGAATATCTCCGTTCGGCATTCATAGAAACAAGTTCCAGGACCCTCTGGGCAGCGATACCAACGGACTGTCGAATTACGACCAGCTTTTCGCCGACGTGCCGGCCTGGGCAGAGAAGGGATATATCGACTACATAGTTCCACAGCTGTATTGGAAGATCGGCCACAAGAGAGCCGATTACGAGACTCTCATCAAGTGGTGGAACGACAGAAACTTCAAGGGACAGCTTTATATAGGACAGAGCATCTCGACTCTGGAGGAGCCAGACCTGGTCAACCCGGGAACGACCCAGCTTGAGAGGAAGATGCAGCTGGTCCGTGAACTTGAGAATGTGGACGGCAACGTGTGGTGGCCGGGATGGACAATTCCGCAGAATGCCAGTCACGTCAGGGATTCACTGACAGCCAGATACCAGAATACACCTGCTCTCATCCCGGCATATACTGATATTGATTCCGTGCGTCCTGATCCGATTTCTGAGTTTAGCGTTGTGGATGGCACCCTTTCCTGGAAGGCACCGGAGACGGACGACCCTATGCAGGAAGCCTCTTGGTATGTGATTTACAGGGTTCCGAAGGGGAAATCCTTTGATTTTGAAAATTCTTCAGAAATCTATAATGTGACAAAGAAAACGATTATGTCGGTGGATATCAACGAATTTGACTATGCTTTGTCCGTCATTGACCGCTGCTGGAACGAAAGCAGTGTGACATATATAAGGTAAAAATGGTATCTTTGCACAACCAAATAAGGAAATTTATTATCGTTATAGGATGAAAACAGCAATTCAGTTCGGAGCCGGCAATATCGGGCGCGGCTTCATTGGTGCGGTCCTCAATCAGGCCGGCTATCAGGTAATCTTCGCAGATGTCGTAGAGACTCTTCTCCAGCAGATCAACGAAAGAAAAGGTTACACGGTTCATATCACGGACACAAACAGCCGCGACATTGAGGTTAAGAACATCAGCGCAGTCAACTCAGGCAGTGACGAGGCTGTGGCAAAGGTTGCGGAGGCAGAGGTCATCACGACCGCAGTAGGTCTCCGAATTCTCAAGTTCGTTGCCCCTACGGTGGCAAAGGGAATCGTGGCAAGAAAGGCAGCAGGCAATGAGAAGCCTCTCAACGTGATTGCCTGCGAAAATGGTCTCAAGGCAACGAGTCAGCTCAAGGATCTCGTATTCGCCCAGCTTGACGCAGAGACTGCAGCCTGGGCAGAGAAGCACGTAGGCTTCCCTGATGCGGCAGTTGACAGAATCGTACCTCCGGTACATTGTGAAATTCCTCTTGACGTTGCAGTTGAGGAGTATTTCGAGTGGGACGTTGAGAAGTCTTCATTTGTAGGCGAAGTTCCTCAGATCGCAGGTATGACACCTGTTGACAACCTCGAGGCATATGTTGAGCGCAAGCTCTTCACCCTCAACACAGGACACGCTACGGCAGCATATCTCGGAAAACTCAAGGGTCTCAATACAATCGGCGAGGCTATCGCGGATCCTGAGGTCTATGCAAACGTAAAGGGCGCAATGCAGCAGAGCGGCGAAGGCCTTATCAAGAAGTTCGGCTTCGACCACGACAAGCATTTCGCTTATATCGAGAAGATCCTCAAGAGATTCCAGAATCCATACCTCAAGGATGAGTGCAACCGCGTAGGCCGCGAGCCAGGCAGAAAGCTTGCTGCAAACGACCGTATCATCCTTCCTCTTCTTACTGCAAAGGGCTTCGGTCTTGCATACGACAAGCTCGTTCTCCTCGCAGCTGCAGCTCTTACTTTCAACAACCCTGAGGATCCTCAGAGCGTTGAGATTCAGCAGAGCGTCAAGGACAATGGCGTAGAGGCAACACTCGTAAAGTACACCGGCCTTGCAGCAGACGATTCTGTGGTTAAGGAGATCGCCGAAGCATACAAACAAATAACCAAATAATGCAGACTAAAAAGAGTTTTAATTACTGGCAGTGGCGCGTGATCATCTGCTCGATGATCGGCTACGCAATGTTCTACTTCGTCAGGAAGAACTTCTCATTCGCTATTCCACTGATCCAGGCTAACTACCCTGAAATCACTAAAGCTCAGTTTGGTGCCATTATGTCAGCTGGAGGTATCATTTATGGTATCTCCAAGCTTATCAATGGCGTCATAAGCGACCGTACGAATGCCCGTTGGCACCTCGTGCTCGGCCTCAGCGTGTGCGTTGCCGTAAACTTCCTTTTCGGCTTCAGCGCAAAACTTTCAACGGCCCTCACGGGAGCTGCATCAGGTCCGGACTTCATCGGAGGATTCATTCTGATAATGTCCGTCCTGTATATTGTCAACCAGATTTTCCAGGGATGCGGATTCGCTCCGTGCAACCACCTTATGGTCAACTGGGTACCGCCTCACGAGCTTGCTTCGAAGATGAGCATCTGGAATATGTCCCATTCTATCGGAGCCTTCGTTGCGGCAGTAATCTGCGGATATCTGACTGACTGGCAGCTCTGCTTCTGGGTTCCGGCAACGATCTCCCTCGTAGGAGTCTTCTTCATCATCGTGACCCTCCGCGACACGCCTAAGTCAGTAGGTCTTCCGGAGCTCCCTAAGGTGGAAGGAGAGTTCGAGGAGAAGGAAGGCAAGGACAACAAGGAGTTCACCCAGTTCCTTATCCACAGGGTGTTCCTCAACCCTATCATCTGGGTTCTCGCCGTTACCGACCTCTTCGTGTATATCGTCCGTTTCGCAATCCTTGACTGGGGCCCTTCAATGCTCCAGGAAATGGGCCTCAGCCCGGCTCTCTCAGGCTGGACCGTCGCCATCTTCGAGGTTGCAGGCTGTCTCGGTATGCTCTTCGCGGGATTCGTCTCAGACAAGCTCTTCAAGAGCCGCTCACAGAGGGTGTGCGCCATTGAAATGGCTCTCGTCGCCATCTGTCTCGTGGTTCTGCACTTCATCCAGGATTGGCACAACCCTGTGCTCTTCCTCATAGTGCTTTCACTCGCCGGCTTCTTCCTCTATGGTCCTCAGGCTCTTCTCGGAGTCGTTGCTTCCAATGAGGTATCAAAGAAGGCCGCATCCTCAGCCGTAGGTATCATCGGATTTATGAGCTACGTAAGTACCCTCATCACCGGTTATCCTCTCGGAAAGTTTGCTGATACTTTCGGATGGCACCCTATCTTCATCCTTATGTCGGCCGTTGCCGTCATCGGATTCGTGCTTATCGTGTCCATCTGGAACCTCAAACCAAAATCAAACGTTCAGGAACAGTAATCCAAGACACAAAAACACAACAATATGAAAAAGACATTAATCGTAGCAGGCCTCCTTGCGCTCGGCGTAAGTGCTTTTGCACAGACACAGCAGATCCGTGCTTTCTCACACCGCGGAGGCCGTCTCGAAAGAGATGAGAACACTCTTCAGGCTTTCCAGGAGAGCTGGGACGCAGGTTATACGGGATTCGAGACGGACATCCGTATGACAAAGGACGGAGTGCTCTATATGACTCACGACAACACGCTTGACCGCACCACCAACGGTACTGGTATCTTCGAGGAGAAGACCTCAAAGGAGATCGACCAGCTCAGGACCAAGAAGGGCAACAAGATTATGCGCTTCGAGGAGTTCTGCCACTTCCTTGACGGAAAGGACAGCCTCTATGTGGAGTGGGAGTTTAAGACGAGCCCTAAGGAGAGCTATCCTCAGGAGAAACTCGAGAAGTATGTCGAGATGATCTACAAGGGAGTGATGAACATCAAGACCAAGGGATCTATGATGGTATTCACTTCATCAGATTACCGCGGACTCCGTTACCTCCAGGAGCATCATCCTGATGCAAAACTCCTTCTCATCGTATCAAAGCCTATCAACAGCGAGACCATCGCCCTTGCCAAGACGACAGGTATCTATACCCTCGGATGCAAGATGGACGGAACGAGCCGCGAGGCAGTTGCCAAGGCTCACAAGGAAGGAATCACCGTCAGCCTCTGGCCAGGCAAGTCAGTCGAGGACTTTATGCTCGGCGCTTACCTCGGAGCAGACAGAATGTGTACTGACGTTCCTCTCACCGTTATGGAATGGGTTAAGAAGAACGCTCCTTGGCTCAACGTTAAATACTAGAAGTACTTCTTTTCTTCGCGGTCCAACGCGATGAAGATAAATATGAGGACGGTGAACGCCCAGAGGGACGATCCTCCGTAACTCAGAAGCGGCAGAGGAATGCCGATGACTGGCATTATGCCTATGGTCATTCCGATGTTGATGAACAAATGCATAAAGACGCAGCTTGCGACGCAATATCCGTAGATTCGGGTAAAGGCCTCGCGGCTGCGTTCTGCGTCATATAGGATCCTCCAGATCAGGAAGAGGTAGAGGAAGATGACGACTGAACAGCCGACGAATCCCCATTCCTCTCCGACGGTGCAGAAGATGAAGTCGGTGGCCTGCTCAGGAACGAAGCCATAGGTCGTCTGGGTGCCGTTGAGGTAGCCTTTTCCGAGGAATCCTCCGGAACCGATGGCGATAAGGGACTGGTTGACATTGTAGCCCACTCCTGCAGGGTCTTCCTTGAGGCCGAGGAGAACCTCGATGCGCTTTCTCTGGTGAGGCTGGAGGACGTCGTTGAAGATGAAGTCGGTGGAGAACACCATCATCACTCCGGCGAAGAAGCCTATGATGGAAAGCATCTTGAAGGTCGTATTGCGGCCGTGGAAGGCTTTTATCACCAGATATGGGGCAAGACCCAGGGCGGTGGCGATAAGGATGTATAGCGGCTTTATTTTGGACAGGAAGAAGAGGTGGGCGCCTTCTTTGATTGTCTGGACGACGGTGACGTCAGGATTGTGTTCCAGGGCAGATACGCCCGGGATGAAGGTGCCGACGATGCGGTGCCAGAATGAAGGGAAGAGGGCTATCAGCAGGATGATGCCGATGGAGATGAGAACCCACTTTGTCCAGTTTCTTCCGTTGAGGGAGTTGCAGATCAGCAGGATGGCTATGAGAACGGCCGTGGAAGTGTACGGCGATGCCGTGAGCGTCAGGATGAATATCAGGATCGCTATGCCGATGGCTGCTATCCACCAGCCTGAAAGGCCCTGACGATAGAGGACGAAGATGAAGCCAACATAGACGAGGGCGGATCCTGTCTCGCTTTCTGCGAGGATGATGAGCATAGGAATGCCCAGCACAAGGCCGACGACGATGTAGTCTTTGAGTTTCTTGAGCTTGAAGTTGTTGTTGCTCAGAATCATAGACAGCAGCAGCGACGTGGATATCTTGGAGATTTCGGCCGGCTGGAATCGTACGGGGCCGAATTCGAACCAGGACCTTGAGCCCTTCACTTCCACGCCCAGGAAAATTACCGCTATGAGCAGGAAGACGACGAAGAGGTATATCGGGATGGACGCACCCTCCCAGATGCGCGGGCTCATTACGAAGAGGATGAATGCCGCGATCACAATGGCCGTGGCTATCCACATAAGCTGTTTTCCGCTTCGGGTGTCGAAGCTGAAGATGCCTCCTGTCTCGGAGGAGTGGATTGCTGCATAGATGTTCACCCAGCCTATGAGCAGCAGGATGAGGTAGCAGATTATGAGTTTCCAGTCAATGGACTGGCTCAAACTTCTTCCGTGGAATGTCCTGTCCATTATTTTTTGACTTTTACTCTGTTCATAAGGTTGCCGTCAAGTACTCTCTTTTCGAGGTCCTTTCTGTTGACTTCACCTGTGAGATACTTTTCTACCATCAGGGAGGCGATAGGCGCCGCCCAGGTCGCGCCGAAGCCTGCATTCTCGACGTAGGCCGCGATGGCGATCTTAGGATTCTTCTCCGGAGCAAAACAGATGAATACGGAGTTGTCGGCTCCGTGAGGGTTCTGCGCCGTTCCTGTCTTTCCGCAGATGTCCAGGCCCTTCACGGCGGCGATGCTTGCCGTACCGCCTGAGCCGAAGCCAGAGTTTACGGCGCGCCACATACCGTGGGTGACCTTGTTGAATTCTTCAGGGTCAACCATCGTGTAGTGCTTCTCGTAGTATTTGTTGTCGATCTCCACTCCGTCGGAGGCCTTGATGATATGCGGAATTATGTAGTAACCTCTGTTGGCGACCGTGGCCGCGAGGTTCGCGATCTGAAGAGGGGTCACGCCGACCTCGCCCTGTCCGATGGAGATGGAGAGGATGGTAGTGAATTTCCAGCCGCCCTTGCCATAGATCCTGTTGTAGTAGCGGGACGTAGGGAGGGTGCCGCCGAGTTCGGCAGGAAAGTCGGAGCCGAGCTTGTGGCCGAAGCCGAAGCTCTGTACATACTCGTTCCACTTGTCGAGGGCCTGGCCTATGTCGTCGTACTTCCTGTTTTCCAGGACGTTGCGCAGGGCATAGCAGAAGTAGGCGTTGCAGGACATCATAACGGCCGTCTCCAGGTCAATAGGAGACGGGTGGTTGTGGCATCCGAGTTTCTTGTTACCATACGGGTAGCCTCTGTAGCAAGGATATTTCATTTCCGGACGGAGGGTGCCCTCTTCGAGGCCGATGAGGCCGTTCACCAGTTTGAACACCGAGCCTGGAGGATAGGAAGCCTGTACGGCGCGGTTGAACATAGGCTTGTATGGATTCCTGGCGATTTCTTTGTAGTGCTTGCCGATGTCGGCGAGCATACTTACGTCGATACCAGGACTGGAGACCATTGCGAGGATTTCGCCGGTCTCAGGTTCAATGGCGACGATGCTGCCCACCTTGTTGTTCATCAGCTCCTGTCCGTATTGCTGGAGATGGGCGTCGATGGTCGTGGTGATGTCGTGGCCCGGTATGGCTTCCTTGTCCATTTCTCCGTCCTTGTACGGGGCTTCGATCTGGTTATGGGAGTTTCTCAGGTAGATGTGATAGCCCTTGGTTCCGCGGAGTTCCTCTTCCCTGGCAGCCTCGATTCCGGTCTTTCCGGCGTAGTCTCCGGAGCGGTATTCTCCGGGGTGCTGCTTGATGAAGGCCTGGTCAACCTCGGACACATAGCCCAGGAGGTTTCCTCCGGCGTTTATCGGGTAGTCGCGGATGCTTCGGTCCTGACCCTTGAAGCCAGGGAATTTGTATTCGATTTCCGCGAATTTCATATATGTCTCGGGCGGCACCTGCTTCAGGAAGGTCACGGTCTGGTAGCCGATCTTCCTTCTGAATTTGCGGTATTCGGCCATCTTGTCGATGATCACCTGCGGATCGATGTCCAGCACATCGGCAAGGAGAAGGGTGTCGAACGGTCCGATCTTCCTCGGGGTCACCAGGATGTCGTATGCCACCTTGTTTCCCACGAGAATGTCGCCGTTGCGGTCGTAGATGATGCCTCTGGTCGGATAGATGATGTCATAGACCATCGAGTTGTTCGAGGCGTCTATCTTGTATTTGTTGTTCAGGATCTGCACCGAGAACAGCTTCGCCAACAGAATCAGCGCAGCCACTCCCAGTCCGAAGAGAAGGTTTCTATGTCTGTTACTTTCTATCATCCGGATTCAGCAGGTCAGCTACACAAATTGACAGTACGAAACTGATTACAAGCGAGCCGAAGAACCGGAGGGTGTTGAACCAGAACGGTCTTATTCCAGCGCCGTCGGCGGCGATGTAGATAATCAGGTAGAGGGAGGTCGCGAGAATGATGGCCATCGCCACCTTTCCCAGACCGTATCTCTTGATTGAGAAGTCATCTCCGCGGGAGAAGAGGTCTTCACCGAACACTTTCTCGATGATCCATTTCCTGCAGAACGCCACTGGCACGAGGGCCGTGACGTTGAGGCCGATCACGCCTTCGGCGAGGAAGTCCACCAGGAGGCCCGATACGAAGGCGACCACCAGGGCCACGCTCGTGTCGTGCTTGGACGGGATGCAGAGCACCATCGTCGGGAGCATCGTGAGGACCAGATACGGAGTGAAGTGGAAGTAGTTGCAGATCAGCAGCTGGCCGATCAGCAGAAGCGCATATGCGAGGGCGAAACTCTTTTTCATTTCTTGTGCTGCGCCCCCTTCGCTTCCAATGATTCGATGTCTTCGAGACCCTTGTTCTCCACTATGGTCACGTATCTCAGGGCCGTGAAGTCCTGGAAAAGCGTCACTTGGATCTCGTTTGTGGCTCCGTTTACGATCTTCGAGTTTCCGGCCACTCCGAGAGGGATGTCAGGAGGGAAGATTGAGGAATAACCACTCGTCCAGACGGTGTCTCCCGGCTGGAACTTGTACTGGAGAGGAATCTCCTTGAGGATGGCTCCGTTCGTGCTGTGACCGTCCCAGATGAGAGGTCCGACGGCGCCTTCATTGCCGAGGCGGGCGCTGATGCTCACATCGGCGTTGCGGAAGGACAGGGCGTAGGCGTAATGGTTGCTCACTGCGTCCACGATGCCGACGACACCCTGGGCCGTGATGATTCCGGACCTGGTGCCGATTCCGTCTTCCGAGCCTTTGTCTATGATGATGTAATTATGCTGCTTGTTGTTGCTAATCTTGACTATTGAGGCGCTGTTGTATTCGTAGCCCCTGACTTTGCCTGTTATCGGCTGGACATCCCTTGTTTCTTCCAGGACGGCTCCTGCTTCGAGATATTCGCGGAGCTTTTCGGAGAGAATGAAATTCTCCTGAGCAAGCCTTTCGTTCTGTTTCTTCAGGGAGAAGTAATACTTGATGCTTTCCGTCATTCCCCAGGTCTTGGCCATAAACTTATGGGCACCCCTGGCGAGCCAGATCTGCTGAAGTTCGTTGTTCTTTGCGAGCATATTGAGTGCAGCAACCTCCATAATTATGAAGATTGCTGCACTGATAATTGTCGGTATGATTTTGCGCTCTTTCGGCATTATCTCATGAGGAAGGAGTAGTTATCAGTGTTCTTGAGAGCGATACAAGTTCCTCGGGCCACGGCGCGGAGCGGATCTTCCGCAACGTGGAACGGGATGTTGACCTTGTCCGTGAATCTCTGTGCAAGACCTCTGAGAAGGGCTCCACCTCCTGAAAGGAAAATACCATTTTCCACGATGTCGGAGTAGAGCTCCGGAGGAGTCTGCTCAAGTACGTGAAGAATTGAAGACTCGATCTTGGCGATGCTCTTGTCGAGACAGTGCGCGATTTCCTGGTATGAAATCGTGGCATCGACAGGGTGAGCCGTCATAAGGTTCGGTCCTCTGACCGTGAAAGGCTCAGGCTCGCCTTCCTCGAGCTGCGGGATTACCGCGCCGACGGCGATCTTTACCTTTTCAGCTGTGATTTCTCCGACCTTGATGTTGTGCTGTTGGCGGAGGTAAAGCTGTATGTCTGAGGTGAATACGTCACCTGCTACGCGGATGCTGTCCTGCTGGACGATACCGCCGAGGGAGATCACGGCGATCTCCGTAGTACCACCACCTATGTCGACGACCATATTGCCCTTAGGCGCTTCGACGTCGAGGCCGATACCGAGGGCCGCTGCCATAGGTTCGTAGATAAGATATACATCACGACCTCCTGCGTGCTCAGATGAGTCGCGGACGGCACGGATTTCCACTTCGGTACTTCCTGAAGGGATGCCGACCACCATCTTGAGGTTCGGAGTAAAAAGGCTTTTGTGTTTGCTGTTAACTTGCTTTATGAAGCCGCGGATCATCATCTCTGCGGCATTGAAGTCTGCGATCACGCCGTCGCGGAGAGGACGGATCGTCTTGACGCCCGGATTCACCCTTTCGTGCATAAGCTTAGCCTTCTGTCCGAGGGCTACGCACTTACCTGTGTTATTGTCGATTGCGACGATACTTGGCTCATCGAGGGTTATCTGGTCGTTCTGGAAAATGACGGTGTTGGCCGTTCCAAGGTCAATCGCCAATTCCTGAGTCAAAAAAGAAAATGCCATTGTATACTTCGAAGTTTTGGTATTTGCGATAATTTCCGTAAAAGTACGAAAAAAACTTATATTTGCCGATAAATTAAAAGACGGAAAATCGAAGATTTTATGGGACGAAAAAGATATCTTGTCGTAACGGCTGCCGGTCACGGCACCAGGATGGGTTCCGCCCTTCCGAAGCAGTTTCTTGAGTTTGAAGGAAAACCGGTTCTGCGCCGTACTGTCGAGAGGTTCCTTTCGGCTGATCCTGAGATCAAAATCGTCACCGTCCTTCCGTCCGATTATCTCGAAGAGTGGAGGTCCCTCTGCCTCAGGACGAACTTCGTCATTCCGCAGATTCTCGTCCAGGGTGGCATCACCCGTTTCCATTCCGTCCAGAACGCCCTTTCGAAAATCCCGGACGGGGCCATCGTGGCCATCCACGACGGAGTGCGTCCGCTGGTATCCGAGAAGCTGATCCTTGAGATGTTCGAAAAGATGGATGCCGGATGCAGGGCTCTTATCCCAGTACTGCCGATGGTGGATACGCTGAAAGCGATCAGGAAGGTGAACGTCGATGGTGAGGAACGCCTGGAGACAATCCCCGGGGTTGCAGTGGACAGAAGCACCGTCTTCGGAGCCCAGACTCCTCAGATGTTCTATTCGGAAGAAATAAAGGCCGCCTACAGGCAGCCTTATTCTACGTCATTCACGGATGACGCTTCCGTTGCTCAGCAGTTTGGAATTCCGGTTGACTATGTCATCGGGGAGCGTACGAACATCAAGCTCACGACCCCTGAGGATCTTGCCATAGCCTCGGCTTTCGCCAAACTCTAGTTTATTTCTTTCTTACAAATCTTCTCTTCGGAGCTGTAGGGGCTGACTCGGCGATGATGGCCTTGCAGTCTTCCTCAGTAAGTTTCGTCGCATCCTTGCCCTTAGGAATCCTATAGTTGGAGCCGTTGGCCTTGATGTATGGGCCGTAGCGTCCGTCAATGATCTGGATTCCGCTTTCCTTCCAGTCTGCAAGAGGCTCGGCCGGCTTGGCCTTCTCGTTGCTCTGGTCGATGAGGGCTACGCACTCCTCGAGGGTGATCTTGAGAGGATCGGCTCCCTTCGGAAGCTTGACGTTCTTCTCACCGAATTTGAGGTATGGTCCGAAGCGTCCCTTGGTTGCGATGATGTCGATGCCGTCCTTCTGGCCGACGGTCCTTGGAAGGGCGAAGAGCTTGAGGGCATCCTCGAGGGTGAGCTCTTCGATGAGCTGGCCTCTTCCGAGGGATGCGAACTGCTTGTTCTCACCGTCTCCCTTCTGTACATAGGCCCCGTACTGGCCGTATTTGGCTATGATCTTCACTCCGTCGGCAGGGTCAACGCCGATTTCCCTTTCGACCTTGCTGTACTGCCTGTCTTCGAGGGTCTCGTTGATCTTGGCGTGGAACGGGGCGTAGAATTCGCTGATCACCTTGTTCCAGGTGAGGTCGCCGTCGGCGATCTTGTCGAAGTCCTTCTCCACGTTGGCGGTGAAGTCGTAGTCCATAATGTCCGTGAAGTTCTTCACGAGCCAGTCTGATACGATCATTCCCACTTCCTGAGGAAGGAGCTTGCCCTTCTCCGCGCCCACTACTTCGACTTTCTCCTTGGCTGAGATTGTGCCGTTCTTGAGGATGAAGTCGTTGGCTTTCACCTTCTTGCCCTCCTTGTCGCCTTTGACGATGTAGCCTCGGCCGGTGGTGAGGGTGGAGATCGTAGGTGCGTATGTTGACGGACGTCCGATTCCGAGCTCTTCGAGTCTCTTCACGAGGGAAGCCTCGGAGTAGCGGTATGGCGCCTGTGTGAATTTGCAGCTTGCGTTGATTTCCTTCGCCTCCATCTTCAGGCCCTTTGTAAGGTCAGGGAGGTTGAGTACTGATTCTTCAGCCTCATCGTCATCTGAGCCCTCGATATATACCTTGAGGAAGCCGTCGAAGACGACCTTGGACTGGGTGATTGCGAATTTCTCGCTTCTCTTGTCGTTGCCGATCTTGACCTGGGTGTTGAGAAGCTTGGCGTCTGCCATCTGGGACGCTACCGTGCGCTTCCAGATGAGGTCGTAGAGCTTCTGCTCCTGTGCCGTTCCTTCGATGGAGGTGTTCTCGATGAAGGTAGGACGGATGGCTTCGTGTGCCTCCTGGGCACCCTTGGTCTTGGTTCTGTACTGGCGAGGCTTCGAGTAGTCTGCGCCGAAGTTCTCGATGATGAACTTCTTGCTTGTACCGAGAGCGAGCTGGCTGAGGTTCGTGCTGTCGGTTCGCATATAGGTGATGAGACCTCTTTCGTAGAGGCTCTGGGCAACTCGCATCGTGACGCTTACAGGGAGGTGGAGCTTGCGTGCCGCCTCCTGCTGGAGCGTTGAGGTCGTGAACGGAGCGGCAGGGTAGCGTGCGCCGTCGCTCTGCTCGACTGATTCGATGGAGAACGTGGCTCCGTCGCAGTCGCTCAGGAAGGCCTTCGCGGTGTCTTCTCCGTTGAATTTGGTGTCGAGGGTGGCCTTGACTTTTACTGCCGCTGCCGTGCCTTCCGGATGGAAGATGGCGTCAACGCGGTAGTATGGCTCGCTCTGGAAGTCCATTATCTCCTTTTCCCTGTCCACGACGAGGCGGAGGGCGACGGACTGGACGCGGCCTGCTGAAAGTTTCGGCTGGATCTTTCTCCAGAGAACAGGGGAGAGTTCGAAGCCGACGAGCCTGTCGAGCACTCGTCTTGCCTGCTGGGCGTCCACCAGGTTCATATCTATCTGTCTTGGATTTCCGACGGCCTGCAGAATTGCATCCTTCGTGATTTCGTGGAAAACGATTCGGCGGGTCTTGCTTTTTTCAAGGCCGAGGACCTCGGAAAGATGCCAGGAAATAGCCTCTCCCTCGCGGTCTTCATCGGATGCGAGCCAGACGGTGTCTGCCTTCTTCGCTGCAGCCTTGAGTTCTGCAACCACTTTCTTTTTGTCAGCCGGAATTACGTACTCCGGGCTGAATCCGTTTTCTACGTCTACGCTGAGTTTCTTGTCCTGAAGATCCCTGATGTGACCGAAGCTAGGTTTAACTACAAAGTCGTTTCCAAGAAACTTCTGAATCGTCTTTGCCTTTGCAGGCGACTCAACTATTACCAGATTCCCCTCCATATCTTCTTTTTTGTGTTGATTCTGCAAAGTAAGCCACAAAACGGGCATTTTTCCAAATTTTGTTGTTAATTTTGTATTCTTTGAAACTGAAAATTACGGGCTTATGAATGAGAATAGCAGAAAGAAAGTGACGAAAATATTCTGGGCGCTTGTAGTCCTGCCTTTTGTCATTATCATCTCACTTTTCCTTCTCGTCTGGGCATTCGCAGACATACCTTCGTTCGAAGAACTTGAGCATCCTGACAGCAAGCTTGCCACCCAGGTCATTTCTTCGGACGGGCAGATTCTTACTACCTTCCATATTGAGAACAGAACCTATGTAAGTTATGAGGAGCTCTCCCCATATCTTGTCCAGGCGGCCGTCGCAACTGAGGATGTGCGTTTCTACAAGCATTCCGGCATCGACTTCGAGTCCCTCGGCCGAGTTCTCGTCAAGACCCTCCTTATGAGCGATTCCAGCCAGGGAGGAGGCAGTACGATTACCCAGCAGCTCGCAAAGACCCTCTATCCGCGTACCGAGACCCGCAGCAAGATTCCTGGATGGAGCAAGGTCCGTATGGTATGGATCAAGCTCAAGGAGTGGATCACCGCGATCAAGCTCGAAAGGGACTATACCAAGGAGGAGATCATCGATATGTATCTCAACTCCATCTTCTTCGGAAGCGGCGCCTATGGCGTCAGGGCTGCGTCAGAGACCTTCTTCGCAAAGGCTCCGGCCGCTCTCAACATTGAGGAGAGCGCAACCCTCGTCGGTATGGTCAACAAGCCTACCCGCTACAATCCGGTTCTCCATTACGACAAGGCTCTTACCCGCAGGAACTTCGTGATCGGCCAGATGCACAGGGCCGGCTACATCTCCAAGCATATGCGCGACTCTCTCCGCGAACTTCCTATCAATGTGGACCAGTATAAGGTGCAGGACCACAATGCCGGTCTCGCCCCTTATTTCCGCGATATGCTCCGCAGGTATATGAACGCCAAGAAGCCTCGCCGTTCCGACTATCAGTACAGGGAGGATTTCTCCGTGGATTCCCTCGCCTGGGCTACGGACGACCTCTACGGCTGGCTGAACAAAAACCGCAAGGCTGACGGCAGCAGCTACAACCTCGACAAGGACGGACTCCGAATTTATACGACCATCGATTCCCGTATGCAGAGATACGCTGAGGAGGCTGTCGCAGAGCATATGAAGCAGCTCCAGAAGGAGTTTGCATCCGACTTGAGGTGGAACAAGAACCGTCCGTTCGCACGTGACGTGGACCAGGAGACCATCGACAGGGCTATGAAACAGGCCCGCCGCTGGAGCGACCGCTGGAGAATGGGCAAGAAGGACGGCCTCAGCGATGCGGAGATTATGAAGGGCTTCAAGGAAAAGCGCAAGATGCGCCTCTTTGCATATAATAAGAAGGGATACATCGACACCCTTATGACTCCGGACGATTCCATCCGTTACTACAAGTCCATCCTCAGGACGGCTTTCGTGGCGATGGAGCCGAATTCCGGCCACGTGAAGGCTTATGTCGGCGGTCCTAACTACAGATATTTCAAGTATGACAATGTCCGTCAGGGCAAGCGCCAGGTCGGTTCGACCATCAAGCCTTTCCTCTACACCCTTGCTATGCAGGAGGGCCTGAGCCCTTGCTACAAGGTGGCCAACGTGCCTCAGACTTTCATAGTCGGCGAGGATACCTGGACGCCTCGAAGCACCGACCCTGACAAGTACATCGGCAAGACCTATACACTCAAGTGGGGTCTCGCCCATTCAAGCAACAACTACTCAGCCTTCCTTATGAAGCGCTTCGGCCCTCAGGCTATGGCGGATATGATGAGGAAGATGGGCATCGGCAGCCACGTCGACGAGGTGGTGTCACTCTGCGTCGGCCCGGCTGACCTTTCTCCTTATGAAATGGTTGCGGCATACAATACCTTCCCGTCAAGGGGAGTGTATGTCACCCCTATATTCGTGACGCGAATTGAAGACAACCAGGGCAATGTCCTTGGCGAGTTCACGAACCACAAGCGTGAGGCCATCAGTGACAGGACGGCCTATCTTATGGAGAACCTTATGGCCGGAGTGGTCAACAGCGGTACGGCAGGTGCCCTCCGCTCGGTTTACGGTATGCCTTATACGATGGACATCGCTGGCAAGACTGGTACGACCAACGACAACTCCGATGGTTGGTTCATCGGATATACCCCTGCGATCACGGCCGGAATATGGGTCGGCGGAGAGGACCGTCAGGTTCACTTCTCTTCACTCAGGCTCGGCAGCGGTTCGCATATGGCCCTCCCGATCTGGGGCAAGTTTATGCAGAAGTGCCTCAAGGACGGATCCCTTTCTGTTTCTTCTACCGACAGGTTTATTGCTCCGGCGGGAATGGATTTGAATCTCGACTGCACGGGAGGTGACGAGGACGAGTCACAGAAAGAACAGGATTTACAAGATTATTATTTCGAATAGTAGAAATGGCAAAGTACAGTACAATTGCAGTTATCTATGGCAGTGATTCCTCAGAATGTGAGGTTTCCTGCAGAAGTGGTGAGTACACGGCTGCTCAGATTGACGATACTCAGTATGATGTCTATGAGATCTTCGCCAGATTTGGCAAATGGTCTCTTGTGGCCTTCAGAAAGAAAGATTCGATGCGGGTCACGTTCCCGGAGGAAGCTCGTCCGGAAATTGACAAGTCAGATTTTTCTGTCAGTGTTTATGGTGAAAAGGTAAAGTTCGACTACGTATATATTATGCAGCACGGAAAACCGGGTGAAAATGGCCTTCTTCAGGGTTATTTAGAGATGCTCGGCATTCCTTTCAGCAGCTGCAGCGCCTTCGTCTCCACCATTGCCTTCGACAAGTATGCCTGCAAGAGCTATCTTCGCGACGTCGATTTCGTGAAGCTCGCTCCGGATGCATTCATCCGTCAGGGTTCAGATGTCAAAAGCTTCTGCGAGAAAGTGGCATCAAAGCTCAAGTTCCCTGTTTTCGTAAAGCCTACTGACGGCGGTTCAAGCTTCGGCATCACCAAGGTCAATGAGGCAGCGGACCTCGAGAATGCAGTGAATTACGCCTATTCCGAGGGCCCTACTGTCCTTGTCGAGCAGGGTGTTTCCGGAAGGGAGCTCACCTGTGCGGTCTATGCCGATAAGGAGGGCGTCAAGGCTCTTCCTGTGATTGAGATCGTGACGGAGAACGAGTACTTCGACTATGACGCCAAGTACAACGGCCATAGCCGTGAGGTATGCCCGGCGGAGATTTCCAAGGAGCTTTCAGACGAGGTCCAGGAGACATCCAGGAAGATCTACGCTCATCTCGGATGCTCAGGTGTCGTCCGTATGGATTACATCAGCACCGACGAGGGCCTGTATTTCCTCGAAGTCAACACTATCCCTGGTATGACCAGCGCATCGCTCGTGCCGAAGATGGTACGCGCTGCGGGTATGCAGATGAGGGATTTCCTTACTGACATCATAGAAAACGCATAATGCTTCTGTCCGATTTTTTGAAAGAGAGCACGGCTTCTCTTGAACCCCTTTATCCGGCGAAGGAGGCTCGTGCTATTGTCCTGCAGCTCTGTGAGGCGAGAATCGGTACGAAGAATTACACCCATATCCTGAATCCTGAATACGAGGTGCCTGAAAAGGCTCTTCCGGGTCTGCAGGCTGATATGAAGAGGCTGTCCGAAGGGGAGCCTATCCAGTATGTCCTTGGCCATACCGAGTTCTGCGGTATGACTTTCAAGGTGGACGGCAACGTCCTCATTCCGCGTCCGGAGACCGAGCTTCTCGTGTCCGAGGCCGTGAAACTGGGTGGTATGTTCCACAGGATGAGGATTCCGTTCGGCAAGAATGCCGAGCCTGTGAGGATTCTGGATCTCTGCACCGGTTCCGGTTGCATCGCCTGGGTTCTCGCCCTTGCGATTCCAACCGCCAGGGTTGTTGCAGTGGATATTTCCGAGGGAGCCCTCGAGGTTGCCCGCAACCAGGATTTCTCGGCTGAGCTCAAGGAAAAGGGAGCCTTGGCTCCTGAGTTCGTCAAGGCTGATGTCCTGGATCCGGAGTTCCATTTGGACAAGGGCAAATTCGACCTGATTGTCAGCAATCCTCCGTACATAAAGGACTGCGAGAAGGCCCAGATGAGGAAGAACGTCCTCGATTACGAGCCCGCTACAGCCCTTTTCGTGCCTGATGACGATCCGCTCGTCTTCTATCGCGCGATAGCGGAGATTTCATCCAGGTATCTCGCCCCTGAGGGAATGTGCCTTACCGAGATCAACGAGACCCTCGGGCCGGAGACGGCGGCTGTTTTCAAGGCAGCGGGCTTCTCAAAAACCGAGACGGTCAAAGATTTTTACGAAAAAAATCGCTTCATCTTCTACTCAAGGTAGTGAGGCTCAATGATTTATGACTTTATCCGTGTAATTCTGCATTACACGGATATTTTTTTGTCTATTTGTAGCAATTGAAAAATACAGATAGATATGAAAAACAAAACTGTGAAATTCTTCGCTCTGGCACTAGGTGCCACGATGCTGTTCTCCTGTGAGGATGTGGATTATTATGTACCTGACACAATTGAGGAGGGGCCTGCCGTCCTTCTTTCCGATGTCGCCAGGATGCTTTCCGAGCTCCCTATCACTTCCACCCAGGTCGGAGAAGTCAGGGATGCCGTCCAGGCCTCGGCCAGCAATGGGTACGACGACGAGTATATGCTCCGCTCCCTCCTCACTTCGCCCGGACTCGGCGTAGGAGATGCCCTCGAGACCACCAAGGCCGCATCCCGGTATTCCCTCCCTCTCAGGGATCTCATTGCGGATTACTACAAGGAAAAGACCAAGACCAAGGC
>JAILCZ010000081.1 GCA_024689985.1 Bacteroidales bacterium | reverse complement strand
CAGAAAGTGAAGGACCGTCCTGACGGAGATACGAGATATGCGGAGATGGAACTGACCCTCCAGAAAAAGACCGGAAACAGCAGGATGCGCAAGCTCCAGTCCTGGGCCGTGGACGAGGGGAAGGACAGCAAGAAGATAATGTTCTTCACATATCCCGGAGACGTCAAGGGAACTGGTTTCCTGACCTGGGATTATGACCAGATCGGAAAGGACGATGACAAGTGGCTCTATCTGCCGGCAATGAAGAAGACCAGGAGAATCAGCGGCTCGTCCTCCAAGACGGACTACTTTATGGGAACGGACTTCACCTACGATGATATGGGGGACAGGAATGTGGATGAGGACGAGCATACCTTCCTCAGGGAGGAGATGCGAGACGGACAGAAATGCTGGGTCGTGGAGTCAAAGCCGAAGGATACCCGCGAGATCTACAGCAGGAAAGTGATGTGGATCAGGCAGGACTGCTGCATTACCGTCTATGTGGAATTCTATGACAAACTGGACAAGTTGCACAGGGTGCTCAGCGTTTCGGACATCAAGAAAGTCAGCGGCTTCTGGACATCCTGTCAGATGGTGATGAAGAATGTGCAGACGGGACACCGCACGACGATTCTCATAAAGAATCCGACCTACAATGAGAAAGTTGACAAGGGAATGTTCACCGTCAGCAGACTTGAAAAGGGATTATAATGTAACTGGATGATTCATATTGTAAAAATCAATGATTCATAATTGGTTCAAAATAGTGTTGTACAAAGTTGTTTTGTATTGCTTTTTTCTGATTGTCGCACCTCTTGCTGCGCTGGCGCAGGATGAGGACTCCATGCGCGTGGGCGTGAAAGGGTTTGTTGATTCATATCACGCCCTACGCACGGAGAAACCGAACAATTGGATGTCATCCAGGACCAGGGTCAGGGGAGAGGTCTCCCTGGACAAGGGAAACGTAGGAGCCTATGTCTCGGCCAATCTAGTGTATAATGCAATCCTCAAGGACCGCACGGGACTGCAGTTGAGAGAAGCCTATGCATCCTACTCCGATGAACACTGGGATATCAGGGCCGGTCGTCAGATAATCACCTGGGGAGTAGCTGATGCAGTGAGACTTACTGATGTTATTTCACCTATGGATTTCACTGAATTTCTGGCCCAGGATTATGACGATATCCGTATCCCTGTGGGAGGCATCAGAGCAAAGTATTCGCAGTCCACCTGGTGTGCGGAGATAGTTGCCGTGCCTGTTCCTTCCTTCTATGAACTGCCGACGGAAAGCGAGAATCCCTGGGCACTGCCGGCAGCCTTCGCTTCGGCGGAGGAGCCAATGCCCAAGTTCAAGAATATGGAATTCGGAGGCAGGATGTCCTTCTTCCTCAGCGGAGTGGACTTCTCGTTTTCGGCCCTCAGAACCTGGAACAAGATGGGCTCTTATTACCGTATGAATATGCTGGGCGGAGACTTCTCAGTCCCTGTGGGACAGTTCGTCTTCAGGGGAGAGGTGGCTGAATATATCGGAGATTCTGATTCCGGATCTTCTTCCGGAACTTCTTCCGGAACTTCTTCCGGAACTTCTTCCGGTAATCCTGTATCGACCAACCTGCTTGCGGGTGTGGACTGGTACGCCGGAGGAAACTGGTCTCTGTCCGTTCAGTATAATCACAAGGTGATCACGGAGAATCCCGGATATGGGGAGTATGGCAACAGCGGTCTTGCGACCTTCAAAGTATCGAAGGACCTGCTGAACAATACCCTCTCGTTGTCGTCTTTCGCTTATGTGGATGTCACCAACGGAGGCGTATATGACAGGCTTTCTGCGGATTATTCCCTTAATGACCAGATACATATAATCGCAGGCTACGATTTCTTCCAGGCAGACCAGGGAATGTTCAGCTACTATAAGCATAATTCCGAGGTCTGGATGAAATTGAAATATAGTTTCTAGGATTTGAGTATTCGGATGAAAGCCCTATATTTATATCTCCTTGTGAGATAATTAATAGTGAAAAATATAGTTGTAATAATCTTCCTGATCGTTTCGGAGTTCGCTCTGAGCGGTCAGGAAGTATTGCGTTCAGCTCTCATCCGGTCCAGGGCGTCAGTAGGCCAGCCTTCCCTTGGCTTGCCCGTGCGTGCTGACGGAGATATAGATCCGGCGGTATGGTTCAGGGAGGGACAATGGTTCGGAGCGGATTCGCTCAAGGCGGCTCCTTTCTGGACGATGACTCTTGTCGGGGCTAATTCGGATCTCCTTTCTCCCGTCATCAATGTCTGCAGGCAGTGGGCAGAGGAGAAGCCTCGCAAGACCGTGGATATTGTCTGGGGGCCGTATGACGGTGGGGCTTTCGTAGCCATCTGCAAGAAGGTCAGCGGCGGCCTCGGCTGGAAGTCTCTCGGCTTCGTAATCCCGAAGGATGGCGTGGATTCCTCACGGAGCATCTATTCTTATAGCGAGAGCGTCAATTGGATAGAGAACCGTATCGGCTATAATCTTTTTCCAAAGCTTCCTGCTCATCTGCAGGAGATGATAGAGGAGATGACTGCATCTGAACTCCTCTGCTCTTTCCAGGAATTCGATATTCCTGAAATTGAAATTCCCGATCCCGAAATTGAATACGACTGGCAGAGCGACTATCGCGAGCGTCAGTAGCCTGTGAATGCTTTCCCTGACTGCATTTTACCTAGATATTGGTATTGTCGTTGGAGGATAGTAATTATACTTTTGTACTCGAAATAAAGAACGGAGTTCTATTATGCAGGTGCTGAAGGCAGATATCGAAAAAAGAATATTGGTAGTGTCGAAGAAACTCTTCCAGGAGAAGGGATTCAGGGACACTACGACTAGGGATATTGCTAAGGCAGCGGATATAACGCTAAGCAACCTGTATCATTACTTCAAGTCAAAGGATGAACTGTTCTGCACACTGGTCAAGCCGGCCACCTTGCAACTGGAAAAGTTGCTCGATGAGCATCACGGAGTGAGGGGAACGGATGTGATGAAGATGCTGGACGTAAAATATACGGATGCCACGCTCGAGGACTATGTCGCGATGGTGAACAAGAACAAGGGCCTGCTGAAGCTGCTGCTTTTCAAAGCGCAGGGGTCGAGTCTGGAGAATTACAAGGAGTACTATGTGAACAGGGCGACGAGGCAGGTGATGGAGTGGTTCGACGTGATGAAGAAGAAACATCCGGAGATAAATACGAATGTGTCGAAATTCTTCGTGCATCTGAACAACGTGTGGATGTTCAATTTGCTGGAAGAAGCGTTGATGCACAACCTGTCGGATGAAGAGATAAGGACGGTGATATCGGAATACATCAAATTCGAAACGATAGGTTGGCAAAATATAATCAAGGATGAGGACGACTGCTGAGGCGGTCGTCTTTTTTTTAGAACAAATTAAAACATCGTTCCCTTTTGGGAACGCGTAAAGACAATGGAGAAAAAAGAAAACGTGTTGAAACCCTTGCTGGCGTATGCCGGCAGAAGAAAGGTATTGATCTACCTTGCGATGATCATTGCCGGAGCAGCTCAGATTCTGGCCTTGGTGCCGTTGATATATATCTGGGCGATACTCAGGGATGTCATAAATGTGGCGCCGGACTTTTCTGCGGCGACGAATGTGGGGCATTACGGCTGGATGGCATTCGGATTTGCGGTAGGCTCTATTCTGGTGTATTTCGTGGGGCTGATGTGCTCTCATCTGACGGCGTTCAGGATAGCGTCAAATATGAGGAAGAGGCTGATGGAGCATATAATGACCCTGCCTATAGGATTCCTTGACAGCATCGGAAGCGGAAAGATCCGCAAATGGGTGCAGGAGTCAACTCAGTCAACGGAGACCTATATCGCCCATCAGCTGCCGGACAAGGCCGGAATGTATTGCACGATGCTGGGACTGGTGGTGCTGATGTTCGTGTTCGACTGGAGGATGGGACTGCTATGTCTTGGAACCGTTGCCCTCTCGCTCGTGGTAATGATGAGTATGATGACGGGAAAGATACTCAGGGAGAAGATGGGAGAGTACAACAAAGCCCTTGACACTATGTCCAACGAGGCCGTGGAATATGTCAGGGGAATCCCGGTAGTGAAGACATTCGGACAGAGCGTATTCTCATTCAAGAGATTCAAGGAAGCGATTGACAAGTACAAGAACTGGGTTATTTCCTATACGATATCCTTGCGGGTGCCGATGTCCCTTTATACGATGTTGGTGAATGCATCCTTTGCCGTGCTGATCGGGCTTGCGCTATTTGCCCTGAAAGACGGTGTGACCGGAGAATTCCTGCTTAACCTATTGTTCTATATAATCATCTCACCGGCGATGACGGTGACGCTTACAAGGATAATGTTCGCAAGTGAGAACGAGATGATAGTCGGGGAGGCCCTGGACAAGGTGGACAGAATAATGTCCCTGGAATCTCTCGGCGAGGCTCAGACGTGCTTGACGCCGAATAACAATGACATCGTGATTGAGAACGTACGCTTCCGCTATCCTGACTCCGAGCGCTTCGCCATAGACGGGGTGAGCCTGAGAATCCCTGCTGGCTCGAAGGTCGCTTTCGTAGGACCTTCCGGCGGGGGAAAGACGACGCTTGCTAGTCTGGTAGCAAGATTCTTCGACGTGACGGAAGGTCGCATAAGCCTCGGAGGTGCTGATATCCGCTCGATTGCAAAGAAGGAGCTCAACTCCAGGATCTCATTCGTTTTTCAGGACAGCAAACTCCTGAAGACCAGTATTCTGGAGAATGTCAGATTAGGTAATCCTTCAGCTACGGAAGAAGAGGTGCTCGAGGCTCTTCACAAGGCTCAGTGCGATGACATCCTGGAGAAACTCCCTGAAGGAATCCATACCGTGATAGGGACAAAGGGAACCTATCTCTCGGGAGGAGAGCAGCAGAGAGTGGCAATTGCCAGGGTGATGCTGAAGAACACTCCAATAGTCGTATTGGATGAAGCCACGGCCTTCGCCGATCCGGACAATGAGGCCCGGGTTCAGAAAGCCTTCTCTGAAATGAGCGCTGACGGAAAGACTCTGATTATGATTGCGCACAGGCTTTCATCAGTGACAGGTGCAGACTGCATCAATGTCGTTGAAGATGGACGTATTTCCGAGTGCGGCAGCCACGCTGAACTTCTGGAGAAGGGTGGCAAGTATGCTTCAATGTGGAAACAATACTGCGAGAGCGTCAAATGGAATATCAAGTAGAAATTAATCATAGGAGATAAACCAATGAAATTGATAGATAGAATACAACATAAATACGCGTCATCAAGACAGGGCGCCGTTGACCTGATCAAGTCGGGCCTGGCTTCCGCGGCGATGGATATGGTGTTGATGCTGCCAGTCTGCCTGATGTATTTTCTCGTGGTGGACCTTATGGGAGAAGGCGTGGCGGACACTTGGTCTTATGTGTGGAAGATTGTCGTCTGCCTAATTGCAATTCTGGCGATGGAATACTTCAAGTATGACAAGCAATTCACTTCCGTTTACCTTGAAAGCGGACGAAGAAGAATTTCCCTTGCGGAAAAGCTTCGCAAGATTCCTCTTTCCTTCTTCAGAAAGAAAGACCTTGCAGACCTTACCAGCACGATTATGGCGGACTGCGCCGTGATAGAGACTGGAACATCCCATTATGTCCCGGAACTTATCGGTTCGATGATTTCAACCATACTTATTGGAATCAGCCTTTTCTTCTTTGACTGGAGGATGGCGCTTGCCGCCTTCTGGGTTATACCTATCTCAATGTCGATAGTAATTTTCTCAAGCAAGATACAGAACAGGTATTCCCGTCGTCAGAACGAAGCGAAGATGGACCTTGCCGACCACATCCAGGAAGGACTCGAGGCGTTCCAGGACATCAGGGCCAATGATGCGGAAAAGACATATATCGACGACCTTTTCCCAAGAATCGACCTCGTCGAGAAAAGAGCGGTGCAGGCTGAGCTCGGAGTTGCATATTTCGTAGTCACGGCACAGATGATCCTCAAACTTGGAATCGCCACCGTAGCCCTAGTCGGCGCGAATCTTCTCGTGGCTGGGGAACTTGACCTGATTGCATTCTTTATGTTCCTCCTGGTTGCTTCCAGGCTTTATGATCCTATTGCATCCGCCCTCATCAATCTTGGAGCAATAATTGCTTTGCCCGTGGAGTGCGAAAGAATGGACGTAATTCTGAGCCATCCGGAGCAGGGCGGCGCGGAAGTCCTTTCCAACAAGGGCTATGACATCGAATTCGACAATGTTGATTTCGGCTATGAGAAGTCCGGCAAGGTGCTCAGCGGCGTCAGCTTCACGGCAAAGCAAGGCGAGGTCACGG
>JAILCZ010000057.1 GCA_024689985.1 Bacteroidales bacterium | reverse complement strand
CTCGGCCAGGACCCGTATCACGGACCGGGACAGGCGATGGGCCTGTCTTTTTCCGTTCCGGACAATGTTCCTGCACCCCCGTCGCTGAAGAATATCTTCAAGGAGATTTCTTCGGACCTGGGAATCACGATGAGCGGCCGCCCGAACCTTGAGAAATGGGCCCGTCAGGGAGTTTTCCTCCTGAACGCCATCCTCACCGTCAGGGCCGGTGAACCTACATCCCACAGCAACATCGGCTGGATGCAGTTTACCGATGCCGTGATCCGCACCATTTCGGACAGGTGCGACGGAGTCGTCTTCCTGCTCTGGGGACGATATGCCCAGACGAAGGCTCCTCTGATTGACCAGACCAGGCATTATGTGCTCGAGGCAGCCCATCCTTCGCCGCTTGCACGTGGCGCATTCTTCGGATGCCGCCATTTTTCAAAGACTAACGACCTGCTCGTCGCTCAGGGCAAGACCCCGATAGACTGGCAGTTATGATAATGATATGACTAGAACAGCAGTTTTTCCCGGCTCATTCGATCCGTTTACGGCCGGACATCTGAATATCCTTAAGCGTGCCCTCACGATGTTTGACAAGGTCATCGTGGCCGTCGGCATCAACCAGGACAAGAGGGGATTCTTCACGATGGAACAGAAAATGGACATAATCCGTCAGGCGACAAAGGGCATTGAAGGCGTGTCCGTGATGAGCTACAGCAATCTTACCGTGGATTTCTGCCGCCAGAGTGGCGTGAAGCACATCGTCAGGGGAGTCCGCAATATGATTGACTTCGAGACGGAGAGAAGCATTGCGGACGCGAACCGCCGTCTCGCTCCTGAAATCGAAACCATCATCATCCCTACGGCCCAGGAATTCGCACATATTTCGTCTTCCGCCGTCAGGGACATCATCCGTCACAACGGAGATACATCCCTCTTCCTTCCGGAAGGGGTAGTCTTGCCTGAAAAATAAATTATGCAGATTCTCACCGCAATCCTCTCGCTTCTTTTGACTGCGACCGTGCCCCAGCAGGTTGACACGGCCGGATTCGGTGCGCTCAAGTCAAAAGTTGACGAGTACTGTCTGGCTCTCTCTCCGGAGCCGGCCAGGGTGAAGATGTCAGAGGCCGATTATATGATAGAATTGTGCAGGGATTCCCTTATGCGTCAGTTCACGGCCCTGAGATTCTATGATTATTACCTGAATTCCAAGCTGATGGGGGACGAAAGCGTGGCTGTCCATCTTGTGGATGCCTGGTTCGCCAGCGGGAAGGTGAAGATGAAGAGCGATATGGACCTTCTCAACGCAAAGGTCTATGCCGAATTCAACAGACATAGCCTTCTCGGTATGCACGCTCCTGTGGTCAGCCTGGAGGATGCTTCCGGAGCCGAGGTGACGATCCCGGCCGAGGGCAGGTACAATGTCCTTTATTTCTACGATACAGGCTGTCCGACCTGCAAGATCGAGACTCCGGTGCTGATGAACATCGTCCGAAGCGGAAGGTGGCCTGTGGATTTCTATGCCGTCTATGTCGGTTCCGACAGGGAGCTCTGGCAGAAATATGTGCAGGAGAATCTTTCCGACGCGACATACAATCTCTGGGATGAGGACAAGAGCTCCGATTTCCAGCGCCTCTACGGAGTGCTCCAGACGCCAAAGCTTTTCCTGACGGACAAGTACGGCAAGATCGTGGGCAGGGGGCTGGATCCCGTTTCTCTCGTAAAGGTCCTTGGCAACGAATTCAGTATCAGGGACTATGAATATGGCAGCGAGAAGTCTGATGAGATGTTCGACAAGATCATAGCCGACGGTCTGACCGTAGGGGATTTCGCCGACTACATAAGCGAAAAGACTCTCGTGCAGAAGAAGGATACCGTCGCCTTCAAGGAACTTATGGGCGACCTGCTCTACTGGGCGGTTTCACGAAGGGGTTATGAGGCTGAATCTGCGGAAATCTCTGACAGATATGTGCTGGAAGCTGATCCTAAGATCTGGTGTGATCCGTGGGATTCGCTGAAGGTCGTAGGCCTGGCGGAGCTCCGCTCTAGTCTTGCGAAGCTGGCCCCCGTCGGCAGCAAGGTTCCTTCAGTCAGGGTCCGTTCAGCAGGCGGGAAGGTGAACATCAGCAAGGTGGCCGACGCCTACCTTATCTTCCACGCTCCGGGTTGCAAAGTCTGCGAGGAGGCTCTCGAAAAGGCGTCAAAGTCAGGTGCAAGGGTGTATGAGGTCAATATGGA
The DNA here is from genome assembly GCA_024689985.1 of Bacteroidales bacterium. Lineage (GTDB taxonomy): Bacteria > Bacteroidota > Bacteroidia > Bacteroidales > UBA932 > Cryptobacteroides. Next base: position 9,158 of record JAILCZ010000057.1, on the reverse strand, counting down.
TCTGCAGAAGGAGTCCGTCAGGGACAGGCTTCTGGAGTCATTCGACATATCTACGATGCCGCTCATAGTCAGGGTGGACAAGGGAATCGTCAAGGAACAATATGTAAAAGAGATACTTTGATGGCAAGAAAGAAGAAAACAGTCTCACCGGTATTCGATCCGGAATTTTTGGAAAAGCAGAAGGCTGCCCTCAGAAGGACGCGCAGGCAGGTCATCTATTTCAACGAAAAGGAGATGGCCGCCATTGACGAGTATTGCAGCCGCTTCAATGTCACTGCCAAGTCCAGCCTCATCAGGGAAGCCGTTATGGAGCGCATCCTGATGGAGCTCGAGGAGAATCACCCTACTCTTTTCTAACGTTTTTTTCTGAAAAAATCACTGACCAGGGCGCTGCATTCTTCTGCAAGCACCCCCGCCTCCGTCTCCGTCTTCGGATGCAGAAGGGAAGGCTGGAACATCGAATATCCTCTCTTCGGGTCGAGTGTTCCGTAAACTATGCGCCCCACCTGTGACCACGCCAGGGCCGCAGCGCACATCGGGCAAGGTTCCACCGTAACATACAAGGTACAGTCGCTGAGGTATTTGCCACCCATCGCTTCCGTTGCGGCGGTTATCGCGATCATCTCGGCGTGGGCCGTCGGGTCCTTCAGCCTTTCGACCATATTGTGCCCCTTCGCTATGATTCTGCCCTTGCAGGTTATCACGGCTCCGATGGGAACTTCGTCCTCTTCTGCGGCCATCCGGGCTTCTGCCAGGGCCTCGCGCATATATTTTTCATCCTGTTCCATAATGCTAAATTACGTATATTTTTAATATCTTTGAAGGGAATGTACACTTGCATATACGCGTATTTATGAAAAAACTCTCTCTATTATTATTGGTTATGTGCCTCGTCTCAGGCGTGTCATACGCACAGATGTCGGATGAGGCAGTCGTCTCATATATTGCGACCAGTCTGTCCGAAGGCAAGTCACAGGCTCAGATTGCAAGCGAACTTTTGTCAAAGGGCGTTACCGAAGCCCAGCAGAGACGCCTGATGAAAAAGTACAGGAGCGGAAAGGTTGACATCTCCGAATTCAAGGCCAAGGCAAAGACCATTGACGAAGTATATTCTACAAAAGAAACCAATGTTGAGGCAGACAAAGCCAGGGTCCAGGCTGAAAAGCCAGTTCCTTTTATCATAAAGGATAAATCAGGTATCTATGGACACGATATGTTCTCCGGTGCCGAGCTCACTTTCGAGCCGAACGAGAACGCCGCAACTCCTGAAGGATATGTCCTCGGACCTGGAGACGAACTCCTGATCGAGGTCTGGGGAGACAATGAAGTCAGCATAAAGTCCAAGATTTCTCCTGAAGGAAAGCTCATCATACCTCAGGTCGGCGCCCTTAATCTAAGCGGACTCAATATAGCTCAGGCTACCTCGAAGATCCGTTCGGCTATGGGCAGACGCTACTCCGGAATCCTCTCCAACTCATCTTCAATGAGCGTGACGATTTCCGAGGTCAGGACAGTGCAGGTCAATGTCATCGGTGAGGTCGTCCGTCCTGGTACCTACAGGCTTTCTGCCTTCACTACAGTATTCAATGCCCTTTATCACGCAGGCGGCGTTACTCCTGTGGGATCCCTCCGCGACGTGAAGGTGATCCGCGGCGGAAAGCAGATCGCCAGCGTGGACGTATATGAATTTCTTTTCAGCGGAAACACAACCCAGAATGTTTCCCTCCGCGACGGGGACGTGCTGATGATTCCTGCATATTCCGGCCTCGTGACTGTGAACGGAGGCGTGAAGCGTCCGATGATCTATGAGACAAGGGAGGGCGACAGCGTGCGTGATATGCTTGCCTATGCGGGCGGTTTCGCAAGCGGCGCCTATGACGGAGAGGTCGTGGTCGCCAGGATGGGCGCGCAGAAGAACAGGATGTACACTGTCCCTGCTTCTGAGTTCGACAGCTTTGCCCTTGCTGACGGTGATACGCTCACGGTCAATGTCAACGCGGACAAGACTCTGTACGACAATATCGTGGAAATTCGTGGCGCAGTCGTGCGTCCTGGAAAATATGCTGTCGGAGGCGACATCGCCACAGTGAGACAGCTCATCGAACACGCTGGCGGCCTTCTGGACGACGCCTTCCTTTCGAGGGCCCAGATCCTGAGGGAGAAGAAGGACCGTTCGCTTGAAATTATGGCGATTCCGGTCAAGGCCATCATCGACGGAGCCGCAGAAGACGTCACCCTCCGCGGAAACGACGTCCTCGTCATCGCCAATGCGAATGAAATCAACAAGAAGGGCGACCTTACCATCACCGGTTTCGTGAAGAATCCGGGAGATTATCAGTATGCCGCCAATATGACAATAGAAGACCTCGTGCTCATGGCCGGAGGTCTTGCCGACGGAGCTTCCGAGTCCCGCGTGGATGTTTCACGAAGGATAGTGGACCCTAAGAGCACGGAAGCGGCAGACACTCTGTCATCTCTCTACACCTTCGCCCTCAAGGATGGTCTTCTGACCGGTGACGGGGAAAAATTCGAGCTTATGCCGTTCGATGTGGTGTCAGTCAGGAAGAGCCCGTCTTATGTGGCCCAGAAACTCGTGACGGTCAGCGGTGAGATTACCTTCCCTGGACAATACACCCTGATCAGCAACGAAGAGAGGGTTTCAGACCTCATCAAGCGCGCAGGCGGTCCTACGCCTAATGCCTATGTAGGAGGCGGACTCATCAGAAGAAAGATCAACCAGTATGAAAGGGATGTCCATTCGACAATGGCGAAGATTGCCAAACTGAACAATCAGAAGGATACTCTGGAAAGGGACAAATTCACTATTTCGGAAATCTACAATGTCGGAGTGGATATGGACAAGGCCATCTCCCATCCGGGAACCGACTACGACCTGGTACTCAGGGACGGCGACGAACTCATAATTCCGGAGGTTACCAGGACCGTGAGAATCCAGGGCGAAGTCCTCTATCCGAATACCATCCATTTCATCGAAGGAAAGAGTGTGAATTATTACATCAAGAGTGCCGGAGGCTACAGCTCCGATGCCAAGAAATCGAAGGTCTATGTCGTTTACCAGAACGGAACCGTCGCTGTCGGAAGAATGGCTCCTATCAAGCCTGGCTGCGAAATCATCGTTCCTTCAAAGCCTGAGCGCAGGAAACTTTCTCCTGGTGAGTGGCTTGGCATTGGCACAAGCGCCGCATCTCTTGCCGCTATGATCACCACAATCATAAAACTTCTGTAAGATGGAAAAGGACCCAGATATCTTAGACCTCGTCAGGAAGCTTTTCAGGAACTGGAAGCTGGTGGCCAAGTGGTGCTGCTGCGGTTTCGCCATAGGCCTGTTCTTCGCTCTTACCAGCGTAAAGACCTATACCGTGACATCAGTCCTCGCTCCTGAACTATCAGAATCATCGAAGCTTGGCTCGCTTTCCACCATCACCAGTATGCTCGGTATGGGGTCGGCAGTGAAGTCGAGCACTGACGCAATGTATCCGGAACTTTATCCGGATGTAATCAGTTCCACTCCTTTCCTTGTCAACCTCCTCGATACTCCGGTAAGCTACGAGAAGGGGAAAGAGACCGTAAACACCAATCTTTTCGGCTACATCACCCGTAAGAGTGACATCCCCGTTCCTGACCACTTCTGCGTGGACAGCCTTACCAGGGCACAGGACAAGGCCGTGAGATTCCTCCGCCACAGCATCTCCGTTTCTGTGGACAGCAAGCTGAACGAGTTCACTCTTTCAGTAGAGTCCAGGAACCAGCAGGCTGCCGTCGATGTTTCCAGAAGGATAATCTCCGACCTGCAGGATTATGTGGGCGACTACTATACCCGCAAGGAAAAGGAAGACTTGGACTATTATCAGAGAATGTATGACCAGGCGAAGAGCGAGTATAACCTTGCTCAGAGCAAGTATGCCGCCTATGTCGATGCCAACCACGGAGTGACCCGCCAGAGTGTCCTGGTTGAAAGAGACAGGCTCCAGAATGAGGTCAATATGAATTATCAGCTCTATGCCACCCTTGCCCAGAGCCTGCAGTCTGCAAAGGCCAAGCTCCAGGAAAGCAAACCCGTGATAGTGACGATTCAGCCTCCTCTCTATCCATACAAGGGCAAGCCTTCAAGGTCAAAGACGGTCATAATATGGACATTCCTCGCCGGACTGCTTTCGGTGGCCTATGTCCTTTTCTTCAAAGATGAATAGCAGGGGCAAGATAGTCATTGCGTTGACGACTGCGTTTTTCGCGGCCGTCGGTTTCCTGTTCAGCATAACCACGCCGAAATCATATACGACCGCTGCTGTCCTGGCCCCTGAGGTCGTGAACCGCCAGCTGCCGATCACGGCCCTCTCCGGCCTTACCGGAAGCCTTATGGGCGAGGCTGCCAATTATTCCTCCGATGCCATCAAGATCTATTTCTACCCGTCGGTGGTGACTTCGATCCCTTTCCTGGTGGATCTTCTCAAGACTCCTGTCAGAACAGCTGACGGCAAGGTGGAGACCACTTTGGAAGACTATCTGGACAATCACCAGAAGTCATCCCTTCTTTCAAAGATCAAGAATGCCCCCGGCAAACTCTTGCCCGAGAAAGAAAAGGGCAGGGAAGTGACCGTGTCGGATTCCCTGAAGGGAGAGGTTGAGGTCTTTACCATCTCCGAGGAGTTGTATGACAAGGTTATGGGCCTGTCAGGCTCCATATCGGCAGGCGTGAATTACAGGAACAGAAAAATCACCATATCATACAAGGCTCAGGACCCTCTGGTTTCGTATATGGTCTGCTGCGCAATCATTGACAATCTCGACAAATATGTCAAGGATTACAGGGTGTCCAAATTCAATGAAATTTATGAATTCCTCCTGGAATATGTCAAGATAAAGAGGGATGAGGCCTATCAGGCCCAGGAGCGTCTTGCTGAATACGAGGATTCTCACGGCGGCCTCCATACTGAAGAATCGAGGACCAGGGTGAAGGAACTCACGGCAGAAAGAGATTTTGCGATGCTGGTTATGAATCAGGTCGATGCCAGCGTTGAAACCGTCAGGATCAGGATGGAAAAGCCTGTTCCTGTGTTCGAGGCGATCAATCCTCCGTTCCTGCCCAACAGGCATTCCGGACCGACGCCTCTTCGTGACGCCCTTACCTATGCCATCATAGGTCTTCTGCTCTCATCCTCTTTCGTTCTGCTGGAAGATAAACTGTTCCGCCGATGAGCATCTACCTGGTACTTGAATTGGGTCTTATTCTGTTTTTCGTTCTCTCTTCCCTGATGGAGAAAAAGGAAGACAGGTTTTTCCTTATCGGCGCCTTCTGCATCTTCTTGCTTTTCACCTGCAAGAATTACCATCCTTCGATGGTGAACCTCAATACCGAGGATATGATACAGTACATCGATTTCTATATGGAAAATCCGGATTCGATGTACGGAATTCCTCTTGGAAAGGACTCTGAAATCGAACCTGGCCTCGGCATAATCTGCAAGGTCCTGGGCTTCTTCCCCAGGTCACCGTTCTTCTTCGTGTTCGTGATGAGGCTCATATGCCTCCTCCCTATATTCTACGGCATCAGGAAGTATTCCACCTACAAGAATGCCAGCCTTTTCTTTTTCTTCGCCCTTCCGGGTATCGCCCTGGTTGAGATGATCACCCTCCGCCAGGCTCTTGCAACCTCCTTCCTCATACTCGCTGTGACGGCGTATCTGGAGAGGCCGCGCAGATGGGGACTCTGGGCTGCCGCTTTTATGGTCTGCTCGGTATTTTCCCACAGGACATCCTTCCTTGTGGCCGCGTTTGTCCTCGGAGTCCTGGCTCTGCCGTTCAGAAAATACCTGTATATGGGCGTGCTCCTCGTTTCGGGAGCCGTTGCCGGCGTGTTTGCCAGAATCCTTGCCGGAGCTTTCGCTTCCGTCTTCTCATCCATCGCTGCGATGGACCAGATTACGGATTATGTCACCAAGGACATTTATTCGATGGGCTCGGAAAGCCCTCTGCTCTTCCTCGGACTGGCAGTCATCGGCGCCTTCATAGTATGGTTCTGTGACGAGAAAGACAGCCGCCACGTATTCTTCGTAAAGAATATGGCTCTGGGCATCATAATTTACAATCTTCTCGGACGCTACCCTCTGGTCGACAGGATGACGGCACCGCTGATGCTCATCGGTGCTATGGGAGCTCTGCCGAAGAAGACAAGGGACGGGTCCACCCCTTTCTACAGGAAGCTCAGCTGGTGGGGCCTTCTGCTGTGTATGCTCTTCCTCTTCGTCAAGGACTACAAGGTATTTGCCCCTGGCAACAGCCCTCTGCAGCCATATCATTTTATTCTTGAAAAGCCTCTGCTATGGATGTTTCCGTCATTATAGTCAATTACAATACTCTTGATCTGACGAAGGCTTGCATTGCAAGCGTAATGGAGCACACCGAAGGTCTGTCCTACGAGATCATCGTAGTTGACAATGCCTCTTCGGACGGGAGTGCGGAAGCCCTTTCAAAGAACTCCAGGATACGTCTTGTCGAAGCGGGAAGCAACCTGGGTTTCGGCAGGGCCAACAATCTCGGCATCGATGTCGCTGAAGGTGATTACTATTTCTTCCTAAATTCGGATACCGTCTTGACTGACAATGTTATTGAAAAGCTGTGGCGATTCGCTCTCTCAAGGCCTGAGGCCGGTGGAGTCGGCACCCTGCTTATGTCCGCTGACGGGACCAGGACCCATTCGTTCGGGTATTTCGAATCTCCGTTCACGGCAGTGAAGACGATAATGGACCATCACCTCTCTCATTTCACCCGCCGTCCCATCAAGACGCACAAGGTGGATGTAGGCGTTGAGGTCAGGGACCCTATGGCCGTGGACTATGTGACCGGAGCCGACCTCTTCGTCTCCAGGAAGGTCGTGTCCAGATGCGGAGCCTTCGACCCGGACTTCTTTATGTATTGCGAGGAAAGCGAAATGCAGCACAGATGGCATCGTTCAGGCTATGTCAATTATGTACTTCCTGTCAGCGGCATCATCCACTACGAGGGCGGCGGGACCAAGGCACCTTCAGTCAGGAAGATAATGCTGATCAACTCCAGCACGAGAACTTTCTACAGGAAGACGGAACCCCGATGGAAGTATCTTTTGTTCGTCATTTTATTCGGGATTGTCAATTTCCCTTTGTTCATAAAGTCTTTTTTTGTGAAAAATGACGGGTAAATGATTATATTTGATTGATAACCGAAACTATTCTTTCCCTGGATATGAAGGTAATGCATATTTGCCAGATGATTGGCGGTATAGATACATATGTTCGCAACTCGATTCAAGCTGCGGACGGTAGTATGTCATATGTTATTGTCGGCGGAAAACGCGACAATAACCGTCCTGTGCTATCCAACGAAAAGAAGGTTCCCGAAATCAAGGTGGACCTCAAGAGAGAGATCGACATAATCTCCGACTTCCGCGCCCTGTACCAGATTCTGAATGCCATCAAGAGTGAACATCCCGATGTAATCCATTGCCATTCCGCAAAGGCCGGACTGCTCGGCAGGCTTGCCGGATGGCTGACGGGTACGAAGACATACTACACTCCTCACGCTTTCTCTTTCCTCAGCGGAGAGACTACAAGAAAAAGGAGGCTGTATAAATTCCTGGAAAGACTCACCCGTTTCGACGCCAAGGTCATTGCCTGCGGAGAGACCGAACAGAGGCTGGCCAGAAACTATGTCAAATATCCTGATTACAGGGCTCTTGTCTGGCACAACTGTGTTCCGGAACCGGTAATCGAGCCTGAAGAGCTTACGCTACATCTTCCTAAGAGACCGTATATCCTTTTCATAGGCCGTCCATCCTATCAGAAAAATCCGTTGCTGTTCCTGGACGTGGCCCAGAGGGTGATGAAAACCCTTCCTGACAGCTATTTCATAATGCTTGGAGTAGGTTTCTATTCTCCTGCCCTCAAGCAGATGCAGGAGGAGGTCAAAAACAGAAATCTCAAAGACAACATCAAGGTCCTGAACTGGGCCAATCACGATGATGCCCTCAATTATCTGAGAAACTCAGAGCTGTATATCACCGTTTCAAGGTATGAAGGCCTTCCATTCTCCGTCCTCGAGGCTATGTCCCTGGGAAAGGCTGTCGTCGCCACAAATGTCGCAGGCAACTGCGACTGCGTGAAGGACGGCGTGACCGGATTCCTGGCTGAGGACGCCGATTCTCTGGCTGAGGGCGTAATCAAGCTTATGCAGGACAAGTCCCTCCGGGAAAAGATGGGACAGGCCGGGCACGATTACTATGAAGCTGAATTCAACATTCAGAAGCGAATAGGTTTGCTGAAGGATATTTACGCACGATGAACAAAGACACATTCAAAACCAAGGAACTGATTTTCTACAAGATTCCGATTATGGTCGTAGACCTCTTTCTGATTCTTGTTCTCTTTTTGTTCCTTCGCTCCGTCTTTGACTTCCAGCAGACGGCGGATACCATCCTCCTGAAGAACAGGACAATCTATTTCCTGGTGGTAAGTTTCCTCCTTGCAAAATTGCTTCTCCCCGTGCGCCTGAACGAGAGGGGAGTGGGACCTAAGATGATCGTCAGGGAGGCCTTCCTCCTGGCTTTCGTATCCCTCATCCTCTTTGCCCTTTCGAACCATATCCTCTTCGACATCTTCGCGGGCCGCTTCTATCTGCTTTTCGGCACAGTCCTCGTCCTGACGCTGACCATCTGGTACAGCATTGTCGTCGCCTGCATCGGACTTGCAAGAAAGTATGGCCGTAACAAGGTGCACTGCGTAATCGTCGGCTCCGACGAAGTCGCTCTCAACCTCTATCGTGAACTTACTGAAGGCTATGCCTACAATGACTACCGCGTACTCGGTTTCCTCACTGACGACAAGGATGAGATTCCGGCCGGAGCGACCTGGCTGGGCCCGCTTTCGTCAGCCTCGGAATATCTGGCCTCAAACAAGGTCCACAACGTCTATTGCAGCATCAACCCGGCAACCCGTACCGATGTCGTCAATTCCATCATACATGATTGTGAGCACCTCTTCATAGACTTTTTCTATGTCCCTAATATGGACGGCTACATCCGCCGTTCGCTCACATACTCGGAAGTCGGTTCAGTCACTGTCGTAAACCTCCGTGAAGAGCCTCTTCAGAATCCTCTGAACGCTTTC
>JAILCZ010000036.1 GCA_024689985.1 Bacteroidales bacterium | reverse complement strand
TACCTTGTCTTTCGCTACTTTCATATTAATCTTATACTTTAATCTACAAATATAATGTTTTTCTCGTTGTTCAGCCCAATGCCCCCTCTTATCCACGCAGAAGGGGGTATTCCGGGCCATCTTCCGCCTGCTCTCCGCTCCCGTCCACGCAGGACGGCCTTTTGATGGACAACTCCTTCCTTGAATTCGTCGTCTTCCCGAAAACCAGCTGGAATTGTGGCTTTCGAGCCTTTTCCGCAGCTTGCGGCCCCGATACAATGCTCCTTTCGTGCCCGTCTTCGATTCCCGGTCGCAAATCTCACGGAATTTCGGGCCGTTTCCTGTCAGCGAGCCGTTTCTGGCCATAAATAATTAGCTTTTCTTGCCTGTCTTTCCAAAATGGCCACGAAAGTCCCTCAATATCAGGCCGACTTATAAAACAAACAAGTGCTTTCCACGGATCCCGGCATTTTCAAGGCCGGCAGCATCCTTCAAAATCCTACCGGCCACAATTGAATGGCTTTTCCAGACCAAAATCCGGAAGCCAGCATTTTCGTCCACGCAGGACGGCCTTTTGATGGACAACATCCGCCCGCAACCTGCTCCCGTCCACGCAGGACGGCCATTTTCGGGACAACGGCAGCTAGAAACCCGCGATATCCACGTAGGACGGCCTTCTGATGGACAACATCCGCTTGCAACCCGCGAAGGCCAACCAAAGCCGCCAAAATTTGGAAATCGCGCGCCTGCCACCCGTGAAGGCCAGCCAAAGGCGCCAAAATTTGGAAATCACGCGCCTGCAACCCGCGAAGGCCAACCAAAGCCCTTGATTTTTTGGAAATCGCACGCCTGCAACCCGTGAAAGCCAGCCAAAGGCCTTGATTTTTGGAAATCGCACGCTTGCGACCCGCGAAGGCCAACCAAAGCCGCCAAAATTTGGAAATCGCACGCCCACAACCCGCGAAGGCCAGCCAAAGCCGTCTAAATTTGGACAACTAAATCAGCTATGCTGGTCAGTTGTCCGTGAACGAGCAACTTCGGTTATTCGGGCTGCATCCCGGGTGGCGGCAGGACTCCGGTGATTTTGTGGGATGCGGCTCGATCAAATGGTTGCCAGACAGAAGTTCTATTTCAAAACCGGGATCAAGGGTAGGAGAAGGGCGAAGTTGGCTATGTGGATCGGTTGATTTTGGGAGAAAGGGGAGCGGGAGGGTGGTGGATGAGGGTGAATTCAGCGGGAAGGGTCTGCTATTGGGAGGTGGATTTTTATTATCTTTGTGAAATGGATCGGAATATGATGGACCAGCTGCGTGGCTGGGCTGAGAAATACAATGACAGACAGTACTTTGTGGAGGATCCGATTGCGTTTCCGACAAGGTTTGCAGATGCATATAGGAGGGGTGAGGCTTGCTTGCAGGATGTTGAGGTGGCGGCTGTTTTCGCTGCGCATTTTGCGTGGGGAAGACGGGCGATGATCGTCAGGGACTGCGGACGGCTTTTCGATGAGATGGGCTGGAAGCCTTACGACTATGTGATGAGGGGCCTGTGGAAGAATGACGATGCCAGCATCCACAGGACCGTGAAGTGGTCGGAGGTGGCTGCCATCTGCGCCAGGCTGAAGTCTGTCTATGAGGCTTCCGATAGCCTGGAGCCTATGTCCCAGGAGCAGATCCGCACCGATATCTACGGCCAGAAGGCTGATGCCAAGGCGCCGAACAAGAAGATCAATATGATGAGGCGCTGGATGGTGCGCTCGGACGGGAAGGTGGATCTCGGAGTGTGGAAGAATACCGATCCGGACAGTCTGCTGATTCCTCTGGACGTACACGTCTATGACATCGCGAAGGTGACGGGACTTACGGCCAGGAAACAGAAAGATATTGTCACGGTTAATGAAATAACTGATGCGTTCAGGGAGATATTCCCGGGGGATCCCTGTAAGGGAGACTTCGCCCTTTTCGGTTACGGCGTGACGCATCCGGATGAGAAGTAATGAACAACCAGGAAAAATCCTTCCAGGAACAACCTCGTATGTACATCATATCGGGGTGCAACGGCTCGGGCAAGACGACTGCGTCTTACTCGCTGCTGCCTCAGATACTTGACTGTATTCAGTTCGTGAATACTGATGAGTTTGCCAAGAGCATCAATCCGGGCAATCCGGAGAAGGCTGCCCTTGCCGCAAGCCGTCTTATGGTCAAGAAGATCAACTACCTGATTGCCAGGAAGGTATCCTTTGCCATAGAGAGTACCCTCGCAGTCCGCACCCTGCTGCAGACTACCCAGAGGGCTCAGGCCAACGGCTACGAGGTGACCGTGATCTACTTCTGGCTCCGCAATCCTGAGATGGCAATTGACAGGGTGAGAGCCAGGGTCGCTGCTGGAGGTCATTCCATTCCTCACGACGTCATCATCCGCCGCTATCACGTGGGACTCCATTATTTCATCAGGGACTACACCAGGGTATGCGACAAGTGGCTTCTGGTGGACAACTCGACCTATCCGTTCACGGTGGTCGCAGAGGGTACGAATACTTCTTCCAACATCATAGACCCGGAGAAATACGAGCAGATTCTCCAGATCAACCTGGAATACGAAAATACAAAAGCCGGCAACGGCTCATTGAAAGACGATGATTAATTCGAAACAATATTATCTTGATACATTCGGAGTTACCGAGGACCAGCTGCAGAGGCTTGCAGCCGAGGGCCTCAGAGGAGGCGGCGACTTCAGCGACCTCTTCTTCGAGAACTCCTCATTTACGGACCTGCTTCTCCGCGACGGGGAAGTGACATCCGGCGGATTCCACGTGGATTACGGCGTGGGCATCCGCGTGCTCAAAGGTGAAAAGACCGGATATGCATATGCGGAGACTACGGACGACGCTTCTATGCTCTCTGCAGCCCGCGCAGCAGCTGCAATCGCAGACGGTTCGGCCTCGTCAACGGCATCGGTCGCAAAGCTCATCCGTGACGCGAAGGATCGTGCGGCATCTTATGTCCCGGCCGAGAACAACGGCGGCAGACCTGTGAGGAAATTCTTCCTCGGAGCCCCTAATCCTGCGGCTGACAGATATCCCATCCTCGAAGACTGGAGGACGGCGAAGACTGCCGAGCTCTCTGCCTATCTGATGAAGATCCAGGAGGCCGTTTCCAAGCGTGACTCCAGGATTGTGAAGATAATCGCAGTCCTCTCCACGCAGACAACGGACTGTCTGATGTATAACTCATTCGGTGAACTCAAGTACGATACAAGACCTCTTGCAAGCCTCGCGCTCTCAGTGATTTTCCAGCAGGACGGCAAGACGGAGAACAAGTCCGTATCCAGAAGCTACCGTATGGGCGCCGAGATGCTCACCGACGAACTTGTCACCGAAATCGCGGACCTCGCAGTGGCCGGAATTGACCAGAGGTTCGAGGCCAAGCGTCCGAAGGGAGGCCAGATGCCTGTGGTGATGGCTTCAGGAGCGTCTGGAATCCTTCTTCACGAGGCTATGGGCCACGCTTTCGAAGCTGATTTCAACCGCAAGGGCCAGAGCATCTTCAGCGAGAAGATGGGCCAGAGGATCTGCGCCGAAGGCATCAACATCGTGGACGACGCCACCATCCGCGGCGGCCGCGGCTCCCTCAACTTCGACGATGAGGGCGTGCCTGGTCAGCGCACCTATATGGTGGAGGACGGAGTGCTCACATCCTATCTGCACGACCGTATTTCTGCGAAATTCTACGGAGTGACCCCGACTGGAAACGGCCGCCGCGAGTCATTCCGCTACAATCCTATACCGCGTATGCGCTCCACCTATATGGAGGGCGGTAACGCTGATCCGGAGGGCATCATCGCCTCCGTCAAGAAGGGACTCTATGTGGACCAGTTCGCCAACGGACAGGTCAAGATCGGAGAAGGCGACTTCACCTTCTATGTGAAGAGCGGCTACCTCATTGAGAACGGCCGACTCACCCAGCCGGTGAAGGATGTAAATGTCATCGGCAACGGCCCTGAGGCCCTCGCCGGCATCGTCGCCGTGGGCAATGACCCGAAGGTGGACGAAGGAGCCTGGACCTGCGGCAAGGAGCAGAGCGCCCCGGTATCCTGCGGCATCCCGACCGTGCTCGTGAAGAATCTGACCGTCGGAGGAGAATAAACGCACTGAACAAGATGAAGATTACACAAGAAGAAATACAACTCACCAGGGAGTGCCTGGATATGGCCAAGGCTGCCGGCGCCGACAAGGCGAGGGTGACCCTGAACAAGAGCCTGATGGACCTTTTCGCAACGCTCAACGGCGGCATCGACAAGGTCAGTCATTGCCTTGACCGCTCTCTTACCCTCAATCTGTTCGTGGACGGCCGATATGCGACCTTCTCCACCAACAGGCTCACTTCGGACAGCCTCCGCGCCTTCGTCGAGAAGGCCGTGGATACGACCAGGATGCTGGCCGAGGACAGGCTGCGTGACCTTCCTGATCCGGAAAGAACCGAGAAGGGTGCGACCACGGGTGAAGAACTCGGACTTTATGACCCTATGTACGAGGGCGTGACCGCGGAAAAGAGGCGTCAGATTGCCCTTGAAGCGGCAGGCTTCGGCAAAGGGGATGATAAAATCACCCTTATTTCGGAAGAAGGGGAGTACTCAGACAGTATCTACGACTCACTCGTGATGGATAGCCAGGGACTGTGCTGCCGTCATACAGAGACCAGCTTCGAATATGGAGTCGAGGTTACGATACAGGATGCGGAGGGCAACCGCTACAGCGGATACTGGTGGGATGCCGCCACGAAGCTTGCTGACCTCGATGCGAATTCCTGCTTCGGCAAGGCCCTCGCCCGCGCCAAGGGGCAGATCGGTGCGAAACCTTCCGAAAACGGCAAGTTCAGGATGGTTGTCGATACCGAATGTGCGTCCAAGTTGCTCACTCCGGTTCTCAATGCCCTCGGAGGCTTCGCCCTCCAGCAGCAGAATTCCTTCCTCGTTGACAGCCTCGGCAAGAGGGTGTTCTCGGAGGGAATGACCGTTCTTGACAAGGCCCGCACGGTGGGGGAGACTGGGACACGCCTCTTCGATTCTGAGGGCGTGGCCACTGTGGATGGTCCGATCATCGAGAACGGAGTGGTAAAGGAGTATTTCATCAATACTTATATGAGCCGCAAGATGGGACTGGCGCCGACCATCGAGGATGCCACCCGCCCTGCGGTAAGCAAGTGGGTCAGCCCTGAACTCGGAACCTCAGAAGGCAGGACCGATGCTGCGAAACTTATGCAGATGCTCGGCGAAGGAATCTATATTACCGGCTTCAACGGAGGCAACAGCAATTCGTCCACGGGAGATTTCTCCTTCGGAATCGAGGGCTACACCTTCAAGGACGGCAAGATTGCTTCCCCTGTGCACGAGATGCTTATGACCGGAAATTTCATCAATCTCTGGAACAACCTCCTCGCTGCCGGTGACGACTGCAGGCTCTGCCTGTCGAAGCTCACCCCGAGCCTGGCTTTCAAGGATGTGGATTTCTCGGCATAAGGACTGAAATATATAATAACCATATACCTATGACACTTAAAACTGTATTGCTTTCGACAGCTGTCGCTGCCGTATCCCTGATGGGTTTGTCCCTGGATGCTGATGCGCAGAACAAGATCGGAATCGTGGCGCACAGAGGCTTCTGGAAAACGGAAGAGGCCGGCTTTGCCCAGAATTCCATCAAGGCCCTCGAACTTGCCCAGACGTATGGCTTCTGGGGCAGCGAGTTCGACGTCCAACTTACGTCTGATGACGTTCCTATCGTAAACCACGACAATGAAATCGACGGGCTCCTTATCTGGGACAACCCGTATTCGAAGTTCAAGGAGCACCGCCTCAAGAACGGCGAGATCCATCCGACCCTCGACGATTACCTCAGGGCGGGCGAGAAGTGCGAGACTACGATGCTCGTATTCGAACTCAAGCCTCAGAAGGACACCCTCCGCGACGAGAGGCTCCTCCAGCTTTCCATCGACGCCCTCAAGAAACACGGACTCTACGACCCGGAAAGGGTTATGTTCATATCCTTCAGCCATTATACCTGCCGCCGCATCGGCGAGCTCGCTCCTGAGTTCACGAACCAGTTCCTTGGTTCCAAATATTCTCCTGACGCGCTTCTGAACGATGGCATCAATGGCGTGGACTTCAACGAGAGCGTCTTCGACATCCATCCGGACTGGCTCGCTCAGGCTCATAAGAATTGTATGAGCGTCAATGTCTGGACCGTGAACCAGGAGAACGTGATGAACAAGTTCATCGACCTCGGAGTTGATGCCATCACGACGAACGAGCCTCTTCTTCTGAGAAGCCTCCTCGGTATCCGTGAGCACAAGTTCTATGAGCCTGTCGCCTATGATCCGAAGGCCAGGGACGAGGCCGTGGTCGTTGCAGGCAAGGCACGCTTCACCGTGCTCACCTCGCGCCTCATCCGAATGGAGTGGGCTGAGGACGGCAAGTTCGAGGACAGGGCGTCGCTCGCCATAGTCAACAGGAACCTCGACGTGCCGAAGTTCACCGTAAAGAAGACCAAGGGCTCAGTCGTTATAAAGACCGACGACGTGGTGCTTACATATAAAGGTCAGGAAGAATTCAACGAGAAGAATCTCTCGGTTTGTTTTAAAATGTCCGCCCCAGGGGAGAAGAAGCCTGCGAAGGTTACCTGGGCTCCGGGAGCTGATGACAGCGCAAATCTTCTCGGTACGACAAGAACTCTCGACGGCTGCGACGGAGAAAAGACCCGCGAGCCATATGACAAGGGCGTGATCTCCAGGGATGGCTGGGCCATCCTCGACGAGAGCGACCGCCAGGTTTTCCAGCCTGTGGATTCTGATTGGAAGAACTGGATAGCCCTCCGAAGCGAGACTCCTCGCAAGGACCTCTACATATTCGCCTACGGCCACGACTACAAGGCCGCAATCTCCGATTTCACCAAGGTTGCAGGAAAGATTCCTCTTCCTCCGAAATATGTCTTCGGCTACTGGTGGTGCCGCTATTGGCAGTACTCTGACTTCGAGTTCGTGGATCTCGCAAAGGAAATCCGTTCGCTGAGCATCCCTGCCGATGTTATGGTCCTCGATATGGACTGGCACGAGACCTGGGGTCTGACTCACCGCAATGCCAAGAATGACGCAAGCGGAGAGCGCAAGGGCTGGACTGGATATACCTGGCAGAACCAGCTTTTCCCAGATCCTGAAGGCACTCTCGCCGAACTTCACAACCTCAATTACCGCACGACCCTGAACCTGCATCCGGCTTCCGGAATCCAGCCGTTCGAGGAACCTTATGACAGATTTGTAAAAGATTATCTCTCAAGGACTTCGGACTACGATGGCCCTAAGGATTACATCAATGAAGACGGCTCGAAGGCCTATGTCCCTTACCGTCAGACCCAGGAGGCCTGGGCTGATGCCTATTTCAATTCTGTCATCCGTCCTCTCGAGGCCCAGGGCGTGGATTTCTGGTGGCTCGACTGGCAGCAGTGGAAGTTCTCCAAGTATATGAAGGGCGTGAACAATACCTTCTGGCTCAACCACACTTTCTTCAACGACAAGGTGCGCCAGAGCGTCGGCGACGGTATGTACGCCAAGCGGCCTGTCATCTACCACCGCTGGGGCGGAATCGGCAGCCATCGCTACCAGATCGGCTTCTCGGGCGATACCTATGCGTCCTGGAAGGTGCTTGGCTACCTCCCTTACTTCACCTCTACGGCCTCCAACGTCGGCTACGGCTACTGGGGCCACGACATCGGCGGCCATATGCAGCCGAGGGGCGTGAACACGACGGATCCTGAGCTCTACACCCGCTGGATCCAGGCCGGCGTCTTCACACCGATCTACAAGACTCATTCTACCAAGGACAGGAGTATGGAGAAACGTATGTGGATGTTCCCTGAGTATTTCGACGCTATGCGCGCCGCAATCCGTCTCCGCTATGACCTTTCTCCTTATATCTATACTGCGGCCCGTCAGGCCTACGATACCGGCATTTCTATGTGCCGTCCTCTCTATTACGACCAGCCGGAGGCTGAACAGTCATACACCTACAAGCAGGAGTATATGTTCGGTGACGACATTCTCGCCGCCACTATAAATTCGCCTGTGGACAAGGCCGACGGACTGGCTCCTCTCAAGGTATGGCTTCCGGAAGGATGCAAGTGGTACGATGTCGCTACCGGAAAGATTTATGAGGGTGGCGCAGAGTACAATCTCAAGTACACGGTGGATGAAAATCCTTATTTCGTAAAGGCCGGAGCCATCATACCGATGGCGGATCCTGAGATTACTTCCCTTCAGCAGAGGACTGACGCGTTCCGCGTTTTCGTCGCTCCTGGAGCAGGGGAGTCCAGTGCCGTGATGTATGAGGATGACGGCGAGACCCAGGCTTATTCCGAGGAGAACGCCGTGACCAGAATCAGCAAGTCTGCATCGGCTGAGAAGGTGTGCGTGAAGGTTGAGGCCCGTGAAGGCAACTTCGCAGGAGCTTCGGATACCAGGAACGTAACCTTCGTGCTTGAGCACTTCTATGCTCCTGAGACCGTCCTCGTCAATGGAGAGGAGGTGCCTTATTCACGCCACGCCGAGGTGGACGCCAAGGCCGGCAAGAAGGTTTGGGGCTATGTCGGAAAGGACCTCCAGGTAGTAGTCTATACCCAGGAGACTTCCGTGAAGGAGGCTCTCCAGCTCGAGTGCCGCTTCGACCCTTCAAATGACCAGAGCCTTCTCGACGGCAAGAAGGGTATGATGAACCGAATGATGAAGATCACTCCGGAGACCAAGCTCATCTTCGCGAAGCACATCGATCCTTGGGTTATGCTTCCGGATCCGTTCCTCGCGCTTGCCCAGGCTTCAAGCTTCATTCTCGCCAAGCCGGAGAACACAGAGCAGATTCTCAAAAACATCAATGTCGAGGCGATGGAGGAGAGTTTCAATGCCATCGGAGTCCCTGCAGAATTCACTGCAAAGTGTAAGGCTCAGTGTGAATGAGCATTAAACTTAATCGATTAACAAGTATATTTTAAAATATTTGTTTATCTTCGCAACCAGTGACCGTCAGGACAATAAGCTCTGAAAAGGCAGATTGTCCTGACGGAATTATATGAAGGTAAATATAAAAATGGCCGTCAGGCCCGCATAACACAGCTAAATATGGTTAAAGTAGATCTGAATGGTTGCGCCTCATTCATCGACGCAGCTGAATACAAAAAGTCAGTTGAGAAAGCTCTCGAGGCTTTCGACGTTCTTAAGTCCGAGCAGGGTGCCGGAAACGACTTCCTCGGTTGGAAGGTTCTTCCTACTGAGACTCCTGAGTCTCTCATCAAGGATTGCGAAGCAGTCCGTGACGCTTGGCTCGCAAAGGGAGTGAACCTTGTTGTCGTAATCGGTATCGGAGGCTCATACCTTGGAGCACGCTGCGCAATCGAGGCTCTTTCACATAACTTCGCAAAGCAGCTCAAGAGCGCAAAGGACAAGATGGAAGTCGTATTCGCCGGCAACAACCTCTCTGAGGAGTACATCGCCGAGCTTATGGACCTCGTCGTTGAGCGCAATGTCGCTTGCGTCAACATCTCCAAGTCTGGTACTACTACCGAGCCTGCAGTTTCATTCCGCGTAGTAAAGGAGCACATCGAGAAGACCTACGGCAAGGCAGACGCAAAGGAGCGCATCGTCGCTATCACCGATGCCAGGAAGGGAGCCCTAAAGACTCTCGCTACCCAGGAGGGCTACAAGAGTTTCATCGTCCCAGACAACGTGGGCGGCCGTTTCTCAGTTCTCACCCCGGTAGGTATCCTTCCTATTGTTCTCGCCGGTATCGACATCCGCGCCATCCTCGCTGGTGCCGCTGAGGCCAAGAAGGCAGTTGAGGTCAAGTCCGAGGAGAATCCTGCAGTCAAGTACGCTGCTATGCGCAACCTCCTCTATGCCAAGTATGGCAAGAAGGTGGAGGTGCTCGTAAACTATAATCCTAAGTTCACCTTCCTCGGAGAGTGGTGGAAGCAGCTCTACGGTGAGTCAGAGGGTAAGGACCTCAAGGGTATCTTCCCTGCATCTGTCAACTTCACTACCGACCTCCATTCAGTCGGCCAGTTCATCCAGGACGGTGACCGCTGTATGTTCGAGACCGTAGTAAACGTTGAGAAGGCTACCAGAAGCGTGGTCATCCCGTCTGACGAGCAGAATCTCGACCAGCTCAATTATCTCGCAGGTCAGCACGTTGAGCACTGCAATGCGATGGCTCAGCTCGGTACCAAGCTCGCCCACATCGACGGAGGCGTTCCTCAGATCGAGGTAAGCGTTGAGAAGGTTGATGCCAAGAACCTTGGCGCCCTCTTCTTCTTCTTCGAGTTTGCCTGCGGCGTATCTGCATACCAGCTTGGCGTGAATCCTTTCAACCAGCCTGGCGTTGAGGCTTACAAGAAGAATATGTTCGCCCTTCTCCGCAAGCCTGGCTACGAGGAGCAGACAGCTGCCATCGAGAAGCGTCTCGGCAAATAAAAATTTACCGCACTTTTGGCAAACGAATTCAAGAATACTATAACAATCGAGGATGCAGCACGCATCTCGGGGCCGATGGCATTCAACATAATGCTCAAGCCTGCGGGGTCGCTCTGCAACCTCGATTGCCATTATTGCTACTACCTCGACAAGGCCGGCATCTATGGCGGCCACGAGCCCCGTATGTCCCTGGATATGCTCGAGACCGTGGTCAAGGAATACATCGCCGCCAACGAGGTCCCGGAGGTGACTTTCAACTGGCACGGAGGCGAGCCTCTCGTCCTCGGCCTGGACTTCTACAGGAAGGCTATGGAGTTCCAGCAGAAGTACGCCGACGGCAAGATTATCCACAATACTCTCCAGACCAACGGCACCCTTCTCAACAGAGACTGGACCGAGTTCTTCAGAGCCAATCAGTTCCTCATCGGCATCTCCCTCGACGGCCCTCAGGATATCCACGACAAGTACCGCAAGGACAAAGGCGGATTCCCGACCTTCGACAAGGTGATGCGTGGGGTTAACCTGCTCCGCACGGGAGGGGTTGAGTTCAACACGATGAGCACCGTCAACAAGGCCTCCGAGGGCAGGGGACTGGAGGTCTATCAGTTCCTACGCTATGTCGGCTCCGGCTACATCCAGTTTATGCCTGTGGTCGAGCACGTCAAGTATCCGACGAAAGACGGCGGCACCCAAGGCAATCCAGGCACCCCAGGCACCCCCGGCAAGCCTATCAAGGGCTCCCGCCCATATATCGTCGATCCTACCGAAGAGGGCGCCAGCATCGCCCCTTGGTCCGTCTCCGACATCGGCTTCGGCAAGTTCCTCGTACAGATCTTCGATTATTGGGTCAGAAATGACGTAGGCCGCGTTTTCGTCAAC
>JAILCZ010000007.1 GCA_024689985.1 Bacteroidales bacterium | reverse complement strand
AGGTTTTCGATTACTTCTTCTGGGGCTCCTGAGCGGTTAGCGTAGTCGATTAATTCATCTTTGGTTGCTGGCCATGGTGCGTCGTCAAGCGAGCTGGCCAATTCGAGACTCCAATACATATCTTTAATTATTAAATTATTCGGTTAAACATCCTATGGGCGGCAAATATAGAAATAAAATTGATATACAAACCATAATAAAGAAATATTTTTACCTAATTTTGTGAGATTGATTTTTCGGAGGAATTTAGAGATATGGCATACACAAAATCAGATAATTACGACGAAGCTACGACAAAGGCAATTGCAGAACACGTAAAGGCCATCCTGGGCCTGCTCGGAGAGGATGTGGAAAGAGAAGGTCTGCTCAAGACACCGGAACGTGTGGCGAAGGCGGCGCAGTTTCTGACACAGGGCTATGGCCAGAACGGAGTGGAGATCATCCAGCAGGCAATCTTCGACGAAGAATACAAGCAGATGGTCATCGTGAAAGACATCGAAATGTACTCAATGTGCGAGCATCATATGCTCCCATTCCTAGGCAAGGCCCACGTAGCCTACATCCCTAACGGAAAAATCACCGGACTGTCCAAGATCGCCCGCGTCGTGGAGACATTCGCACGCAGGCTTCAGGTGCAGGAAAGACTCACGGTGCAGATCAGAGACTGCATCCAGGAAGCCCTCCAGCCGCTTGGAGTAGCCGTAGTGATCGAAGCGCAGCACACCTGTATGCAGATCCGCGGAGTCCAGAAGGCGAATGCGATAACCACGACATCGGCCTTTTCAGGAATATTCCTGTCAGACCAGAGGACCAGGAACGAGTTCCTCGACCTGATCAAGGAACGCTAAAGAAAAGAAACAAAACTAAGGGAATAAACTAAACTTAAACAATAATTTAAACCACATTACAAAGCGATGCAAGTACTATTAACTGGTGGCGCAGGATACATTGCGAGCCACACAATCATCGAGCTTTATTCAGCAGGTCACACTGCAATCGTAGTCGACAACCTCTCAAACAGCCAGCCTGAATCCCTCAGGCGAGTTGCCAAGATCATCGGAGTCGCAGAAATCCCGTTCATAGAAGGAGACGTCAGGGACAGAGCCCTTATGACAAAGGTCTTCGACGAGAACCAGATTGACGCAGTCATCCATTTTGCAGGCCTCAAGGCCGTGGGCGAGTCAGTCCAGAAGCCTCTCGAGTACTACGAAAACAATATGAACAGCACATTCGTGCTCGTAGATGTGATGAGAAAGCACGGATGCAAGAACCTCATCTTCTCTTCATCAGCCACAGTTTACGGCGACCCTGCGCAGATTCCTATCACGGAAAGCTGCCCTAAGGGCCACTGCACCAACCCATACGGCCAGACCAAGTCAATGCTTGAGCAGGTCCTCATCGACGTCCAGAAGGCAGACCCGGAGTGGAACATCGTCCTTCTGCGCTACTTCAACCCGATTGGAGCCCACAAGAGCGGACTCATCGGCGAGAATCCTAACGGAATTCCGAACAACCTTATGCCGTACATCACCCAGGTGGCTGTAGGCAAGCTCAAGGAGCTCGGAATCTTCGGAAACGACTACCCTACCCCTGACGGAACAGGCGTACGCGACTTCATCCACGTCGTCGACCTCGGAAGGGCCCACGTCGCAGCCCTCAAGTCAATCGCCAAGAAGCAGGGACTCAAGATATATAATATAGGTACCGGCACTGGATACAGCGTACTCGACATCGTGAACGCATTCCAGAAGGTCAACGGACTGAAGATTCCTTATCAGTTCAAGCCAAGAAGGGCCGGCGACATCGCGACCTGCTACTGTGATCCAAGTCTTGCATATAAAGAACTCGGCTGGAAGGCCGAATACGGAATTGAAGATATGTGCAGAGACTCTTGGAACTGGCAGAAAAACAATCCAAACGGATACGAGAAATAACCTTTTTGGAATAAAATTCTAGATAACCCGCGAAAAAAATTTCACTTCGCGGGTTTTTTAATTTTTTTATTAAAAATAAGTTTCGTATATTTATAAAAATTTCTAGGAATAATTATACAGGAAATTAATACAAAACTTATATAAAGGTTAATAATTATGTCAGCAATCACAGCAGAAAAGTACGTTGAGAACTTTATGGCTCAACTCATCGCCAAGAATCCAGGCGAGAAAGAATTCCACCAGGCAGTCAGAGAGGTGGTAGAGAGCGTAGCTCCTTACATCGTAGCCGATCCGGCCCTGATCGATATGAAGATTATGGACCGTATGGCAGAGCCTGAGCGCGTAATTATGTTCCGCGTTCCTTGGATGGACGACGAAGGAAACGTCCAGATCAACAAGGGCTACCGCGTACAGATGAACAGCGCCCTCGGACCATACAAGGGAGGCATCCGTTTCCACGCAAGCGTAAACCTTTCAATCCTCAAGTTCCTCGCCTTCGAGCAGGTTTATAAGAACTCCCTCACTACCCTCCCTATGGGTGGCGGCAAGGGTGGTTCAGACTTCAGCCCTAGAGGAAAGTCAGACGCAGAGGTAATGCGTTTCTGTCAGAGCTTTATGACAGAGCTCCAGAAGCACATCGGCCAGGATACCGACGTACCTGCAGGAGATATCGGAGTCGGTGGACGTGAGATCGGCTTTATGTTCGGTCAGTACAAGAGACTCCGCGATGAATTCACCGGAACACTCACCGGAAAGGGCCTCAACTGGGGCGGTTCAATCCTCCGTCCTGAGGCAACTGGCTTCGGTGCCTGCTACTTCGGCCAGGAAATGCTCGGAACACGCGGAAAGAGTTACAAGGGCCAGACAGTCTGCATCTCAGGTTCAGGCAACGTTGCACAGTATGCCTGCAAGAAGGCAACTGAGCTCGGCGCAAAGGTAGTGACCCTTTCAGACTCTGACGGATTCATCTACGATCCAGACGGAATCGACGAGGAGAAGTGGAACTATGTAATGCAGCTCAAGAACGTCTATCGTGGACGTATCAAGGAGTACGCATCAAAATATCCATCAGCACAGTACTTCCAGGGCCAGCGCCCTTGGGGCATCAAGTGCGATATCGCAATGCCTTGCGCAACTCAGAACGAAATCAGCGCAGAAGACGCACAGAAGCTCGTTGACAATGGCTGCTACTGCGTAGTCGAGGGAGCTAATATGCCTACCGTTCCGGAGGCAATCGCAATCTTCCAGAAGAACAAGCTTCTCTACTCTCCAGGCAAGGCTTCAAACGCCGGCGGAGTTGCAACCTCTGGTCTTGAAATGACTCAGAACAGTATGCGTCTCCACTGGACTCGCGAAGAAGTGGACCAGCAGCTTCACAGAATTATGTCAGACATCCACGCTGCCTGCCTCAAGTACGGCACTGAAGAGGATGGCTACATCAACTATGTGAAGGGCGCAAACGTAGCAGGCTTCATCAAGGTTGCCCACGCTATGCTCGATCAGGGACTCGTCTAACCACAGCTTTATATTTACTAACGCAAAGGAGCCCGACCTCACGGTCGGACTCCTTTTTTTAATGATTTTTTTAAACCCTTAACTTATAGGGTAATCTAATCTGCTTTCTTCAGAGCAATGACTTTACCTGGCTCCTTATGTCCCGGATGCTTGTATAGTTCAAGTGTACGGGCCTGGTCTGCGTCGATAAGGGACTCCCAAATCTTTGGAGCAACTTCTCCGTCTGACTTTACATAAGTGAAACCGTCCGCGTCGCTGCTATGTTTACTGAGTATGTGATAAATGTTGCCTGCCTCTTTGTTACCGCCAAGGACCTCGAGTGCAGATTCGAGAGTCTCGTGAACATGGCCGTCTAATGTATTCTGGTGATCGTGGAACACTTCCACAATGAAACCTTTGGTTTTTTTAGGCTGGTTCATAGTATAATGCTTTAAAGTTTGTACTTAAAGTTACAAAAATTAAATCGTTTCAAACGAAAAAAATTGCGCTTTTTTGGAGCGCAATTCAAGCCGATAATATAAACGGTTTATAATAAACCTTTTATCAGGAACCAGAGCACCGGAACAAGGAGAGAAGGAAGAAGATTCAAGGTCTTGCAATTCTTCAGCTTCAGGATGGAGAGTCCGGATGCGACGATCAGCACACCTCCGACGATAGAAAGCTCATTAACGAGGGTTCCCTGAAGGAGAGCGCTCGTTGAACCGAGCTTCGCAATCATATAGAACATACCCTGCCAGCAGAAGAGAATCGGAGCTGCTACGATCATACCGATTCCGTAGGTCGTGGCGAAGACCGTGGAAGTGACCAGGTCGAGGGTGGAGTTCGTATAGAGGAAGGTGTTGTCTCCCTTGAGGGCGCTGAGGATAGGTCCGACGATGGAGAAGGTGCCGATGCAGTAGAGAAGGCAGGCGGTGATGAGGCCCTGTGCGAAGCCCTCGCCGGAGCGGCTGTCGATGAAGCGCGTGACCCTGCCGTCAAGGTCAAGCCAGGTGCCGACGATTCCGCCGAGGGAAAGGCTGAGGATGAATAGCACCGGGAACTCGCTATGCGGCATATTCGCCACGAAGGCGTTCGCGCCGAGAACCAGGGATGCAAGACCCATAGCATTATAAAGTACCTCTCTGTACTTTTCCCCGAGGCCCTTCTTGAGAAGGGTACCGGCGATCGTGCCCACAATGATGCACACTGTATTTGTAATCGTACCTAACATAGAAAACAAATATACTTAATTTCTGCATCACAGACTTGATTAATTATGAGAAGGTTTCGTAAATTTGCACGGTATGATGAACCCTGTAATTGCAATAATCAGCGAGGACACTCTCGAGTGTATGGCACTGAGAAGTATTCTGTGGGATATGTTCCCCGGAGTAGAGCTCAGCACATACTCCAGCTTCGATGAATTCTTCGCAGATTCGCAGCAATTCTTCGTCCATTTCTTCGTCAGCGACACCATCCTCTTCCAGAAACAGAGCGAATTCGACCAGCTCAAGAGGCAGACCATCGTCCTGACCCACGGAGCCTCCCCCATCCTCAACGCTGCAGGCTACAAAAGCATAGACATCACCCTCCCTGAAGCCGACCTCGTCAAGGCCCTTCTCCACATCCACGAGGGAGGTCACCACGCGCAGTCACACAATCCGGCAGCACACGGCGGCGTTCCCCAGATGCCGAAGCAGATC
>JAILCZ010000163.1 GCA_024689985.1 Bacteroidales bacterium | reverse complement strand
GGTGTGGAAGGAGTGACATTAATACTATTACCCATAACCATAAGGGACGTTCTGAATAGATAATAGCAGAACGCAATTGATTGATTTGCACTATCTATTGACAATGATTGCACTGCTATCGGCTTGGAATCCGCATCAACGAAATTCAATCTGAAAATAGAACAGCTGACTCATCCTTTTCACAGGCACATAATGCGGCAGCAATTGAAAGTAAAACGAAAATCTTTTTCATCGCGTGTTCTAATTAAAAGGATTAAAGCCACTCCACGGAGTATAAGAGTTTCTGTCACCACTAGCCTGAAGGAAGGTCTCACAAGATTCCAAAGTCTCAAATACGACTTTTGGAGCTTCATAACGAAGCTTGTCAGTATTTTTCCAAACAAAAAAAATCCACCCCATTATTTTGAGGTGGACTTTGCTTCTTCTTCGGATACTTCTGCGAACCGAGGGCCCGAATAATGGATTGAGCCCCGTACAGGGTCGATAATCTCCCGTTCGATACTTGAAAAGAATTCTTCTTTGGGATGGATCCAGATTCCATGTTCTCCGTAGAGTGCCTGATAAACGACTATTTCCCTGTCCGGATCAGCCGAGTCTTTCGCGATGAAAAGGAGCTTGTAATAGTTACCCTTGAAGTGGCGATAATATTTGTTGTTCATATAATATCCGTTCTTAAAATATCCGTTCTTAGCTATCTTTGCAATAGTAACAAGAAACGAAGGAAGAAACAAGCCGGGGAGGAAGAAACAAGCCGGGGAGGAAGAAACAATGAAGCATATCGAAGTAGTCGCAGCAATAATCCGGAAAGACGGGAAGATCTTCGCAACACAGAGAGGGTACGGAGATTTCAAGGACTGGTGGGAGTTTCCAGGCGGAAAGATGGAGGCCGGAGAGACGCCAGAGGAGGCTCTGGAAAGAGAGATTCGGGAAGAGCTCGATACGGAGATATCAGTGGATGGACTGTTCAAGACCGTGGAGTACGACTACCCTACCTTCCACATTACCCTGCACTGCTTTCTGTGCAGCATCCTCAAGGGAGACTTGTACCTCAAAGAACACGAGGCGGCAAAATGGCTGGACATCGACCATATTGACTCGGTAAAGTGGCTGCCGGCAGATGAAGCCGTCATACAGATGCTCAAAACCATATAAAAAGAACGAGGTCCTGGACTCACACGAGCGCAGAACCCCAAAAATGATCTATTTAAATTTTCCCCAAATAAATAGTACCGCTAATGTATGCATAAGTTTTCAACTATGCAAGAATTTTGTGATTTTTTCAATTATATTTGAGAAGCATCGATTCTTGTCGATTCAATTTATATTAGGAATAATCAGGCCATGAGAGCAATCCTATCCTATGTAAAACTAGCAATCATTGTAAATGCGCTCCTGCTATTTGCAATTCAGCCGACATATGCGACACCTCTGGAATACACCTATACACATATAGGAGTAGAGAACGGAATTGGTGGTGCGCATATATTCAGCATACGCCAGACACGTGACGGTGTGGTGTGGTGGTCGACAAAGAAGACGGTGGACAGATACAACGGCATCACCATAAAGAACTACGTACTGGATGAGGATGCGCCATACAAGAACTTTTCAGGAAAGACGATTCATCTGGACATAAGCGAAGACGGAAAAGACGAACTCTATGCCTATGACAACAAAGGAAAGATATTCCTGTACGAGGCGCAGACAGACAGCTTCATAGAAATCGCCGACCTGGAGAAAACGCTGGGAGAGCCTGTGATCCTGAATCACATCAACGTGGATGAGAAAGGAATCTGGGTGGCACTGGACAAAGGGGCATACCTGATTGACAGGAATGAGCCCGACGAAATAAAGCTGATACTGAAAAGATACTCGACCAACTACATACTGAAATACAAAGGAGCGAACCTGCTGTGCACTGGAGGAGGAGTCTTCCTGGTGGAGCTGGAAGACGGCGGGCAGAGTCTGGCGACGATGCAGACCGACTACAAGGCCGAGTTCGCATACTACGACAAAGAGAAGGATGCAGTATGGTTCGGAGCATTCTCTTCAGGAGCGGCTGTGATGACCAAAGACGGGAAGGTACAGAAGATCGAAGGACTGCCGGACAATCCGGTAAGGGACATCATAGAACTGGACAAGAACACTGTCCTCCTCGGAGTGGATGGATTCGGAGTATATGAAGTGAGCAAAACCGGACTGAAGGCAATCGCGTATATGAACGCGAATGACGGAGAACGGGGAGTACTGCACGGAAACGGCATATACTCGATGCTGAAGGACACCTGGGGAAACCTCTTCATAGGAACATACTCGGGAGGAATAGACCTGGCAAGGCCGACCGGAGGCATAGTCGAACTGATAAAGCATACCAAGGGAGAATCCGGACCGATCAGGAACAACCATATAAACTGCGTGGCAGAAATACCAGGATGGGGCACCGTGCTGGGAACGGACGACGGAATCAGCATCAGGGATGAGAAAAGCGGCAGCTGGAGGACGGGGGCGAAGGGCCTGGTAGTACTGGACGTATGCGAGGACGGAGCAGGACATCTGCTGCTGGGAACATTCGGCGAAGGAGTGCACAGGATGGACAGAAGCGGAAGGACGGCGAAAGTGTACTCGAAGGCCGGAGGACAGCTCAAGGACGACCATATCTACTCACTTTTTAGGAGCAAGGACGGGCATCTCTGGATGGGCTGCCTGGACGGTGACCTGGTGGAGAAGACGGAGAATGGATTCAGATACTACCCTGTCAAGAACGTGCAGGACATCATAGAACTCGAAGATGGTGAAAACCTGACAAGTGGGAAGATAGCTGATAGCGGAAAGAATGCTGGCAGCCGGAAGATAGCGGTGGGAACGGCCGACGGCATAATGCTCGTGACGCCGGGGAAGGAGGAGACGGAAGACCTGCTGTATATGAATGGAGTGCAGGATGCATCGGCGAACAGGTATGTGCTCAATATGTGCAAGGTGGGAGAAAGCCTGTGGATTGCCACGGACGGAGGAGGGATCTACATCCTGAACCTGAAAGGCGGAGAGTGCAGGCAGGTGACCGTCAAGGACGGGCTGCCGTCGAACGGGGTGTGCAGCCTGACGAAAGGAGCATTCAACACGATGTGGGTGGGCACGGAGAACGGACTCTGCAAGATCGACATCAATACCAACAAGATAACATCACTCAAACACATCTGGGAGCTCAACAAAGAATACATCAGAGGCGCGGCGAAACTGACAGCCGGAGGAAAGCTCATCCTGGGAAGCACCGACGGAGCCGTGAAGCTGGACCCGGGAAAGCTTGAGGACATCTCATACAATGCTCCGGTACACCTGATAGGAGGATCATTCAGCGGAAAGGACGAGCAGGAAAGGACTGCCAAGCTCAGGAGACTGATGGACAAGGACCAGGTCCTCAGGCTGAGCCACAATGAGAACACCTTCGAACTGTACTTCGAGAGCGTCAACATCAGATACCAGAAGGACATAGCCTATCAGTACCAGGTGGACGACGGTGAATGGAGCAACACATCCGACAACGGCAACTTCCGATTCGTGGAAGTAGGCAGCGGAACACATATAATAAGGGTGAGGAGCGTGAGCAAGTCGTCGAAGAACGTGCTTAGCGACACCTCCGTGAAGATCGTGGTGGCGCAGCCGTTCTGGAACACCTGGTGGATGTGGACGGTTTACGTATTGCTGGTAATCGGAGCCTTCATCGGCGCCTGGAGGATCCACAACCTGCACACCTGGTACAAGCAGATGGTGCGCAGCAACTCAATCGGCGAAGGATCTGCGGTGTCGGATGATCCGGATGAGGCCGGGGATGACCAGGACGAGAACAATGCCGGAAACGGATTCGTGGATACGGTGACCAAGGTGGTGGTGGAACATCTGGCGGAGCCTGACTTCAGCATCGAGGACCTGTGCCGCGAGCTGGGAATGAGCAGGACCTACCTGTATGTGAGACTGAAGACCTATACCGGAGAGTCACCTCAGGACTTCATACGATTCATCAAGATGGAAAAGGCGGCGGTGCTGCTGGCGGAAGGAAAGAGCGTGACGGAAGTATCCGAGATGGTGGGATTCGACAATCCGAAATACTTCAGCACGGTATTCAAGAAACATTTCGGGGTATCCCCGTCAAGGTATAAAAACTGACAAAAAAGGTTTCAATTCTGACAAAGTCATTTTTGAAACCTTTTTTATTAGCCTTCGAACCCCCTTAGGGATAGTTGTGGAGTAAGTTTGCAAAGGCAGAAAACGATTTATGTCTCGATTTTGACAAAAGTCGCTGGACGCTGACACAAATTACACAAAACTATAACCCTTTATGAAAAAATCACTCTTAATTCTGTGCTTCATCGTATTGTCTCTGCTTCAGGCAAGCCAAGCGATGGCTGACGGACCCGTCAAGGTCCTGAAAGGAAATGTAGCCGATGATCTGGGTCCTCTGACAGGAGCGACCGTGAAGATCCCCGGAACCCCGACAGGAGTAGTAACCGGAGTCAATGGCGAATTTTCAATTGAATGTGAACCAGGCATCCTTCTGGAGGTCAGTTTCATCGGATATGAGACGAAACTCGTACCTGCTCAGGACGGAATGCAGGTTTTGCTCAAAGAAGATGCCCAGCTTCTCAGCGAAGTGGTCGTAACGGCCCTTGGCATCAAGCGTGAGAGGAAAGCGCTTGGATACGGCCTCAGCGAGGTGCAGGGATCAGAACTAACAAAAGCGAAGGAAACCAATGTCATCAACTCCCTCGCCGGAAAGGTAGCGGGCCTCGTGGTCACACAGACAGCCGGAGGAGCATCAGGATCGACAAGGGTTATGCTTCGTGGTAATACTGAAATGACCGGCAACAACCAGCCTCTATATATCATAGATGGTGTGCCGCTCGACAATACGAACTTCGGAAGCGCCGGATCGGCAGGCGGATATGACCTCGGAGACGGAATCTCAGCAATCAACCCTGACGACATCGAGAATATGACAGTCCTCAAGGGACCTGCGGCATCCGCTCTCTACGGTAGCCGCGCCTCACACGGCGTCATCCTCATCACCACGAAGAAGGCCGACTCTGAAAGATTCAGCGTAGAATACAACGGATCATTCACGATCGACCGCCAGCTCGCCAAGTGGGACAACATCCAGCAGGTATATGGTATGGGCAACAACGGCCAGTACTCCCCTGACGCAGCGTCAGGAACCAACAGCAGCTGGGGTCCTAAGGCGGACAACTACCCTGTGACATACTTTGACGGCACAGTCCGTCCGTTCCTTATGTATCCTGAGAACACGTCAGGATTCTTCCGCACAGGTCTCACCTCACAGAACACCGTCGTTCTTTCAGGCGGCTCAGGCAAGACCGGAATGCGCTTCTCGTTCACCGATATGCGCAACCGCGACATCCTTCCTAACGCGAAGATGAGCCGTGACAACTTCAACCTCCGCGTAAACTCAGCCCTCGGCCCAGTGGACGTTGACTTCACAGCCAACTACACACGCGAGGACGTCAAAAACCGTCCAGCCCTCGGAGACTCACAGAGCAACGTCGGCAAGAACCTTATGACGCTCGCCGGCACCTACAACCAGGAATGGCTCAAGAAATACCAGAACGAGGACGGCACATACGCCAACTGGAACGGTAACGACCAGTACAACAAGAACCCATACTGGGATCTTTACAAGAACAAGAACACCTCTGGAAAGGACGTGTTCCGTCTTACCGGACGCGCCGTCTGGAACGTGAACAAGAACCTCAAGTTCCAGGGCACCATCGGTACCGATATGAATATGATGTCCTTCACGGACTTCATCAACCGCACTACACCTGGCCGCTCAGCCGGATCCCTTGAGAAGAGAATCTTCAACAACCGCACAATCAACGCCGAAGTCCTCGCCCTCTACAACAACAAATGGGGCAGATTCGACTTCAACTCGACTGTCGGAGCCAACCTCTTCAAAGTCAACAACATCACCTCTACGTTCTCAGGCCTCAGCCAGCAGATGGACGACATCATCGCCATTATGAACTACGAGGAGCAGAGCGTTCAGGAAGACACCTACACAAAGCAGATCAACTCAGCTTTCGCAAGCGCAAGCATCGGCTTTGACCACACCTACTACCTTGAGGCTACCGTCCGAATGGACCAGTCATCCAGCCTTCCGGTATCAAACAACATCTACGTATATCCTTCATTCTCAGGCAGCTGGGTATTCTCCGAGCTCATCAAGACAAAATGGATGGATTATGGTAAGATCCGCGCTTCCTGGGCAATGGTCGGAAGCGACACTGATCCTTACCAGCTCAGCCTCAACTACTCTACGGCCAAGTACTCATACCCTGGCCACGTAATCGGCAGAATCAACAACACCGTTCAGCCGAACACCAATCTCAAGCCGACTATGACCACCTCATACGAACTTGGTCTTGAGATGAAATTCCTCAAGAACCGCGTAGGCTTCGACCTCACCTGGTATGACCAGATGTCACGCGACCAGATCATCGCCCTCGCCTCATCGGCAGCCAGCGGATATTCATCACGACTTGTCAATGCAGGAGCCATCCAGAACCGCGGAGTAGAACTCGCCGTCAACGGACGCGCCCTCCAGTACAAGGACTTCGCCTGGGATCTTGGAGTGAACTTCTCAAAGAACAGCAACAAGGTCAAGGAACTCGTGGAAAATATGGACTACTTCGAGCTTGAAAGAGCAAGCTGGTGCAACGTATCAGTGGGAGCTGAAGTAGGTCAGAACTACGGTTCGATAATGGGTCCTGACGTCGTAAGGAACGAAGCCGGACAGGTAATCATCAACCCGGCGACAGGTCTTCCTAAGTTCGACAGCACCCTCCGCACCCTCGGAAACTCATCCTGGGACTGGACCGGAGGATTCTACTCAACGATGTCATACAAGAACTTCCGCCTCTCCGCATCATTCGACGTGAAGGTCGGAGCAGACATCTTCTCAATGTCAATGCGTTCAGCATACCAGACAGGTAAGGCGAAGGAGACCCTCGCTGGCCGTGAAGAATGGTACCTGTCAGAGGACAGACGCTTCGCAGCAGGCAAGAGCATCGACGATTGGAAGGCATCCGGCAATGCGACCGGCTACATTGTCGACGGAGTCATTGACAACGGTGACGGCACCTACAGCAAGAACACCATCCCTGTGAACCCGGAAAGCTACTGGTCAAGCGTTTCACAGAATGCTCCAAGTATGTTCATATATGACAACTCATATGTGAAATGCCGCGAGATCACCTTCGGCTACAGCTTCCCTGAAAAGATGCTCGGCAATGCAATCAAGGGCCTCAACGTATCATTCGTTGCCCGCAACCCGTTCATCGTCTGGAAGAACATTCCTAACATTGACCCTGATTCCGGATACAACACCTCCGGTCTTGGTCTCGAGTACGGCTCACTACCTTCACGTAGAAGCTTCGGTATCAACGTCAATGTAAAATTCTAGCATTATGAAAAAGATTATAGCACTTATCCCTGCTCTGGCCCTTCTTTTCGCCTCTTGCAGTGACACATATATGGAGGACATCAATACGGATAAATCCAAGGCGACTTTCCTGAATTCCAACGGCCTCCTTACTACGGCATTGCTGCAGACATACGGTGATTTCGGCTTTATGGACACATACCGCAGCTACATCACAGGTTTCACGCAGCATATGGCCGGCGGCTGGAACGTTACCAACTATGCTGGTTCCGTTCACGCTGACAACGACCAGATGAGCCAGCTCTGGAACGAATTCTACAGCGTAGGCATCAAGAACCTCGTTGACGGAATCGCGAACACCGCAGATTCTCCGAACCTCAACGCAGTTCTCAGGATACACCGCGTCTATATGATGTCAATCCTTACCGACACCTACGGAGACGTACCTTGTTCAGAGGCAGGTCTCGGATATGTCGGAGGCGTCTCAACACCGAAATACGACACCCAGAAGGAGATCTACGACTTCTTCTTCACTGAACTCGAAGCCTGCGTCGCACAGCTCGGCAGCGGCTCTGACAGAATCACCGGAGACGTAACCGCTTACGGCGGCAACACCGAAATGTGGAAGAAATTCGCAAACTCCCTCAGAATGCGTTTCGCAATGCGAATCTCTGACGTCAATCCTACCAAGGCAAAGTCAGAATTCGAGGCTGCGACAGAAGACGGCGCCTACATCTCGTCAGCTGACGAAGATGCATACATCATCTACACTGAAAGTCCTTTCACCCTCTATGAAGGCGCAAGAGACCTCGACTTCCGCGTGAACGCTCTCGGAGAAATCCTCTATGGACAGGATCCTACCTCTCCGTCATTCGTATGCGCCACCCTCTTCAACCAGATGAAGAACACGGCAGACCCTCGTCTTTACAGAATCTGCCGCCACTACATCAACACCAAGCGCAGCGAAGTCGCTCCTGACGACCTCGGCAACATCGACGTAACCGACGAAGTGAGAGCCTGGGAAGAAAGAGTGGGCGAAGGATCACATCCTTGCAACCCTGGAGCAGCCTGGTACAACAACTGGGTCAACGCCCCTGCGAACAGCGAGATTCCTACCCTCGAAAGAATCGTGGCTGAAGACCCTTCAGCAGGATACGACCAGAACAACTACCCTGCACGTATGATCCGTCCTTTCCTCTCTGTTGAATTCGAGCGTCCTCAGCGTCCAGGAATCCTCCTGACAAGCGCAGAGACCGAATTCCTCCTTGCAGAGGCAAAAGACAAGGGATGGAACGTAAGCGGTACGGTTGAAAGCCATTTCCGCGCAGGTGTCCAGGCTTCAATCGAACTTCTCAACACACATTATCTCCCTGCAGCCCAGAAGATTTCAGAGACTGCGACCGCGACCTTCATCGACGCCCTCGTCACTGCGAACCCTCTCTCGGTCAACGCAAGGAACACCATCAACACTCAGGCTTGGATCCTTCATCTTACCAACCCTTCAGAGTGCTGGGCAAACCTCAGGCGTGCAGACTATCCAGTCCTTATGGACCGTACGAGACTCGACAAGTTCGGAGGCTTCACCTATGACGATGACGACCTCAGCACACCTGTCCGCCTCAAGTATCCTAACCTTGAGTCCAAGTACAATACCGAGAAGTACAAAGAGGCCGTCAACCGCGCACCTCTCAATGGTACCGACAACTGGCACACCCGCGTGTGGTGGGACGCCAATGATGGTCATTTTGAATAATGCTAAAAACTAACCGGAAATGAAAACATATTTCAGAATACTCGCCACATCAGCCATTGCAGCCCTCGCATTTGCGGGCTGTGATAAGGACAACGAGCCTTTCGCAACGGCTTCGGCAGATGATGCGCCACGCATCCTCAATACAGACATTCCTGAATGGGTGAACGGCGAACCAGCCCAGCTTACATCCATAGAAAGGACGGCTAATTTCACATTTGAAATCATCGCAACTCCTGTTGACTACACGACGGTCACCTGGAACATCGACGGCGAAAACGTCCTTGAAAGCAAAGAAATAGATATGGCCCTGCTCGCCGGAATACATCCGGTCGTAGTCACGGCGACGACAGTGAAGGGACTTTCCACCACCAGAAGCTTTACCGTGGCAGTCCGTCCGTCCGACGGCGATCCAATCCTCGATGATCTGATCGCCAACCGCCTCGGCACCCCGGGAAAGGCAGCTACAGTCACCGGAGTCAACCTCCAGAACGTGACCAAGATGTATCTCGGCAGCACTGCAGTCACCATCGACCAGTGCACGGCCAGCCAGATTGACTATACGATTCCGGCATCCCTTGCGGCAGGAGCCTATCCTGTTTACCTTGAGGACGCATCTGGAACACGCTACGGCGGAGTCTATGCCATCAACGGCAATGAGGGTACGACCTACGGCAACTACACCGTATCCGCAAGCTCTGACCCATTCGTGACCACGACATCAGTCAGATGCAAGCCGGGAGCAGACGTTACGCTGAACGGTATCAACCTCGAAAACGTAGGTTCGCTCACCCTCGGCGGAGAGTCAGCCACCATCGTCAGCAAGTCATACGACGAGCTCGTATTCACCTGTCCTTCACTTGAGGCCGGCGATTATACGCTCAGCGGCAAGTCAACTGACAACAAGGCTGTCAGCTTCTCAGGAAATGAGACCTGCGCAGTCACATTGACTTCTGCAGTGACGCTTTGGGAAGGATCATTCGACGTAACCTGGGGCACCCCGTTCGATGCTCTCAAGGAGACTATGTCATCCCTCGTCACCGCCGGAACGACCGTAAAGGCCGTCGTTGACAAGACAGGCGCCGATGCCGGTCAGGGAACTATGACAACGGCCTGGTGGAACAACATCCTCACGGGAGAAGGCGACCCTAACCGTGGAGACATCACCATTGACAAACCGATGGAACTCGAATTCACCCTCACTGCCTATTCAATTGAACTTATGAATGCGCAGAACGGTGTGCTCTTCGTCGGCAATGGTTATACAATCACCAGAATCACGGCTGAATAAAATGAGATTCATATTATCAACGGTTCTTCTGGCAGGTCTTTTGGCTTGCCAGACAGAATCAATAAAAGCACAGAATCCTGACTCAGTCTTCCCTACTGCGAAGCAGTGGAACGAAGGAGTCGTAGGATGGAACCTGGGCAACCAACTGGAATGTTCGGCGGCGAACACCGAATCAGAATCGTTTCAGCTGTCCTGCATAGAGGGTTCGGTGAATGCCGAGACCGCCTGGGGTAATCCCCGGGTGACCGCGAAGGTCATCAAGGCGGTGAAGGAAGCCGGATTCAATGCGGTGAGAATTCCTGTGCGCTGGCAATGCCATATCACGAACGCGAACGCGATGAGCGTGGACAAAGAATGGGTCAGCCGCGTCAAGGAAGTCATCGACTACTGCCTCAGGGAGGATATGAAGGTGATCCTGAACACTCACCACGACAAGTGGCTGGAAGGAAGACCGACATACGAATACAAGGAAGAGAACTGCCGGAAACTGGCTCTGCTCTGGATGAACATCGCTTCCGAATTCGGCGGCTACGACGAGCGCGTCGCCTTTGCCGGGACGAACGAGGTGCACATCCGTGACAACTGGGGAGCTCCTACGGCGGAGAATCTCGAAGTACAGAACGCCTATAACCAGACATTCGTGGACATCGTCCGTTCAACCGGCGGAAAGAACCTGAAAAGGCACCTGCTTGTCCAGACCTATGTCTGCAATCCGGACTTCGGCCTTGACGGACAGATGATCATCCCGAAAGACCTTCCGGAAAACGGTAATGACTATATGAGTGTAGAGTTCCATTATTACCAGCCTTGGGATTACGCAGGCCTGGGAACCCAGGACATCTGGAACGACGAGGCTACCCTGCGCGCAAAATTCGACAAGGCGGCTGCTCAGTGGGGTGAGGCCGGACTCGGAGTCGTCATCGGCGAATGGGGCGTTACCGACCACAGGAGTTCGGCGTCCCTGGAGGAGGTGCACGAAAACATCACCTACTACTGCCGCGTATATGTTTCCGAAGCGATGAAGCGTGGTTTCTCGACATTCGTATGGGACAACAACACCTTCGGACTCGGAATGGAAAAGTATGGAATATTCAACCGGTTCAAAGGAATGAAAGTACAGGCTCCGTGGGTCCTCAAGGGCATAATGGAAGGAGCCGGAAAACAATAATTAACGAAAAAAGTATCTGCTATGAAAACAGATGTTCTGATTGCTATGATTCTGATGGCTGTATCTTGCACCCCGAAACTTGGGGACAGTCCCGTGGAAAAGATTGTGGGGCAAATGAGTGTGGACGAAAAAGTAAGGACGGTCGTCGGGACCTTTACCCAGACGGCGACTCCGCCGCCCGTTGCACCAGGCGTGAACAACAGGGCTGATTATCCCGGATCGAAGGAAGCGACTGCCCTTTCGAAGAATCAGGTTCCCGGTGCAGCCGGAGACGGATTCCCGATAGAGAGGCTCGGCATACCTGCGATAGTATATGCCGACGGTCCTGCCGGACTGAGAATCGATCCTCGAAGGGAAAACGACTCCACGACATATTATTGCACGGCATTTCCAGGCGGTACCCTTTTGTCATCGACCTGGGATACGGAGATAGTCAAGGAAGTTGGAGCGGCCATCGGTGACGAGGTCCTGCGCTATGGCGTGGACGTCCTTCTCGCTCCAGGTATGAACATTCAGAGAAATCCGCTTACGGGAAGAAACTTCGAGTATTACAGCGAAGATCCACTTCTGAGCGGACTTACGGCCGCCGCTTATGTGAATGGAGTACAGTCCAACGGCGTCGGTACATCTGTGAAGCATTTTGCCGCAAATAATCAGGAGCTTTATAGAAACGGTATTAACGAGATAATATCCGAAAGGGCATTACGCGAGTTATACCTACGTGGATTTGAATTAGTTACCAAGTTAGCACAGCCCTGGACAGTAATGAGTTCCTACAACAAGATTAACGGAACTTATGCCTCTGAGAACAAGTGGCTCCTGACAGATATATTGCGCGATGAATGGGGGTACCAGGGCTTTATAATGACGGACTGGTTCGGTGCGGATGATCCCGTGCTCCAGATGGAAGCCGGAAACGACCTCCTTATGCCGGGAACTCCTAACCAGATTGAAGAGCTCAAAGAAGCCGTCGCTTCCGGAAGACTGTCCGAGGATGTACTGGACAGGAACGTAAAGCATATTCTCGAGGTTCTGGCGAAGACGCCAAGGGTCAAGGGCTATGCCTACAAGAACGATCCAGACCTTTTCGCACACGCAATTATCTCGCTGAACGCCGCGACTGAAGGAATGGTCCTTCTCCATAACAACGGAGCGCTTCCGCTGGAGACCAAGACCGTCGCCCTCTTCGGAAACTACGGCTACGACATCCAGCCAGGAGGCTCGGGTTCGGGCTATGTCAACCGCGCCTACAAGATCAACCTTGACAAGGGACTCGCAGGCGCAGGCTACACCCTGGACAAGGATCTTGCGGCAGCATACAAGAACTATATCGCCGAAGAGAAGGCAAAACTTCCTGAGGAATACTTCTGGGTCATTCCGACTGTCGAGGAGATGAGCGTCAGCAATGAGATGATTCGTTCGGCATCATCGTCAGACGCCGCCATCATCACGATCGGACGAATGAGCGGAGAAGGCGGAGACCGTTCCGAGGCAAAGGGAGACTACCTTCTCTCAGACCAGGAGCAGTCTCTCGTCAAGAGAGTCTCTAAGGAATTCCACAGCAAGGGCAAGCCTGTGATCGTCGTCCTGAATATCGGAGCTCCTGTCGAGCTCACGGGACTTGAGAACCAGGTTGACGCAATCCTTCTCGCCTGGCTCCCGGGTCAGGAGGCCGGCTCTGCGATTGCCGACATCGTTTCAGGCACAGTCAACCCTTCAGGAAAGCTGCCGGTATCCTTCGCGAAGAATTACCACGACATTCCTTCCTCCAAGAACTTCGGTCTGTCAAGCGGAGAGATCAATACCGTCCGCTACGAGGAGGACCTGATGGTGGGTTACCGCTATTTCACGACCGCTGGAGTGAAGCCTCTCTATCCTTTCGGATTCGGACTCAGCTACACCACTTTCGAATATTCCGATTTCAGGATCGAGGACAATACCTTATGCGTCAAAGTCAAGAACACAGGTCTCCGTCCAGGACGTGAAGTCGTACAGTTCTATGTGGAGAAACCGGGCGGCGACAGCACAAGACCTAAGTACGAGCTATGCGCCTTCAGCAAGACGAAGCTGCTTTCTCCTGGTGAAACGGCTGACGTGATGGTAAAGCTTGAAACTGCAATCAACCCTCTGGAGCAATGGACGGATTCAGGGTGGTCCCTGGTTCCGGGCACCTATCGGTTCTGGGCGGCAGCCTCTTCTGAGAACCTAATACTTAATACAAATAAAACATACTGATTAATCACCAAGCACAACTTTCGCATTTTCGAGGGTTGTGTTTTTTTTACACATTTTAAATTAAAATCCGTATCTTGTAGGACATTACACTACAAGGCGACTGTTCGATCAGCTCGCCTGGAATTTATAGCACTGATATTAATAATCAAATCGAGATGACTATCAAGTCCGAAAAAATTCTGGCGAAGATTATTTTGGCCATTGCGGCCACGATGACTGTTGTGTCCTGCTGGGACGGCGGAGACAAAGGCGGTGAAAAGACAGTGATAAAAGGCCTCTCAGACGGATACTACGATGTATCATTCAAGGCGACGAGGGCCCTGGAAGGCGATGTCGTGTACGTGACTGCGCAGTCGCGGTTCGAGAAGGAGAGGATGACTTCGCTTCAGTATGGAAATGAAGTGGAGCACATCATCCGCGGAGTGAAGGTCAAGGGTGGCAAATGCGTCATCAAGGTAAAGACTGCGGGGAAATCGCCTGCGCAGTACAAGATAACCGACGGCTACAAGCTGACTCGATCGACGCCGAGGGAATTTCTGTTCGGAGGTGATTACGCCAGGCTGAATATGCAGCTTGCCGGCGGAGCCATCTACAAAGAGAACGGCGAAATTAAGGACGCCGTGGACATAGCCGTGGACAACGGCTGGAACATCCTAAGGCTGAGAATCTTCAACGATCCGGGCAATGAGAACTTCTGCCCGTCCTGCTTTATGACGCCGGGATTCGTAACCAAGACTGATGCCTACCGCCTTGCGCTAAAGGCCAAGAATGCAGGGCTGAAGATCTGGCTCAGCTTCCACTACAGTGACTACTGGACAGACCCTGCAAGGCAGAACCGCCCTCACGAGTGGGTGGGATACAGCTTCGACCAGCTGATAATGGCCGTACACGGATTCACCTATGAGGTGATGAAGAAGATGAAGGAGCAGGATACCACTCCGGACTATGTGTCTGTCGGCAATGAGAACAACGGAGGCATCTTCTACGGAGGCGGCACCGAGGGCAAGGACTTCGATCCGGAATATTACTGCAGGTACGACAAGTTTGCGGAGATATTCAAGGCCGGGGCCCAGGCTGTCCGGGAGATTGCCCCTCAGACCAAGATTGCCGTCCACGTGAGCAATCCTCAGTGCGACCACAGCCGCCTTCTCGATGCACTTGACGAGGCCGATGCAAGGTACGACATCATAGGCACATCATACTATCCATTCTGGACCAAGACGATGACGACCGCGGACCTCAGGCAGACAATGGATTCCATAGCCGTCGCCTATGACAAGCAGGTGATGATTATGGAGACCGGAGCCAACTGGAATTCCGAGACCTACTACCACACGGAGGGCCAGCTCAAGGACCAGGGCATCTACGAGAGCATCTACCCTGCCTCGAAGGAGAACCAGAGGAACTTTATGCAGGAGCTCATCAACGATGTGAAGAAGTCCGAGCGCATAATCGGCCTCCTCTACTGGGATCCAATCGCTGTGAAGCTCACCAACTGGACCTACTCCTGGAATCAGACCGAGGCCACGATCTCCAACTACGACAACGGCACGGTCAATCAGAATTCCGCACTCTTCGACTTCGAGGGCAACAGCCTCCCTGCCTGGGAGGCCTTCAAGTTCAACAACTAGCCCACCTCCGCAGCTAAAATCCAAGCAGAGCCCCCGTTTGGTGAATAATAAATATTTGAGATGAAGTTTCGGGACACAAAAAAAGCCCGTTCCGATTGGAACAGGCTTTTATTAGTTCTCAAAATTCGCACGCCTTGCAAATTTTCCGCCCGTTTTCTTTTGCGGGAGGCTATTGAGCGCGGACTGGACGGACTTGAAGACCTAGTCTGTAACTTCCTGATTTTTTGGCATATCCTGTATGATTATATA
Source organism: Bacteroidales bacterium (assembly GCA_024689985.1). GTDB lineage: Bacteria > Bacteroidota > Bacteroidia > Bacteroidales > UBA932 > Cryptobacteroides. Next base: position 410 of record JAILCZ010000163.1, on the reverse strand, counting down.
ATTCGTAGGGCGTCTCAGCACTTGACCTATAATAGCCGATGTGCGTATAACCAGCATTCCCATCATCACCATATACGCCACAAAACGGGAGGAAAATGAAGTTTGAGTTGCTTGTGCTTGTGAATTTTATCCCGCCTTTTGTATAGGTTGTAATATATGATCTCGTCGCATTGTCAGTGCTTAAAAGCTCATCCCACTGAGCAACGGTGGGCATACACCATTCTGTGCCCCAATTGGCCGTAGCCGCATCCGTTGCGCCACTTACGGGAGTTGGACAGCAAGCTTTATTATTGTTAATATTCCAAGGATAAAAGGCCCAACTATGTCTGAATTCGGGGTGAGGAACAGTTTCTCCCAAAGCATAAGGGTATCCTCCTTCTCCTACTGCCGACTCGCCAAGGTTGGTCGTG
>JAILCZ010000157.1 GCA_024689985.1 Bacteroidales bacterium | reverse complement strand
TGTACGATTTGGACGCAAATGGTTATGACCCTGACGGATACGACGCTGACGGATATAATAGGGAAGGATATGATCCGAGAGGATTTGACCGTATGCACATCCATAGGGAGACATCTTCACCATTTAACACCTCTGGATATGATTGGGAAGGTTATGATGCAGATGGGCTGGATGAGAGAGGGTTTGACCGGGAAGGTTTCTACAGGAAAACGGGAGAACGATACAACGAGGCTGGAATTGATTGGCACGGATACAATAAGTACGGATACAACGAGTATGGTATCGACCGTTATGGTAATCATCACCCCAGCTATAAGGTTACGTTATCAAACGAAGACAAAAAATCGTTCATAACCGATATTATTATAGGGCTCATCTCCCTTGGCATCTTCATCTTGCTTATGCTTACCTAATCTCTACTTGCGCGTCAAATACCCATCCTTATCCAATGCTTGACTTAGGCATATTTAGTTTTATATACCAGAACTATGAGATCGTCTATATTGCTTATATACACTGGTGGTACCATCGGAATGAAGGAGGAGAGCGAACGCTCCGGCCTCGTACCATTCGACTTCAGCGGAATCCTCGATGAAGTCCCTGAACTCAGCAGGTTCGCCTGCAAGATTGATTCTTATACATTTGACCCGCTCATAGACTCATCGGATGTAGAGCCTGGCCTGTGGCAGCAGCTGGCTGAACTCATAAAAGAAAAATATGACCTGTATGACGGATTCGTAATCCTGCACGGAACGGATACGATGGCATATTCAGCTTCGGCGTTGAGCTTTATGCTGGAGAATCTTGCAAAGCCTGTGATCTTCACCGGAAGCCAGCTGCCGATAGGACGCACCAGAACGGACGGCAGGGAGAATCTCGTATCAGCAATAGAAATTGCATCGGCCAAAGACAAGAAAGGCAGGGCAAGAGTGCCTGAAGTGGCTATATACTTCAACTCCCAGCTGCTGCGGGGAAACAGAAGCACCAAGGTCAATTCCGTGGCCTTCGATGCGTTCCGCTCCCCGAACTGCCTTCCTCTTGCAGAAGCGGGCATCGACATCAAATACAACAACCCGGTCATCCGACGTCCGGAACCGGATGCACCGTTCACAATCCATACAAAACTTGATACACGAGTATCAATCCTGAAAATCCATCCTGGAATCACCCCGCAGGTCGTCAGGAACATTCTCTGCGGCCCGGAAACCAGAGCTGTCATAATCGAGACCTACGGCTCAGGTAACGCAATCTCCAAGGACTGGTTCATATCCATAGTCCACGAAGCAATCGCCAAGGACGACAAGATCGTCATCAATGTAACCCAATGCCTATCAGGCGAGGTCAATATGAGCCTCTATGCCACAGGCAAAGCCCTGGCAAATGAAGGTGTAATAGGCGGAGGAGATATGACGACGGAGGCTGCCCTCGGAAAACTCTTCTTCCTGATGGGCAAAACCTCCGACAACAATACTGTCAAGAAATACCTCCAGACCAATATCCGCGGCGAAATCTCCTGACTATTTTATATTATTCTACTGATTACGGATATCCCAGGCGCCGCCATTGGTGAAGACGGCTGCGACGAGCTCGTCATAGATGCGTGCACGCTTGGCGAGGTCCAGCAGATTGATGCGGTAGCGCATCAGCTGGGTGAAAGGCACGATGGCGAGGAGCTGGTCGCGGGTAATGCCGATGTCCATAGGCTCGACAGGAGCGCCGACCGTGGCGAAAGCCTTGCGCATCTTCTCGAAAGGCCACACCTGCTTGCGGTACTGCTCCTTTAGGGCAGGCCAGTTCTCCTTCACGAGAGTAAGCTGACGGCGGACACCCTCCTTGTCGGCATATTTCTTTCTGATCTCAGTCGCACCGAGCTCGGTGTTGACAAAGTGCTTGAAGATATCGTGGGCACGGTCAACCTCCTCATCGAGAGAAGGCCAGGCCTCAACACAGGCATCGACATCAATCTTGGTGAGGTCCATTTTGAGGAACTCATCGAAGAAGGCGCACATCGTAAGCGTGCCTATGGCAACCTGGAAACCGTGGCTCTGGAGCTCTCCCTTGAAACGGTGCTCGGTCATATCGAGATAATGGCTGAAGAGATGGTCTGTGCAGGAAGCAGGACGGCTTGAACGGGCGATCTGCATAGCTATGCCGCTGAGGGTAAGGCCTGCGAAGAGGTCGCCGATAGCATCGGGATCGCCTGCAGCTACTGCCTCAGGTCGGCTGAGAATGTCATCGAGGACATCCTGGAGCACGTGCCAGGCATCTGGAATGATAGGCTCAGTGCCGAAGAGGTCTGCGATCATCCACTCGGCTCCGCAAGGGACCTTGGCGGCGAGGTCGGCATAGCCCGCGGCCGTCATATGCTTAGGAGCGGATGCGATGACCTTGGAATCAGCCACGATGGCAACAGGAGCCGGGCACTCGAAGGTCTGCTTGAGGCCCTCGAAGGTGATGGAGGCTCCGAAAGAAGAATAGCCGTCAACTGATGCAGCTGTAGGAACGCAGAGATAGCTCTGCTTCAGATGATGTGACGCAAGTTTGCAGAGGTCGTTGATGACACCGGAGCCGACTGAAATGGCGATGTCTCCGGATGCCTTGACCTGAGCCTCGACCATCTCGACATACTTCCACTCAGCGTGGAACTTGTCCTCCGGAATTATAAAAGACTTGGCCTGAATTCCGGCCTTGTGCATTTCTTCGAAGACTCTTTCTCCGGCTACCCTCCAGGTATTCTTGTCTGTTATTAATATGGCGCTGCGGCCAGGGAACTGCTGGACGAAGACAGAAGGAACTCTGTCAAGGATATCCGAGCCCATCTCAAACACCTTCGTGTCGGTTGCGAGCGCGAGGCATTTATCAAGATACTCTTTAGAAATCATTGTCTGATATATAGTTTTTCTAGTCGTTATTTACACATTTGGCGTCCAAAGTTATAAAAATACGCCATATTAAAAAAAAGTCCCGACGTTTCACAACCATCGGGACTGCCCATAATACGGCTGTTGGTTAATCAGCAAGCGTGGTATTCACTGCTGCGACGCTACTACCGGAACCACTGGCGAGACTTGCCACATTCTCTGCCGTGATAACGGTACCATTGATGATACCTGCCGCCTTGTTGTCCTTCACTTCACCGATATTGGTGCCGACGACGGCACCGGTGAGGGCCGCGTTGTTGCAAGTAAGTGTTGAACTTGAACTATTGCCTGATATAGAATTGGTTGCGACTAAAGAACCACCTATCACTCCACCGAGGGCATTAGAGGTGGAATTGCCCTTAAGGGTGACGTTTCCGCTGTTGATGTTACCCTCGGCTACAAGGCCTTCGCCCTTGTAGAATGCGCCGATGACACCTCCGGCGAATACTACGCCGGAAGCATTGTTAACAGCTGTAACTGAAGCCTGATTCTCATTATCCTTCACTGTAATCTTAAGGCTTGTCATTCCTACGACTCCTCCGATATTGAGTTTATTGGCGTGTGTAGTTGCATTTGTACCGAAGAATGAAACGCGTCCCTTGTTGACGTTACCTTCAACAAGGTTCGGAACTTCCGGATCGGCATTGGCCTTCTCCTGGAATCCCAAGATACCACCAATAGACTGCCAGTTGGCATTTGCAGCCTCCTGACGGACTGATACATCGGCAGCATTCACACAATTCTTGATGAGGCCACCGGAATTGAGGACGCCGAGGATTCCACCCATTCTGTTAACCTGACAGAGGTCTGAAGAAACCGCTCCGTTGTTGCGGCAGCCGATAACCTCTGATCCGTTATAGAGGGATCCTCCGATTCCGCCGAATGAAGCCCAAGTCTTTGGAGCCACCTCGGTAGTATACGTGATATTGCCATTATTGGTACAATTTTCAATTACCACGTGGAAGTTTGTACGTCCAATGATACCGCCGGCCATAAGAACCTTTGAGATATACACGTTAAGGTCAATATCGGCGTTGTTCACACAGTTGGAAACTGTAACCAGGTCGCCGGCGACAAGTTTGGCGATACCGAGAATACCTCCGAAGCTGAACTCGACCTTGACCTCTCCGGATCCTTCGAGCTTACCATAGTTCACACAGCCCTCGAACACAGCGCCATTTGCTGCGCCGCCGGCAATTCCGCCGGTACCCACATAATCAGTAGGAGTCGTTGACGCAGTAAACTTGATGTTAGCGAAATTGACAACTCCTTCCATCTTTCCGGAATTGACAGCCACGAGACCGGTGTGATTTCCACCCTTTCCTTCAACAGCGGAGATCACCGTCCTGCCGTCGTATTTCTTGCCGTCTGCAGAACCGAACGTGATGTTCTTGATGGTTCCGTAGTTGTTAAGGATAAGGCCCACATATTCATTGTCAGATTCAACCGTGAAGTTGTAGATACGGTGGTTGTTTCCGTTAAGCACACCGCTGAAAGCAGCAGCAGGAGCAAGCTTTGCACCCTCCATATCGATATCAGCGTCAACCGTCCAGACGTCCGTTTCGGTCATATCCACGGCATCGTTGATGAACTTGGCGAAAGCCTCTGCTGTCCTGATTGAATTCTTGACCTCCGGTGCGTCAGGATTGTCCGGCGTGGCCGGTTCAGCCTGATACACAGCCTGAGAGATTGTGAAAGAAGTCTCAAGGCCTTCGCTTCTTACGAAGATCTGAGCGATTCTGTCCTTATCTGTCTTGTTGGTGTCAACTGCAACTGTAATGAGAGTAGTCGCAGATGTTCCTTTTATCGGGGTTACGTCAACCCAATCTTCTGAAGTTGATACTTTCCAGTCACAGTTGGCCTTGACGCTGACAGCAGCCTCACCGCCCTTGGATTCTATGACAACATTGTTCTCGCTGAGGTCGATCTTTGACTCCTCTTTAAGAACTGGCGCTTCATCCTCACACGCGCAGAATGCACCCATAGCAAGGATGGCAATTATGAAATTCTTAATTTTCATAAGGTTATGGTTTTATTGTTATTGTACTTTTTCAAGAAGCCACTTCGGATAATTCGTACAGATGGCTTTCATCTTTGGATAGTTGATCACGTACCAATTGACGACATCGTTCGAGAAACTCTTGTCGACATTGAATACGCTGAATTGGAGGCCTGCTTTGACGAACTGGTCCACTGTATAGGTTCCAGTACCACCACCGGCCGCGCACATATACTCAGTAGAGAGGTTTGTCCATCTAAAACCCTTTGAAATATGGGTTGAAGGATCTGATGAAGACATCCAGCCCACCGGGATTCCATAAATCACCTGGCAGTTCACGGCAGCTGTCGCAACCGTGGTATTACCGGTACAGATGAACTCGCAGAATTTCTCGGCGTGAGCCGCCTTTATGATCTCACAGGCTCTCTCCACAGACTTGCTCGCATAATCCACGTGGTCCGTGATATTCTTGATATCAAGCCAGAGTTTCGTGCAGTTGCCTTCTACCATTACGGTTGAGAGGAAATCCTCGAGACAAGGTACGCTTTCACCGTTCTTGAGACGGCCGGCAGCCCTGATTTCTGCAAGGGTGGACTGCCAAGGGAGAAGACCATTTATCTTGAAATCGCCGTCTGCGTGTGCCACGACGACATTGTTGTCCTTTGTCCAGTAGATATCGCACTCTGAAGCGTAAAGCTTGAGCGACATAGCATACTTAAGTGACGCAATGGAATTGTCAGGAGAACCGCACTCGCTGGAGCCGCCTCTGTGCGCAACAATCTTGTTGGTGCAGGCAGCAGGCTCAAGTGAGAGAGTCGGATCTTCACTGCCCTGATTACCATTGGTAGGTTTCGGTTCCGGAAGGAGTCTGTCTTCCGAACATGCGGTAAAAATTCCAAGAATCACCACAGTAATTGAGCTTATCACAATTATCTTTTTCATGATTACCTCGATTGTGTTAATTTATAAACGACAGAGCTTCCATCCTCGGTGGTAAACCTCAGATATGCAGTTCTTTTGTTTCCGGTGGAATTAGGAGCGACGGAAACACCGATGCCGGACTTTGCGACGATTCTGTCGTCATCCTTGTATGTTCCGGTGAATTCATCGTCGATATTGATTTTCTTGACGACGATCCAATATGGATTATGATCGACGGACACTGTCCAATCCACTTCCAGATCCTTTCCCTGAGCCACTACAACTGAGCTCTGGAAATAGCATCCTTCGGCAGAAAGAGTACCCGGATCATCACAGAGTCCAACCCTTACGGATGTAGCATCCTCCATATCAGGATCGTAACCGTCAAAGTCGCAGCTTGCAAACGCCAATGCGGCAAGCACTGTCATAAGTATTGATAAAACCTTTTTCATTGTTCTTTCCTGTTTGAGATTATGACCATCCTTCAGTCTGCTTGATCTTGTTGTTCCTGGTCATTGAACCGTGAGCGACAGGCCAGAGCATATAGTTCTTATTGGTGGTGCTGATGGCCTCGATATCAGGGTTGTACTGGAAAAGCACATCCTCACCAAGACGGAGAAGAGCCCACCAGATGACTCCCTCTGCAGGGAACTCGAGGAAGTACTCCTTGACCAACGCGTTCTTTACGGAATTGGCGCGGGCATCAGTATAGTAGTTGTCATTGCCATAAGCTCTCTTGGCTATGATATTCAGGGCGTCAAGGGCGTCTGAATACTTCTCCTGATAGTACTTGAGTTCGGCAAGCATCATCACTGCAAGACCTGAACGGTAATAGAGAAGATCGTTGTCCTGAATCACAGGAGCCTTGGACATATCACCGAGGAATTTGTTGCACCAAGTAATCTCGTGCTTGTCTGAAGCGGCGGAGTATGGACCATAACCGAGGTTTGTGGCGACACGTGTATCGCCGGCTGCCTCACTGGCCTTGAGGACACCCACGAACTGCTCCGAGTAGCTCCACCACTGAGTTGAAGAAATCGGCACAGGGTTGTTTCTGTACTTTGAAGCAATAAGGTTGCCAGGCTGGCAGAAGAAAACCTGATATCCGCCTGTGCTTGACGCAGTATTGTTCAGAGCAAACACAACTTCGGCGTTCTTCTTGTTCGTTCTGTCGAAGATATCGCCATATTTTGGAAGGATTGTAGAAGAAGAGATACCGATGGCATCCAGCGCATTTTCTGCCATTGTAAGATAGCTGGCGCCACCTTTCTGTGTGCGGTACATCCAAAGCGCATATTCAGCCTTAAGCATATTGAGGGCAGTTGCGGTTCCGAGGTATTTGTCCGAACCGAGGACGTTGCCCAAAGCCTCGCAGGCAGCGATATCAGCCTCAACCTGAGCATAGACGAGAGCTTTATCCGATCTCTCAGGATAGCACTCCGGCTGAGATGTGCTTTCTACAGGCACGAGGTTGATAGGAACGTCGCCCCATATCCTTGCCGCATAGAAATAGCTGAAAGCTCTTCCGAAATAAGCCTGAGCCTTCGCCCAGTTTGTGGTGGCCTCATCGGCGCCGCATTCGTCGGCGTGATAGAGAACTGCGTTGGTCTGGTCGATGACCGTGTAGAGACCCGACCAGCTTATGGTGTTTGACGATGTCAATGTGCTCTTGCGGCAGGCAATCTTGAAGTTGTCCTGAACATTGGACTCGAGTGAAGGGCCCCACATATAATCGCCGACTCTGATTTCACCGAAATAGAAAACGTTGCATTCGCTGTCGCTGAAGTAGTTTCTGAGTCTCTGATAGATTGCAGGAACTGACTTTTCCAGGTCGGATGCATCCTTCCACATAGTACTTGCGGAAAGGGTGTTGTCATATTTGATATCAAGGACGTCGGAACAAGATCCTAAGGTCATTGAACAGAGAGCAACAACAAATAATGTCTTGAATATATTTTTCATAATAATCTCTGTTTTAGAATGTAACCTTGACATTGAAGAGAAGCTTCATTGCCGGAGGCATAATGTTGGATGAAGCGTTACCCATCTGAACTGACGTGTACATACCGGAATCACCGTCCGTACCGATACCGGTCTCAGGGCTGATGGCACCGTTTACACGTGTGAAATAATGAATGGTGTTACCGGTGAAACCGATCGTGAGCTTCTTCATACTCATTGCCTTGGCCCATTTATCAGGAAGGTCATAGAAGATGGACACGTCACGGAGACAGAGATAATCGGCCTTCTCCACGTTAAAATCAGAAACACGTGAGTAGTTTCTGTTTCCGAAGTCGGCGTCGTTAGGGAAGAAGCGCGCATACTTGGCACCTGTATCACCAGGATAACGCCAGCATCCCTTGATAAGGTCAATGTCGACATTGGAGTTGCTGTTGCCGAGAGTATTCTGGAGGAAGCGGGAAGTCATATAGTTGTAGATTGAATGACCGAGCGCGAAATCCATATATACATTGAAGGTAAGTCTCTTCCAGCGGAAAGTATTATTGATACCACCGGTTGAATGAGGAACGACATTTCCAAGGAGGAACACGTCCTCGGCGTTGATCTGCTCACTGCCGTCGGCAAGTCTGGCAGATCCGCTTCTGTTGACCCACTCGTAGTCACCAGCATCCTTGCGGCCCTGGATTGAAAGGCCGTCCGAACGTCTGTATCCGTGTGAGTTGGCGTCATAAAGGGCAGAAGCTGCCTGTGCATCATCCTGGAGGATACCTGCAATCTTGTAGCCCCAGATTCGGCCAAGAGGCTCGCCTACAGCGGTACCGCCGAACCTGTAGCCTGACTCGCTGGCGGTGTAGCCGCCGATTCGCCAGGCCTTCTCTCCAAAGATGTCAGTATATGCATACTCCTCAGGAAGGCTTTCCACACGGTTCCTTGTGAAAGAGTATGTCAGGTCAGTAGACCATGAGAAGTTCTTCTTCTCGATGTTTACCGTGTGAAGTTCAACCTCAAATCCCCAGAAACGTACGCTTCCGACATTTGAAAGCACGGAACCGAAGGTTGCCGTATCAGGAAGGGTGATGCTGTAGATGAGGTCGCTGGTTAGCTTGTTGAAGTAATCGAAGACGAAACGGATCCTGTCACGGTAGAAACCGGCATCAAGACCGAGGTCAAGCTGGGTTGTCGTCTCCCAGCGAAGTCCCGAATTCATCATCACTGAAGGAACGAGGGTGTTGTATCCGGCGTATGTGCTTCCGCTGTATGATCCCAGAGGTGCCGTACGAGGAATATCGTTGTTACCGGTCTGACCGTATGAAGCCCTGACCTTGAGAGAGTTGACGGTATTCTTCCACCTCCTGAAGAATGGCTCCTCGCTGATTACCCAGGCTGCGGAAGCTGCTGGGAAGTAACCCCACTTGTTGTTGCCGAGGAAGAGTGAAGAACCGTCGGCTCTGAACGTGGCGGAGAGGATGTACTTGTCAGCGTAGTTGTATCCTACACGGCCGAAGTATGAAAGCAGGGCTGTAGAGTACTCGGCGTTGCTCATTGACATCGTTCCGGAAGTATTGTCTGAACCAGACTGGAGATAAGGGATCTTGTCGTCCAGCGCTCCCGTGTTGGATGATGAAAGGCTGTAATACGTCCAGTTGCAGTAGTCGGCTCCGAGGGTTCCGTCAACCTTATGCTTTCCTGCAAAGGTCTTGTTGAACGCAATGTAGCCCTGTGCGTCCTGACGGAGTGTCTCCGTACGGCTTTCAGATGTAGAACGGCTTGTCGAGACAAAGTTTACCGAACCGTCTCTCTCGCCGTATGCGTAATAGCTTCCACGGTATGAGTAGTCATAGATGGCATACTGTGCAGTTGCCGTTAGCCACTTGAACGGAGTCCACTTCACATTGATGTCTCCCATAAACTTCTGACGGCACTGCTCGCGGTCATAGAACTTCTCATAGAACTCGGCAGTCTGCTGATTCTTGTTGGTACCGCCGGTGGCGAACGTTCCGTCGGCATACTTGCCGATGTGGGTAGGAGCCATCATAAGACCTCTACCGAGGGTGGCGAAGTAGTCGGTGGTCATAGGATGCTTGACGTTGCGGCTATAGTCGAATGTTGTCGTGGCCTCGATGTTGTCGGTAACCTTGAACGAGGTGTTTCCGTGCATCGTGAGGTTCTTGTAACCCGTCATAGCAACCATTCCGGCATCATCGAGGTATCCTATGGATGCAGCATATCTGACCCCCTGGTTTCCACCGTTGATACCTATGTATTCTTTCTGGTAGAATGAGGTGCTGTACCATTCCTTCTGCCAGTCAGTGTCAGTATAGAGGATAGTCTTGCTCTGGTCCACAGGGTCAGGCATAGTAAAATAGCCTGCCGGGACCTCCTCACCCTCGTTAAGATAACGGGTTGAGTAGATGTCCGTTGCGTTGGTGTTTCCGATACCCGCACCGTTCGCTCCATTGAGGATAGCCTGTCCGTTAGGTCCCTGGAGGACAGCCGGGCGAACGATGGTGAGGTATTCCCTTGAATTTGCAAGATTCCATTTCTTTGCAGGGGTATTGACACCCATCTGCACCTCGAATACAATCTGAGGGGCCTTGAAAGCGTCTCCCTTTCTTGTGGTGATAAAGATTACACCGTTTGATGCACGTGATCCATAGATAGCTGCTGAAGCGGCATCCTTGAGGACTTCAATGCTCTCGATATCGTTAGGGTTGATATCCTCGAAGCTTCTTTCAACACCGTCGACAAGACAGAGAGGGTCGTTGCTTCTGTTGATTGAAGAACCTCCACGAATCATAAATCTTGGAGCTTCACCAGGGAGGTTATTGTTTGACTGTACACGGAGACCGGTCACCTTACCCTTAAGAGCATCTCCGACCGTAGATACAGGGGCATCACGCAGAGATTCTCCGTCCACCTTCGCGATGGAAGTAGAAAGGGTCTTGCGTGCCTGTGTACCGTAACCTACTACGACGACCTCCTCGAGAAGCTGTGTATCTTCCCTGAGAACGACGTTGATGACAGACTTGTCGCCGACCTTCTTTTCCACGGTTTCGAAGCCGAGGCTGTTGAAGATGAGGACCTGGTTCTGCTCCACCTCGATGGAGTAAGTTCCGTCCAGATCGGTCACCGTACCTTTGGTAGTACCTGCGACAAGAACGCCTGCTCCCATTACAGGGGCTCCGGTAGCGTCAGATACTTTTCCAGAAACAGTAATCTTCTTTGATTTGGTGCCCGGCGCTTTCTGTTCGGCAGGCTTGTTGGTAAGAACGATGTTGTTCTTCACTATCGATGCCTGTACTCCAGTGCCGGAAAAGATTGTCTCAAGAATCTTGAGCACATCCGTATCTTCCGCATTGACGCTGACCTTCCTGTTCCGGTCAAAAGCAGCATCATTGTAGAAGAATTCATAACCGCTCTTCTTTTCAATCGTCCTCAGAACTTCTGAAATAGGACGATTGGTGACGCGAACAGTTATCGCTCTGGTCTGCGCAATTGCCGACACCGTCAGCATCAAACAGGCAAGAGCAGTAATAATTCTGCACTTCATGATTGATTAATTAAGTTTTAGGATTAATTATTTGGTTAGGTTAATAAACAATTATCATCTGTCTGTCATTCAAACTTTTCTCATAATAGTTTGCATCAAAATCGAAATGAATATCCGTAGTCCTGCAGAGGCTCTCGAGGATAACCTCGAATCTCTGATCCGAGAATGTACCGGTATAGTAGTTCTCAAGGCACTTCTCGTTCTTCACCAGGAATCTTACATTGTATCTGTTTTCCAGCATTCTCAGAACGGTAGGCAGCTGTGTATGGTTCAGCACAAGCTTGCCGTCCTTCCAGGAGCATTCCGTGACAGGATCCACGACGGCATAGGTCAGCTTGTCGGAAGCCTTGTCATAGGTATACTGTTGACCAGGGTTCATCTTTACCTCGTGCACCATTCCAGAATGGTCCGTATAGGAAAGGTTCACGTGACCAGATGCCAGGGTTGTCCTGACTTCCGAGCTGTATTTGGAATAAGATTCCACGTTGAATTCCGTACCGGTAACCTCAACGTCCACAGGACCGGCCTCAACGATGAAACGTTTTCCGGAAAGCTTCTGCACCTTGAAATAGGCCTCTCCGTCAAGAGTTACCCTTCTCTCCTTCCCGCCGAAACGGGCCGGATATGAAAGCTTGGAATTGGAATTCAGCCAGACGACAGAGCCGTCAGGTAGTGTAGTACACGACATCATTCCTGAGGTGCTGGTCACGTCTATCATCGCCTCACCGGATGACATAAAGTAGTTATACGTAACGTATGAGGTGAATGCAAACGCTCCGATGACGACGGCTGCGGCAACGGAACGGGCCGCTTTCACATAAGAAGCCCATCTGTTTCTGCGGATAGCTTTGTGAACGTCTCCAAGGGCTTTGTCAACATCGACATTGCGCCACGCCTCGACCTGCCCGGTGAGAAGTTCCACCTTGCAGTATTCATCGGCAATCATTCTGTGTTCCCTGCTTTCGGTTATCCAGGCCTCAACCTCGAGTGCGTCATCCCCGGTGAGAAGACCGCGGAAATAATCTGAAAGCATATCTTTCATTTTGTCATCTGAATTCATAATCCGTTTTTTCAAAGTCAGTACAAACATATAACGGAGAAGAAGATAAAAAGGATAAACGCAGTTTTAATTTTTTCTTACAATTTTCTTTTGTCTATATTTGAACAACCGGATTTACAGCACGCTATGACAGACAAGCAGTTAATTGAAGGGATCAGAACAAAGGACAAGGCCGCATTTGACGGCCTGTTCCGTAAGTGGTATCCCGTCCTTCTCGCATACGCGCGCAACTACGTAGATAATGAAGACGCCAAGAATCTGGTTCAGGACCTTATGGTCCATCTCTGGGAAAACGCCTCAAGACTGAATGTGGGAGAAAACGTGGGTGCCTATCTTCACACCGCCACCCGAAACAGATGCCTTGACCATATATCCAAGGAAAACACCCACAAAAAAATGCTCTCATCACTGAGAATGGCTCTCATAGAGACGAACATAGACCTGCAGCCGTACTCGGCAAAGGAAGTCTATGAGAAATTCGAGAAAGCCCTTTTATCCCTGCCGCAGGAGCAAAGGGATGCATACGAACTGAGCAGATTCGAGAAACATACATACAAGGAAATTGCGGAAATGACGGATGTGGCCGTCAAGACTGTCCAGTACAGGGTAAAAGCCGCCACACAGAAACTGGTCACAATGCTCGGTGACATCCTTCCGATAGTCACCTACTTTCTACTAAACCAGCATAATTGAATAAATGATACGTAATGAAGATAAGCTGTGCTGTAATAGATGACGAACCACTGGCCGTCGAGCTGATGGAATCGTATGTGAAGAAGACCCCGTTTCTGGAGCTGAAGGGCTCATTCGGAAGCGGAGTCATAGCTTTCAACGCTCTTCAGGATAACCCGGTAGACCTGATATTCTGCGATATACAGATGCCGGGGCTCAACGGAATGGAGTTATCCAGGATGATTCCGGAAAGCACGAGGATAATCTTCACAACAGCATTCAGCAACTATGCCCTGGAAGGCTTCAAGGTAAACGCGCTGGACTACCTGCTTAAGCCGATTTCCTATACGGACTTCCTTGGGGCTGCACAGAAAGCCCTGGACTATTTCCAGATGAGGGACGCTGCCAACACGGGCGCTACGGCAGCGGCAAACGGCCCGACCGTCAAGAGCATCTTCGTAAAGACCGAATACAGGCTACAGCAGATAAAGCTTAGCGACATCCTCTTCGTCGAGGGAATGAAAGACTATGTGAAGATCTATGTGGAGAACTCAGACCCCATCCTCTCTCTGATGAATATGAAGACCCTCGAAGAACAGCTGCCGAAAGACCAGTTCTACAGGGTGCACAGGTCATATATCGTCAGGATAGACAAGATCAGCACAATCGAAAGAAACAGGATAATCTTCGGAAAGCACTATGTCCCCATATCAGAAAATGAACGGGACAACTTCTTTGAAGTGCTGTCCCGCCATTCCATAATATCCTGATAAGGATACCTATTTATTGATAATCTGTCAGTCCAGGTCTATATCAAGAAGGGAATGATACTCCCCTTCCACGGCACCGTACTCATAACGGTATTTGCCGGGATATATGAGCGAAAGACGCCTCTCAAGATTCTCGATGCCAATTCCTGAGCCGCTGCGGTCGGAATCAGTCTTCGGGAAATTGCTGTTGCGGATGTCGCAGACGATGTGCGAGCCTTCGGCGTGGAAGTCGATGCTGATGAAAGAAGGCTTCTCATTGCTCACGCCGTGCTTGAAGGCATTCTCCACCAGAGAGATGAAAAGCATCGGAGCGATAGCCTTGTTCAGGACCGGATCCCCGTCATCAGGGAAAGACTCCGTCAATTCGACGTGTGACGGAAGTCTCATCTTCATAAGAGCGATATACTCCTTCAGAAAAGCAGTCTCGGATTTCAGGGGAACGGTCTGGCTGCTGCTGTCATAAAGCACATAGCGGAGAGTCCTAGAAAGGTCGTGGACGGCCTTCTGGGCACGGTCCGTATCAATCTGAATCAGAGAATAAATATTGTTGAGAGTATTGAAAAGGAAATGCGGGTTGATCTGGCTCTTGAGATTCTGAAGCTCTGCCTCAGTCCTCGAAGCCTCTCCTCCATACCAGGCTCCAGTCATCTTTATGGCCACGCTTGCGCCGACGACGAACATATAGATGAGAGTGTTGCCGACGATGAAGCGGATATGATGAAGAAGGCTGGCAGCCTCCCTGGCCTTCTCAACGTCCGCAGGCGGTGCGAAAAACTGCTCGGAGATGAACCTGATACCATAGATCATCGCCAGTATGAGTACGAAATTATAGATGAAGAAGAGAAGGACCTTGTGCTGAAACAAGGTCTTCCTTATCAGGAAGGAATAATTGGCATAGAATACGAAGACGAACGAAAGGGAAATGATGCAGAAATGCAGATATTCCCAGGCATCCACCATCGGCTTGTCCGGCCTCGCAAGGAAGAGAGGCATACCGAACAAGATAGCCCACGCAACCACGTGCATCGGCCATCTTGCTATAACGCTGTTTTTTCCATCCATAAACTTTGAGCTCATATCAGGACAAATTTAGCAGTTTTCCTAATCTTTATGCTATTCGTATCTGAGAGCCTCGATCGGATCGAGGTTGGCAGCCTTCTGAGCCGGGTACCATCCGAAGAAAACTCCTGTGAAAGTACAGACGATGAAAGAAAGCACTATCGTCCAGACCTGGATGGCAATCGGGAAATTGAACACGGCCTTGACAGCACCCGCAATGCCGACACCGAAGAGCACGCCGATAAGACCTCCTGTTACACTGAGCAGAATGGACTCTATCAGGAACTGGGCGAGGATGTCGCGGCCCTTGGCACCGATGCTCATACGGAGGCCGATCTCACGGGTACGCTCGGTGACGGACACATACATAATGTTCATAATGCCGATTCCACCTACGAGGAGAGAAATGCCGGCCACTGCAGCAAGCAGGGTGGACATCATATTCGAAGTAGAAGTCATCATACTGGCAATCTCCTCCTGGGAATGAATCGTGAAATCATCGTCATCCGTTTCCTTGAGCTTATGATTCGTGCGGATAACCTCGGTGATCTCCTCGATAGCCTGGTCAGTGAATCCCTCGTCAATGGCCGAACACATAATCATCTGGAATGAAGTCGTGGCAAGAAGCCTCTTCATCACCGTCGTATAAGGAGCAATGATGAGGTCGTCCTGGTCCTGTCCCATACTGTTGTATCCCTTGCTCTCGAGAACACCGATTATACGGAACGGGATCGTGCCGAAACGTATGACCTTGCCCACAGGGTTTTCCCCGTTGGTAAAAAGATTGTCCACGACAGTCTGACCTACGACGCAGACCTTGGCTGCGGTCTTGATGTCCTGTTCCGTGAAGAAGGCTCCGTCAGCCACCGAATAACGGCGGATGTTCAGATAATCCTCATTCACGCCGGACATACTCGTAGGAGTATTGTTCGCCCCATAGATAGCCTGGTTTGAGCTGGAGACCACCGGAGAGACATAAGAAACGAAACTGCACTTTCCGGCAATTCCCTCATAGTCAGGAGCCTTCAGCGTAGCCATATCCTCGGCGCTCTGACGTACGCCTCCACGCATATCGCCGCCCGGCATAATCATTATCATATTGGATCCCATCTCACTGATGTTCGCCTGGATGCTCCTCTTGGAGCCCTGTCCGATGGCAAGCATCGTAATCACGGAAGCGACTCCGATGATGATGCCGAGCATCGTGAGGAAACCACGGAACTTATTATTGCTCAGAGCCTTGAGAGCGATTCTCAATAGATTCGTAAAATTCATAACTAGTCGTTTTGTACCGGCAGTTTGGCAAGAGCCTCTGCGGCATCCAAAATATTGTCATTCTTCACGTCACCAGTGACCTTTCCGTCACGGAGGGTGATATTTCTGCTGCTATACTGCGAAATCTCAGGATTGTGCGTCACGAAAAT
>JAILCZ010000150.1 GCA_024689985.1 Bacteroidales bacterium | reverse complement strand
ATCCTCGACATTGATGAGATACTTGTTGACGAAATCCTTAGGCCATTTCCAGAAGACGCAATAAGAGACGAAGCAAGTATTGACGATGCTGATCCTGGTGAAATCCCTGAAAGGCTTGAAATGGCTGACTCTCTCCCCTTCTCCCTGATAGAGAACGCGGATCGGAACGTTCCTGACATTTATGCCCTCCCAGGCGGAGAACACCAGGGCCTCAAGTTCAAACTCATAGCCCCTGGTGTAATGCCTGTTGTCCAGATTCATCTTCTTCAGAGGATAGAGCCTGTAGCCTGACTGGGTGTCAAAGAGGCTGATGCCGGTCTCGATGCGGTACCACATATTCGAGAAACGGTTGGCGAAAGTATTCTTCGTAGGCATACCCTCGGCGAAGAGATTCCTGCCACCGACCAGAAGAGAATCCGGCTCCTTCACGATGGCCTCGATGAAGACCGGAATGTCGGAAGGATAATGCTGGCCGTCGGAATCGATGGTGATGGCATAGGTAAATCCGTCCTGCTTGGCCTTGCGGAGGCCGTCAAGAAGGGCGACGCCCTTGCCCATATTCACAGAATGGACGATCACCTTCACCTTGTCGCCGAATGAGGCCAGCACGTCGGCGGTATTGTCGGTGCAGCCGTCATTCACGACGATGATATCGTGGGTGTAATCCAGAAGTTGCTTTATGACATCACCGACCGTCCTGCCATTGTTATAGGTAGGAACGACGACGGCACAGCCCAAAGACTTCAGATTATCTGTCATTATTCTGATTTATAAATATTATCTACAGGAAGAGGCAAGTCATAGCGGTAACCCTCGAGATCAAGAAGCGAAAGCACCTTGTCCACGAGCTGACCGGAGCGAAGGAAACGGTCGTGAAGCAGGATGATGCATCCCGGCTCAAGCTGGGACTTAATCCTGTCGAGGACGACGTCATCCTCATCCGTAACCGTATCGAATGTCCTGATGCTCCATCCTACAACTTTGAAGTTGAGCCTCTTGGCACAGGTTGCTATATTCGGGTTCGTCACTCCGAACGGAGGACGGAAGAGTTTCGGCCTCTCCCCAGTCACATCTTCGATGGTCTGGGCGCATTTGATGAAATCATTCATCATCTTGTGACGGAAATAGAGAGGGAAAGTATTCTCGTGGGTAAAAGAATGACAGCCGATGACGTGGCCGTCTTCCTTGATACGCCTCACGAGGTCTTCATTGCCGGCGATATTGTCTCCGACGAGGAAGAAGGTAGCCTTGGCATTCTTTTTCTTGAGCGCGTTGAGGACTGCAGGGGTGTAAACAGGGTGCGGGCCGTCATCGAACGTAAGATAAGCAACTTTCTCCGTAGCCGTGGTGTCCCTGCAGTAGGCACGGACATAGACGCCGGAATTAATGGACGCGGACGCCCATACCAGGATTCCCAGTACGGCAACCACAACGACTATTATAGAAAGCACAACCATTTTTCTTTTCATTATTCGTTGACCTATTAATTTGAGTATTATAGTGTTATGTGTGTTATTCCGTCTTTATTGTCAATCCGTCATAAGCCGGAAGCACTTCCGAACGGATATGTCTTTCCTCGCAAAGTCGTTTTAGGTCAAGTACGAACTTTTCATAGCGTGGGAAAGTATGGCTAAGATGTGTAAGGTAAGTCTTCTTCGCGCCAATTCTGTCAGCCAGGGCCAGGGCCTCGTCAAGGCTGAAGTGCGAATGGTGCTTGTTGTAACCCACGGTATTGAGGGTCACGGCGTCCAGGCCTTCCAGTTTGGAGAACTCCTCCTCAGGGATGCTGCTCATATCCGTGATGTAGGCGATTCTGCCGAAACGGAAACCGAGCACCGGCATCACGTCGTGGTATCCCCTGATAGGGATGATGAGGGCGGAATCCTCGGGCACGGGTTCCTCTGCGTGAGGTTCCCTGACGATAATGTCGCCGCCCGTAGGAGCCAGGCTGCCGTCAGGCATCTCATAGCAGTAGCCCTGGTCGTGAACCCAGACGAGTTTCTTTGCCGAACCGTCCTTTCTGATGGCGAAAGGATTGTCGTCAATCACGTGGACGTGCCACTCCGGAGCTCCGGGATACTTGTTCTCCGCGAACACATAGGAATACTCCCTCTTGAGAGAATTCAGCACCCTTTCCTCACAGTAAATCTCGGAAGAGCACCTGTCAATGTAATTCAGGGACCTGAGATCATCCAGGCCGCCGGTATGGTCCTTATGGTTATGTGTAATGAGGATGGCGTCGAGGTGTCCCACTCCGGCCGCGAGCATCTGGGAACGAAAATCCGGGCCCGCATCCACGAGGATGCTCAATCCCTTGTAATTCACCAGCACGGACGAGCGAAAGCGCTTGTCGTGGAAATCCGGGGACTGGCAGACATCGCATTTGCAGCCGATGATAGGCACGCCCTGCGATGTTCCCGTTCCCAGGAACCTCAATGTAACTTCATCCGTCATCAAATAATTTCCTCCGTTATCTTTCCAACCTTGGTTGCATCAAAAGGTCTTACGACCCTGATATAGTTCTCCGTATATCCAGCCATACGGCCGCCCTTCTCGGAACTCTCAAAGAGGACGCCGGCCTTGCAGCCCTTGTGGGCATCCAGGAATTCCTTGTTGAGCCTGTCCGAAAGTTCCTCGAGAGCCTTCACCCTCTGGGCCTTCTTCTCCTCGCTCACCTGGTCCGGCATAACCGCAGCCCTCGTTCCGGCGCGCTTGCTGTACGGAAATATATGGATGAACGACGGTCTAACCCTCTTTTCCAAAAAGTCATAGGTCTGCTGGAAAAGCTCGTCCGTCTCACCCGGAAGTCCGACGATCACGTCGATTCCGAAGAAGACCTTGAGTCTGCCGTCCATCTTCTTTCTAATATAGTCGATTCTTCCTGCGAAGAAATCAGTCGTATATTTTCTGCCCACCTTCTCCAGGAGGCTGTCCACTCCGACCTGAAGCGGAATGTGGAAATGAGGCTGGAACTTCGTTCCCGAGGCAATCCAGTCTACGATTTCCTCGGTAATGAGATTAGGCTCGATCGAAGAAATCCTGTATCTCTCGATGCCCTCAACCTCATTCAGCTTCTTCAGTAGGTCGAGGAACGACTCTCCCGTCGTCCTGCCGAAGTCACCGGTATTCACTCCGGTGATCACCACCTCCTTCACGCCCTGGGCCGCAATGGCCTCTGCCTGCTTCACGACCTCGCAGATCGGAATGTTGCGGGAATTGCCCCTGGCATAAGGCACGGTGCAATATGCGCAGAAATTGTTGCATCCGTCCTGAACCTTCAGGAAGGAGCGGGTCCTCTCGCCCGTAGAATAGGCAGGAAGGGTATCCTTGGAAATCTCCCTGTATTCCTGGGCCATACTGAGGTCCTTGTAATTCTGGTCGAGCTGGACGTCGTCTCCTCCGAGGAGCCTCATCGTCTCAGGGACGACCTTCGTCTTCTCCTTGGCTCCGAACACCAGCTTCACTCCCTCAATCACAGAGACTTCGTCACGCTTGAGCTCGGCATAGCAGCCGGTCACCACGATGGAAGCCTCGGGGGAAACCCTGTGACATTTGCGGATGGCATTGCGACATTTTGCATCGGAATGAGCCGTGACGCTGCAAGTGTTGACCAGATACACGTCAGCAGGTTCATTCCACGAAACCACCTCCAAACCATTCTTCAGAAACCCCCTCTCGTAAGTGGAAGTCTCAGCGTAATTCAGTTTGCAGCCCAATGTTAAAAATGCGATCCTTTTTGCCATAGTCTGCAAAAATAACAAATATTATTCGGTTCTGATATTATTCTGTCTTGAAGGAGTAAGGACCGCTGCCAACTTCGAGCACCTGTCTCGGAGAAAGGACGATCCTTGCCGTCGTATTCTCAGGAACATCGACATAGAGAGTGAGGAGCTTGTCATCCTTTGCCGTCCACTTGACATATATCTTTCCGTACGGAGTCTCGGTGCTGCCTTCCATTTCAGTCATTCCGCCGCCGATATGAGGCTGGATATCGAAAGTCTTGTAGCCTGCGGAAGTAGGCTTGATTCCGAGAGCCCATTCATAGAGCCAGGTTCCGATGGCGCCGTATGAATAATGGTTGAATGAGTTCATACCCTTGATGATGGTGCCGTCCTCCTGCATACTGTCCCAGCGCTCCCAAATGGTAGTCGCGCCCTTGGTGATCGGATAGAGCCAGCTTGGACAAGTCTTCTGGAGAAGAAGGGTGTAGGCAAGCGGTGTGTACCCGTACTTGGTGAGGACCTCGCAGATATAAGGAGTGCCGAGGAAGCCTGTGGAAATATGGTAATCGTTGGCCTTGATAAGCTTGGTAAGATGATAGCAGGCCTTGACGCTCTGTTTCCTGTCCCTGAAAAGGTCGAACTTGAGAGCAAGCACATATGCAGTCTGAGTATCCTCGGTAAGACGGCCTTCGGCATTGATATACTTGTTGCGGAATGCCTCGACCACATTGTCATACACCTCCTTGAAATACTTCTCGTCCTCGGTCTTTCCAAGTTCCCTTGCAGTCTTGACGAGGATGTCGGCCGTATTTGCGAAGAAACACTGGGCCACATAATGCATATCCGTCTTGTGGAAGGCAAGCCAGTCGGCAAAGTGGAGTTTCTCGTTGTTCCAGATCCAGCCGTTGTCCTTGCTGCGTCCTACCATATAATTCAGCCAGAGAGCCATTGATGCATACTGCTTCTCGAGGAGGGTACGGTCCCCGTAACGGAGGTAATGATTCCAAGGAATGATGGTTGCGGCATCGGCCCATCCGGTCGCCCAGCCCATATCGTCAGTATCCGGGAAGGCATCAGGAATTGTTCTCGGCACCTTTCCGTCAGCCCTCTGGTCGGCAGCGAGGTCGGCGAGCCACTTCTGGAAGAACGGGCCCACTCCCCTGTCGAGGAAGGCTGCAGTCGTGAAGAAGACCTGGGCGTCACCCGTCCAGCCGAGACGCTCGTCTCTCTGTGGGCAGTCCGTAGGAATATCCACGAAATTATCCCTGAAGCTCCACTCTATATTGCTCTGGAGCTGGTTGATCATCGGATCGGAGCAATGGAACTTGCCCGTAATGTCGGCAGTGCTGATTGCCATCGCCTCGAAATCCTCAGGATTGAGCTCTCCTTCGAGTCCCTCGACGCGGATGTAGCGGAAACCGTAGAAAGTGAACCTCGGCTCGAAGACTTCGCTGCCCTCACCGCTGAGCACATAGGTGCTGAGGGCCTTGGCCGAACGTAGGTTGGTAGTATAGAAATTACCCTCTCCGTCGAGTACCTCGGCGTGGCTGATCACGACGGTATCGCCCTTATGTCCCCTGAGCACGGCCTTTTCCCAGCCGACGAGGTTCTGTCCAAAATCGAGCACCTTTTCGCCCTTCGGAGTTGTGATGACCTTAACCGGCTTGAAGACCTTTTTCTTGGTCACGAGCTTGCCCACAGTTGAGACTAGATTGTCGTAGCCCACTTCGTGCACCTTCGCAGGAGTCCAGGTCGCCACATAATTGTGGTCCACGGTCTCTCCGTCATATATCGTGGAGATCCTCACCTGGTTGCCGGCCATTTCCCAGCTTCCGTCGGTGACGAGAGTCTCCTTCGTTCCATCCCTGTATTCAACCTCTATCTGCATAAGCAGCATCTTGTCCCTGCCGTAAACGAAACGCTTCTCAGGAGTGCCCCATACGAGGCCGCTGCTGTACCAGCCGCTTGAGACCGTAGC
>JAILCZ010000134.1 GCA_024689985.1 Bacteroidales bacterium | reverse complement strand
GACCTTCTGAAACCCTCAATCTTGGTGCGTGAAAGCACGTTCATATTCTTGACCGTGAGAGAATCCCAGCCGATACCTGTGCAGAGGTCGAGAAGAATGGCGCTGGCGTTTCCGGAGAAGGTGTATTCGTGGATTGCGACTCTCTTGGTGGCGCTGATCCTGGCCTTCACTCCGTAATCCGGAATCTCGAGGGAATAGAAGCCCGGACGGACTTCTTCCTTGTCGTGGTCGAGGGTGGCGTAGATATGTCCTACCTCCCTCTTCTTATTGTTGAGATACTGCTTGCCTCTTTTGATCTTCTGCTCGTCAATCGGCATAAGGAGGATGTCTCCGAGGTCACCGATTCCGGTTCCGGAAAGGTGGGTGTGGCTGAATCCGATGAGGAGAGTGTCAGTGCAGTGATATCCGGAACACCAGTCCCAGGTGTCCTTCATCTGTGTCGGTCCGACCTGGACCATCCCGAACGGAACGCTGGCGCCGACGAAGACGTGGCCGTGTCCGCCGCTGCCGATCATCGGGTCGACGAAGGCTGTGAGGTCATTGTCAATATGTGAGCAGCAGGATGAGGCTGCTATGAGGGAAAATGCTAATGCGAGGTATTTTCTCATTTTTATGTCTTGCTTTAGAGCTCGATTGTATCTTCAAGTCTTATGTCGTCGGATGACGCTCCGACTCCGATGATGAATTCACCGGGTTCAACGACGGTCTGCATATCCTGGTTGACGACCGAGAAGGCCTCGGCTCCCAGGCTGAAGCTTACTTCCGCAGTTTCTCCGGCCTTGACAGTTATCCTTCTGAATGCGCGGAGCTGCTTCCTTGGACGGACGGTGGAAGCGACCTTGTCGGTAATGTAGAGCTGGACGACCTCTTCTCCATCCATCTTGCCGGTGTTGCTGACTGTGAGGCTCACGTTTACAAGGGCGCCGTCAGCATCTGCCGGAGCCTTTTCGCAGGTAAGGCCTGCGTAGGTGAACTCCGTGTAGCTCCTGCCGTAGCCGAAGCTGTAGAGAGGGGCTGCGCTCATCTCGACGTAGTCGTGTCCCTGAGGGAAGAGCTTGTTGTAATAGACCGGAATCTGTCCGACGTTTTTCGGAACGCTGACAGGAAGTCTTCCGGCAGGATTGTAGTCACCGAAGAGGACGTCTGCTATGGCAGTGCCACCGGCCTGTCCGGGATAGAACTGAGTGAGGAGGGCATCAGCATTTTCCTTAGCCCAGTTCTTGTCGAGAGGTCGGCCCTCGATATAGACTACGACAACGGGCTTGCCAGCTGACTTTACGGCCTTGAGAAGGTCGTACTGGAGTCCGAGAAGATCCAGACTGGATCTGTCGAAGCCTTCGCCGGCCTCCATATCGCTTATGGTCTTCTCACTTGCGATGGCGGCTCCAGTTTCCTGGTACTCGGTATTGAAGTCACGGGCGCTTGAGCCTCCTACGAAGACGAGGGCGACATCAGAAGCCTTCGCCGCCGCAACGGCCTGGGCGATGTTCTGGTTCTTCGTGTCACGGATGCTGCATCCCTTGACATATCTTACGTTGCCCTCTCCGATCTTGGCCTTTATGCCTTCGAGAGGGGTTATGATGTTTTCTTCAGGCTGTGGGGCCGTGTAGTCTCCAAGCTGGTTGTACTGCACGTCGGCGTTAGGGCCGATGACTGCAACCTTAATATCTTTTCGGAGCGGAAGCACTCCGTTGTTTTCAAGCAGGACGACGCCTTCCCTTGCTGCCCTGAGGGCTGTTTCGGTATGGGCGGCGTTTCTGACGATGCCTGAAACTGCTTCAGGATCGACGTATGGATTGTCGAACAATCCGAGTTTGAACTTGAGCAGAAGCACTCTGCTCACTGCCTCGTCGAGGACTTTGTCGCTGACCTTTCCGCTTTCGATGCTCTCCTTGAGAAGGGAGTAGCAGTTGGCTCCGAGGTCAACGTCCACTCCTGCATTGAGGGCGATTTCACCGGCTTCGCGGAGGCTGCCTGCAATATGGTGGCTGCCTTCGAGGCCGTCTATGCTCACTAGGTCGGAAACGACGAATCCGTCAAAGCCCCAGTCCTCCTTGAGGACCTTTCTGAGCAGTTTCGGATTGGCCGTGCTAGGAATGCCGTCGATGGAGTTGTAGGATGTCATTACTGACAGGGCTCCGTCTTCGATGGCTGCCTTGAAAGTAGGGAGGAAGTTCTCCTTGAGGTCTCTTTCTCCCACATAGGATGGATTGCCGTTATGGCCTCCCTGAGGGATGCCGTAGGCAACGAAATGTTTGAGGGTTGAGATTACTCCCTTGTCCCATCCGTTGTGTTTCGGGGAAGTGCCCCTGACCATTCCTCTGGCCATTTCGGATGTTAGGAAGACATCTTCTCCGTAGGTTTCTTCAACTCTCGACCATCTCGGCTCGCGGGAAAGGTCGATGACCGGGCCGTAGCCGATATGGGCTCCGACAGCGCGGATTTCACTGGCGATTGACCTGCCGACTTCTTCGAGGAGGTCCTGGTCCCAGGTGGAAGCCAGGCCGATGCTGGTAGGGAAGACAGTCGTGCCGATGGCCATATGGCCGTGAGGGATTTCTTCTGCGAGAATGATAGGAATGCCAAGCCTTGTGGAATCTATGGCATAGTGCTGGAGCGCATTATATGCCTTTGCGGCTTCCTGCGGATAAAGCCCGTTTTCGAGAGTCTTCTTAGTCCACGGATCAGCCCTGAAGGTAGCCCAGAGCATACCGACCTTCTGCTCCTGGATGAACTTGACATAGTCTTCGCTGTATGTGACCACGGAGTCCGAATTGTCATACATCGGCCATCCGAGGGGACAGAGAAGCTGTCCGATTTTCTCTTCCACGGTCATCCTTTTCACAAGGTCCGCAGTCCTCTTTTCAGGTGAAAGGGAGGCGTCCTTGTATGCAGGTGTCTTTGCACAGGAACATAAGCAGATAGCCAGGATTGCGAATGAGGCTTTTCTTATCATTTGATTGCTCCTTTTAGTTTTATGTCTTTAATTTGTTTGCCGTCCTGCCAAATGTGAATGGCATCTTCCCACTCTCCGGCCTTCATTCCTGAGGTGTCGTAGATGATGGTGACTTCCATTTTGGAATGAGGATCAATTCTCGTGCCCATATCGCAGCTGACTCTTCTGGAACTCTTCCATCCGAGCTTGACGGCTTTGTCGGAATCGTTGAACAGGGTGATGGTGAATGACGGTTTCTCACCGGCATTTCTCATCTTGAAACCTGCCCCCGGAAGGTCCATTCTGAGCTTTTCCGAAAGCGTATGAGGATAATAAACCTCGGCTTCGGTCTTTCCGTTGTCAACATAGGCTTTGATTTGCAAGGTACTGAATTTTTTGTAATCTCCGTTCGTGGCTACGACCGTCAGATATTCTTTCCTTGCGGCAAATAGATTCTTTGGGTTGAAGGTCGCCTTGATCCTGACCTTCTGGCCAGGCGCTACAGCCTTCCTTTCAAACTCGAAATTGACGCAACGGCATCTTACCATCACGTCAAGAATCTGTACGGGCTTATCGCTTATGTTCACGCCTTCGAAGATGACCGTGACGGGAGACGCATCTTCCTTTACGGTACCAAGATCGACGACGTTTTTGTCAAAGCGTAAAATGCGCGCAGTTTCTGCGCCAGCACCTGGTGCTGAGCACAGAAACGCGAGCATAATAATGAGTATAGTAATTAATCTATTCAATTACAGGGCATTTAAGGTCAATCCATTCACTGATGCTTCCTGATGGCTTCATATGGTAACCGTTTCCAGAAAGGTCGCGGACACCGGTGAATGTGTTTCCGGATGCATCTTCGAGGTTCTCCTCTTCCTGGT
>JAILCZ010000117.1 GCA_024689985.1 Bacteroidales bacterium | reverse complement strand
GGAATCGAAGACGGCCACGAAAGTGGCGTTGTGTCGGGCCGCAAGCTGCGGAAAAGGCTCGAAAGCCACAATTCCAGCTGGTTTTCGGGAAGACGACGAGCTCAAGGAAGGAGTTGTCCATCAGAAGGCCGTCCTGCGTGGCCGAAAATGCCGGCTTCCGGATTTTGGTCTAGAAAAGCCATTCAATTGTGGCCGGTAGAATTTTGAAGGATGCTGCCGGCCTTGAAAATGACGGGATCCGTGGAAAGCACTTGTTTGTTTTATAAGTCAGCCTGATATTGAGGGACTTTCGTGGCCATTTTGGGAAAGCGGGCAGGAAAAGCTAATTATTTATGGCCAAGAAAAGCTCGTTGGCGGGAAACAGCCCGAAATACCGTGTGTTATGCGACCGACACCCTAAAACGGCCACGAAAGTGGCGTTGTATCGGGCCACAAGCTGCGGAAAAGGCTCAAAAGCCACAATTCCAGCTGGTTTTCGGGAAGACGACGAACTCAAGGAAGGAGTTGTCCATCAAAAGGCCGTCCTGCGTGGCCGAAAATGCCGGCTTCCGGATTTTGGTCTGGAAAAGCCATTCAATTGTGGCCGGTAGGATTTTGAAGGATGCTGCCGGCCTTGAAAATGCCGGGATTCGTGGAAAACACTTATTTATTTTATGAGTCGGCCCGATGTTGAGGGGCTAACGTGGCCATTTTGGAAAGACAGGCAAGAAAAGCTAATTATTTATGGCCAGAAACGGCTCGCTGACAGGAAACGGCCCGAAATTCCGTGAGATTTGCGACCGGGAATCGAAGACGGCCACGAAAGTGGCGTTGTGTCGGGCCGCAAGCTGCGGAAAAGGCTCGAAAGCCACAATTCCAGCTGGGTTTCGGGAAGACGACGAGCTCAAGGAAGGTGTTGTCCATCAGAAGGCCGTCCTGCGTGGCCGAAAATGCCGGCTTCCGGATTTTGGTCTGGAAAAGCCATTCAATTGTGGCCGGTAGGATTTTGAGGGATGCCGCCGGCCTTGAAAATGCCAGGATTCGTGGAAAACACTTATTTATTTTATGAGTCGGCCCGATGTTGAGGGGCTAACGTGGCCATTTTGGAAAGACAGGCAAGAAAAGCTAATTATTTATGAACAGTTCAAGATCGCTGGCGGAATGCGGCCAGAAAATCAACAAGATTTGTGACCATCATCCAAAAACGGCCACGAAAGGAGCATTGTATCGGGCCGCAAGCTGCGGAAAAGGCTCGAAAGCCACAATTCCAGCTGGTTTTCGGGAAGACGACGAACTCAAGGAAGGAGTTGTCCATCAGAAGGCCGACCTGCGTGGACGGGAGCGGAGAGCAGGCGGGAGATGGCCCGAAATACCCCCTTCTGCGTGGATAAGAGGGGGCATTGGGCTGAACAACGAGAAAAACATTATATTTGTAGATTAAAGTATAAGATTAATATGAAAGTAGCGAAAGACAAGGTAGTGCTCATTTCCTATGAATTGGAAGTTGACGGAGAAATTATGGACAAGGCGACGGCAGAAAAGCCGCTCGATTATATACACGGAAACAATATGCTCATCCAGAAGCTCGAGGACGGAATAGAAGGCCTCGAGGAGGGTGAAAGCTACAACCTCACCGTAAGCGCGGAAGATGCCTACGGAGTATATGACCCGTCAAAGCTCACTGACCTGCCGAAGAGCGCGTTCGAGATAGACGGAGTCCTTCACGAAGAACTCCTCACCATCGGAAGAGTGATCCCAATGCTCAACCAGATGGGCGCCGTGGTGCAGGGCACCGTGAAGGCAGTTGAAGGCGACACAGTGAAAATGGATTTCAACCACCCGCTTGCCGGCAAGACCCTTCATTTCACCGGTAAGATCGAAGGTGTGCGTGACGCGACCGAGAAGGAACTCAAGGAAGGTCTCCACGGAGAATTCCTCCCACCTGAGGAGGGCCACCACTGCTGCGGAAAGCACGGCGGATGCGGCCACCACGGAGAGGGTGAAGGACACTGCGGCTGCGACCATCACGGCGAAGGTGAAGGCCACTGTGGCTGCCACGGAGAAGGAGAAGGACACTGCGGATGTCATAACGAAGACTAATAATGACGACTGCAGTAGTCATACTGAATTGGAACACGAAGCAGTATCTGCTTAAATTTCTGCCAGGCCTGCTCAAGAGCGTGAAAGGCTTGGATGCGGAGGTCTTCGTCGTGGACAGCAACTCCAACGACGGCTCCATGGAAATGATGGCGGAGAAATTCCCCGAGGTGAAGACCGTCAAGCTCGACAAGAACTACGGTTTCACAGGAGGATACATCAGGGCATACGAGGCCATCAAGATGTTCAAGCCGAAGTACTTCCTTCTGCTGAATTCGGACATCGAGGTGAAGAACGGCTGGCTGAAGCCGCTGGTCGCCCATATGGAGGCCAATCCGCAGTGCGGAGCCTGCGCCCCGAAGCTGCATTCGTGGTACGACAAGAACTGGTTCGAGTACGCAGGAGCGGCCGGAGGACTGATGGACAGCCTGGGCTACCCTTTCTGCAGAGGAAGGATACTCAGCAGCATCGATCAGGACCTCGGACAGTATGACACCGTAGAGAAAGTGCTCTGGGGAACCGGAGCCGCCCTTATGGTACGCTCGAGCGTATGGGAAGAAATGGGAGGCCTGGATGACAGGTTCTTCGCACATATGGAAGAAATCGACCTCTGCTGGAGGATGCAGCTGGCGGGCTGGACGGTGGAAATCGTGCCGACATCGACGGTGTGGCACCTGGGAGGCGGGACCCTGCCGAAGGAGTCGCCGTGGAAACTGCAGCTCAACTACAGGAACAACCGGCTGCTCCTCAAGAAGAACCTTGCCAAGACTCTGGCTCTGAGGGAATTGCACAGAGGCGCAGACACGAAGGAAGCCGCCAGGCTCGGAGTGATGAAGGCAAAGGGCAGGATGGCTCTGAGAAACGTACTGGACTACGGAGCTGCGCTGGCATTCCTGGTTCTCTTCAAGGTGGCTTGGGCAAAGGCAGTGCTGACAGGACTCAGCGAGGCCAGGCTGATGGAGAAGAACGCAACCGTGGAAGAGGTCGCCGAATTTTTGAAAAAACACCCTGAAAGTACCGTACACGGTATCCGCAGGGGCACCATATTTATTAAGAGCAGTTTAAGGACTCAGATATGAGAATAGTCATTGAAGGAGCAGGCGAGGTGGGAAGCCATCTTGCGAAGATGCTCAGCCAGGAGGCAAACGAAATTACGGTCATTGACAGCGACAGCGCAAAGCTCGAGAGACTGAAGATGACTGCGGACGTTGTGACGATAACGGGCAATCCGTCATCGATCTCCCTTCTCAAGGAGGCGGGAGTGCCTAATGCCGACCTGTTCATCTCCGTAAATCCGGGAAGCGCCCAGGACATCAACATCGTGAGCGCCCTCATCGCGAAGAATCTCGGAGCGAAAAAGGTCACGGCCAGGGTCAACGACGAAGAATACCTCACCGCGGACAACAAGTTACTGTTCAAGCAGATGGGCATCGAACTGATGTTCTATCCGGAAAAGATCGCGGCAGACGAGATTGCTTCGATGCTCCGCCACAGAGGCTCCACCGACTCGATCGACTTCGCCCACGGCAAGCTCCAGATGGCCGTCTTCAAGCTAGAAGACGACTCCCCTATTCTCGAAATGAAACTTGCGGAATTCACTGCGGCCCTCTCATCCGACGACCTGCAGTTCCGCGTAGTAGCCATCGCCCACGAAGGCACCACCCTGATGCCAGAGGCCGGATACAAATTCCGTTACCACGACCTTGTATATATAATGACTACGAGGGAAGGTCTGGACGAGGTGATGAAATTTATGGGCAAATCCCAAGTGGATGTCAACAAGGTAATGATCCTGGGAGGCGGCCGCATCGGTGAGATGGTGGCAAGACAGCTCTCCAAGGACATCGAGGACATCAAGATCATAGAAATCGACAAGGAGAAGTGCCTGAGGCTCTCCGAGAAGCTCGACACCAACAACGTCACGATCGTCAACGGCGACAGCCGCAACACCGACTTCCTCGCCGAGGAGAACATCGGAGACTACGACGCCTTCCTGGCCCTCACCGGTCACGACGAGCTCAACGTCCTCTCCTGCGTTGTCGCAAAGAAATTCGGGGTCGAGAAGACCATCGCCGAAGTGGAAAACATCGAGTACATCCGCCTCGCGGAGGAGATGGGCGTCGATGCAGTGATCAACAAGAAACTCATCACCGCCGGCAAGATCTTCAAGTTCACCCTCAGCGACAAGGCCCGCTCCGTACACTATATGAGCGGCACATCCGCAGAGGTCCTCGAATATACAGCCGCTCCTGACAGCAAGATTACCAAGGGAGCCCTCAAAGACATCAACTTCCCTCGTCAGGCCGTCATCGGCGGCGTGGTCAGGGGGACGAACGCATTCATCCCGGTCGGCAACTCAGTGATCGAGGCCTACGACCGCGTCGAAGTCTTCGCAATGCCTGATGCAGCGAAGGACGTCGACAAATTCTTCAGATAGTATGAAAAAATTTCTACTGCTCCTTTTGCTGCCGGCCCTTCTGCTTTCCTGCAAGAAGGAAGACAAGCCGTACGACCCACGCACTGACAGAAAGGTGATGATTCTCTACTCTGCCGGCTTCGCAAACGGTACGAACGACATCAGCAGCTATCTCAAGGGCGACATAAACGAAGTCTGGAACAACTACCTTCCCGGAGACGGAGAGAGGGAAAACATCCTCCTCATCCTGAGTTCCGGAAAGACAAACACGACATCCGAGGAAGGTCCGAAACCTGTCCTCTACAGACTCTACAAAAAGGGAGGCCGTGCTGTGAGCGACACCCTTCTCACCTTCGAGACAAACACTACGGCCGTAGAAGCCTCCACGCTTACAACGGTCCTGGAATATGCCAAGGACGCCTACCCTTCAGGAAGCTACGGAATGGTATATTCCTCTCACGGAACCGGCTGGGTTCCGGAAGGATACTACGCCAACCCTACTGACGAAGACGAGGATGACGAGTTCTATTTCAACTCCGAATTCACAAGCCAGAGCATAGGTTACGAAAATTACTACGACGAATCCGGCGAACAGCAGACAATAGAGCTGAACATTCCGGAATTCGCCGAAGCCATCCCTTACACCCTTGATTACATCATCTTCGACGCCTGCCTGATGGCGACTGTCGAAGTTGCCTTCGAACTCAAGGACAGGGTATCCACCCTCGTGTTCTGCCCTACCGAGACGATGGCAGACGGATTCAACTACGAAACCCTTACGGCAAGGCTCCTGGGTTCATCCACTCCTGATGTCGTCGGCGTCGCAAAGGACTACTACGCACAGTACACCAGCACCAGCGGCACCATCACCGTCGTGGACAACACCAAAATCGACGCAGTAGCCGCCGCCTGCACGTCCATCTTCGCAAATTACCACGACGCCATAGACGCCGTTGACGCAAGCACCGTACAGGAATACTTCCGATTCAACAAGCACTGGTTCTACGACCTCAGGCACATCCTCACGCAGAGTGGCGTGACCAGCGAGGACATCACTCCTCTTGACGAGGCTCTTGACAATTTCATCCTCTACGAGGCCCATACGTCCAAGTTCCTCACCATCAAGCTGAACAACGTCTGCGGCCTGTCGATGTTCCTGCCGAACGACGGAGGAGAAAATCTCACTGCATATTACAAGACTCTCGCCTGGAACAAGGCGACACAACTTGTGAAATAAATTGCAGTTTTCAATTGAAATTCATATATTTGCGCGCCCAAAAATAAAAGCCCGAGCGGCTTTTGGTGCAATGGGGTTTGGGCCCTTTTAGGGTCACGAACTGAGTAACACATTTAAAATCAAACAATTATGCAGCATTTCGCACTTAATGGCCAGGTCCGCGAGACCGGCAACAAGGCTGTCATCAAGGCACTCCGTAAGCAGGGTCTCGTTCCTTGCAACCTCTACGGACTTGGACTCGAGAACGTCCTTTTCACTGTAACAGCAAAGGAGCTCAAGGCTCTTACAAACAACCCAGCTTCATTCATCGTTGACCTCAGCCTCAGCGACGGAAAGAAGTATACAGCAATCCTCCACGAACTCCAGTGGCACCCAGTATCAGACGAGTGTCTCCACGTTGACTTCCTCGCAGTAGACGAGAAGAAGCCTATCGTTATGGAAATCCCTGTAACCGTTTCAGGTCACTCAAAGGGTGTTATGGCCGGTGGTAAGTTCACACAGGTTAGCCGCAAGCTTAAGGTTTCAGGTCTCCAGAAGGATCTTCCTGACACACTCCCTGTTGACATCTCTGACCTCGATCTCGACAAGCAGATCGTTGCTGGCGACCTCAAGTTTGAGAACCTTACCATCCTTACAGACAAGAACGTCATCGTTTGCCGTGTCAAGTCAACACGTCAGATGATCGCTGCCGCTAAGGCGTAAGTAATTTAACATATTTGTCCGAAGATGAATTATCTGATTGTCGGATTAGGTAACATCGGAGCTGAATATTCGTCAACGCGACACAATATGGGATTTATGGTGTTGGATGCCTGGGCTCAGGCATCCAATGTCGTTTTCCATACGGAGCGTTACGGAGATGTTGCCGAAGTTTCCTTCAAGGGAAGGAAAATGACGCTGCTCAAGCCGAGCACCTATATGAATCTCAGCGGCAATGCCGTGAGATACTGGCTCCAGAAGCTGAATCTGCCTCTGGAGAACCTTCTCGTAATCTGTGACGACCTCAACCTTCCTTTCGGCACCCTGAGGATGCGCAAGAACGGAAGTGCCGGAGGACACAACGGATTGAAGAATATCGAGGAGCTGATCGATAGCCAGAACTACGCCAGGATCAGGATGGGCATCGGCAACGATTTCGCCCGCGGAGGCCAGGTGGACTTCGTGATCGGAGAACTCAGCAAGGAAGAGAAAGAACAGATGCCTGAGATATGCGACAAAGTGATTGAGGGCATAAAAGGCTTCGTGACTATCGGACCTGACAGGACAATGAATACTTTGAACACGAAAAAATAGGCGAAAACCTAAAAAAAGTGCAATTCAAAACGATTTTTTCAAGTTTTTTAGTTGTTTTATTCATTTTTTAATTAAATTAGCAATACCGTTGTAACAATGGCTAAAACTAACTAACTATTTATACTCACTAATTTAAAACTCTAAAAACAATGAAAGCACTCGTTGAAAAGATTAATGCAGAGATGGAAGCATTCAAGGCTAATGCTGAAGCTCAGGTTGTAAAGGGAAACAAGGCTGCTGGCGCACGCGCTCGTAAGGCTGCTCTTGAGCTCATGAAGGACCTCAAGGAATTCCGTAAGGCATCTGTAGCTGCTGCAAAGTAATTTAATCTTTAACTAAAGCTGACGGTCATCTCCCCAAAGGTGACCGTTTTTTTGTACCCGGACATCAACAAAAAAAGCCAGGCAGGTCGCCTGGCTTTTTCAGCATTGTGTCGCTATATCTTAGTAAGAAAGTGCGATTGCGATGAAGTCGTCTGCCTTGAGGGCTGCGCCACCGATGAGGCCGCCGTCGATGTCAGGCTTAGCGAAGAGCTCCTTAGCGTTTGAAGGCTTGCAGCTACCACCGTAGAGGATAGTAGTGTCATCAGCAACCTGAGCGTTGAACTGCTCAGCAAGAGTCTTGCGGATGAATGCGTGGATTTCCTCAGCCTGGTCAGAAGTAGCAGTCTTGCCTGTTCCGATAGCCCAGACTGGCTCGTAAGCGATGATGATGTTCTTCATATCCTCAGCTGTGAAGTTCTTGAGGACGTTGAGTGTCTGAGCACCTACGACGTCGAAGTGCTTGCCAGCCTCACGCTCAGCGAGAGTCTCACCTACGCAGAGGATTACACCGAGACCGTTGGCGAGAGCGAGCTTTGTCTTCTCGACGAGCTTCTCATCTGTCTCACCGTAGTACTGACGACGCTCTGAGTGTCCGAGGATTGTGTACTGAGCACCGGTAGAAGCAACCATAGCTGCTGAGATCTCTCCAGTGTAAGCACCCTTCTCCTTGTCAGCGCAGTTCTCTGCAGAGAGACCTACAGCTGAACCCTTCACTACTTCTGCAACTGGGCAGAGATGTGTAGCTGGAGTTGCGATGATAAGCTTTACATCAGCAGGAACCTCTGCTGACTTGGCAACAACTGCCTTTGCGAGTTCTACTCCCTCAGGAACTGTAGTGTTCATCTTCCAGTTTCCTGCAACGATTTTCTTTCTCATTTTATCGAAATATTTTGGTTTGTTTTTATTCTTGTGTCGGCATTCTTTTCGAAGCCGTGCAAAAATACGGCTTTCTAAAGAAAATAGCCAACTTTCTATCAATAAAAATTGTACCTTTGCACTCCAAAAGATTTAAAATAAATAAAATAAGATTTAAATATAGATTCATTCGATGAAGAATTTTGTTGAAGAGCTCAAATGGAGAGGCATGATTCAGGACATTATGCCTGGAACAGAAGAGAAACTCCTTGAAGGTTCACAGGCAGCCTATGTGGGTATCGACCCTACGGCTGACTCACTTCATATCGGTCACCTTGTATCAATTATGATCCTCAAGCATTTCCAGCAGTGCGGCCACAAGCCTTACGCCCTTATCGGAGGTGCTACGGGAATGATCGGCGACCCTTCAATGAAGTCTCAGGAAAGAAACCTTCTCGACGAAGAAACCCTCAACCACAATATCGCAGGCATCAAGGCTCAGCTCAGCCGCATCCTTGACTTCGATTCTGACGCAGCCAACAAGGCTGAACTCGTGAACAACTACGAGTGGATGAAGGGTTACAGCTTCCTCAACTTCATCCGTGACGTCGGCAAGCACATCACAGTGAACTATATGATGGCGAAGGACAGCGTGAAGAAGAGACTCTCACGCGACTCTTCAGAGGGTATGTCATTCACCGAATTCAGCTACCAGCTTCTCCAGGGATACGACTTCCTCTGGCTCTACGAGCACAAGGGAGTATGCCTGCAGCTCGGCGGAAGCGATCAGTGGGGCAACATCACCACCGGCGTCGAGCTCATCCGCAGAATGCTCGGCAAGACTGACGCATTCGCCCTCACCTGCCCTCTCATCCGCAAGGCGGACGGCACGAAGTTCGGCAAGACCGAGAAGGGCAACATCTGGCTCGACCCTGAGAGAACATCTCCTTACGAGTTCTACCAGTTCTGGCTCAACGTCAGCGACGAGGATGCAGAGAGATACATCAAGATCTTCACCCTCCTCGACAAGGAGACAATCGACGCAGTGATCGAGGAACACCGCCAGGATCCTGGCCGCAGAGTCCTCCAGCAGCGTCTTGCTAAGGAAATCACAGTCCTCATCCACGGCGAGAAGGAATATGAGAATGCCGTTTCAGCATCCAAGATGCTCTTCGGAAACTCTACCTCTGAGGCCCTCCGCGCCCTTGACGAGAAGACATTCCTCGCAGTGTTCGGC
>JAILCZ010000076.1 GCA_024689985.1 Bacteroidales bacterium | reverse complement strand
CGGAGGCAAGTCAGTCTGCCTGAAGACCACCGGCCTCCTGCAGTATATGTTCCAGTGGGGTATGCTCATCCCTACGTCCGAATCATCCGAGCTCCCTGTATTTGACAGGATTATGGTCAGCATCGGAGACGACCAGTCCATCGAGAACGACCTCTCCACCTACAGTTCCTTCCTCGCCGATATGAAGGAAATGCTCAAGGAGGCCGACTCCAAGACTCTCGTCCTCATCGACGAATTCGGTTCGGGCACCGAGCCTGCGGCCGGAGGAGCCATCGCCGAGGCCATCCTCAGCGAACTCGACAAGAGGGGCACCTACGGCGTGATCACAACCCATTACACCAACCTGAAGCTCTACGCTGCCGGCAGCGAAACCGGAGTCGTCAACGGCGCAATGCTCTTCGATGTCCATAACATCGCCCCGTTCTTCCAGCTGGAGATCGGAATGCCCGGCAATTCCTTCGCTTTCGAGCTTGCCAGGAAGATGGGCCTTCCGGAGGCCATCGTCAAGGACGCCGAGGGCCGTGCAGGCGAGGAGTATGTCGGCATCGAGAAAAACCTCCGCAAGATCGCCCGCAACAGAAGGGCTCTGGACGAGAAGCTCCAGAAGATCAAGCATACGGACAAGACCCTCGAGGGCATTACCGACAAATACCAGAAGGAACTCCAGGGCATCAAGGACCTCAAGAAGGAAATCATCGACCAGGCCCGAAAGGAGGCCCAGGATATTATAAAAGGTGCGAACAAGACCGTAGAGAAGACCATCCGCGAAATCAAGGAGGCCAATGCCGAAAAGGAAAGCACCCAGGTTGCCCGCAAGGGTCTGCAAGGCTTCCTCGGCGCTCTCGAGCAGAAGAAGGCCCAGCAGGAGAAGAACCGCGAGGACTATGTCGAGAAGAAGCTCAAGGACCTCGAGGCCCGCAAGAAGAGAGAGCAGGAACGCAAGCTCAAGCGTGCTGACGACCGCGCCAAGGCCGAACAGGCCGCCCTCGAAGCTGAGCAGAAGCGTATGGACGCCTTCCGCAACGGTCCACTTAAGGTCGGCGAGAAGGTAAGGGTCAAGGAGAACGGTATGGTCGGAGAAGTGGCCATCGTTTCCACCAAGGCCGTCACCGTCATCATCGGCAATATCCAGAGCAAGATGCCTCTGGACAAGGTGGAGCGCATCTCATCCAATGAATTCAAGAGCGCTGTCAAGGATATCGCAAAGCCTAAGGCTATGAAGATTGACAGTTCCATCACGGAGCGTCGCCTCAACTTCAAGCCTGAGATCGACGTCAGAGGAGCCAGGGTCAGCGAGGCCATCGATTCAGTGATGCGTCTTGCGGATGACGCTATGATGCTCGGCATCGGTTCCGTCAGAATCATCCACGGCAAGGGCACAGGCGCCCTGAGGGAAGAGATCCAGAAGTTCCTCAGGACCACCCCCGGCGTAAAGGAAGTGAAAGATGAGCACATTCAATTTGGCGGATCTGGTGTAACAATCGTAACTTTTGATTAACTTTATAGAGACAACTCATTACACGAACCTGACACAACCCAAAACAGAACACAATGGAAAACGGCAGAAGCGAGACAGGAAAGAAGGGAGAGGATGCCGCTGCACAATATCTTGAAGGTCAAGGACACAGGATTCTGGCAAGGAACTGGAGGACCGGACACCTCGAGATTGACATCGTATCAGAAGACATTCTCGGAATACATTTTGTAGAAGTAAAGACCAGGACAGCCCCTGTTCCGGCCCTTCCGGAAGAGAATGTGACCCCTGCCAAGCAGAAGAAGATCACCGCAGCCGCAGGCCGGTTTCTCAAGACGATGAAGACTGGCTGGGCCAAAGAAATATATTTCGATGTCATTGGCGTAGTCATTGACGGAGAACAGTACACTATTACATACTATCCACAGGCCTATATACCAATATATGTCTGAAAACATACAGATTATGAACCAGCACAACTACTGCGTCATCATGGCCGGAGGTGCGAACACTGATTTCAGCCTCCTCGGAGCCACATTCGACAGGTTTTCGAAGATTATTCCCAAAGAAAACATCCTCGTTGTCACCCTTGACAACCTGGGAGAGAAAGCCAGGGCCGCGCTCCCTGAAATCAGCAAGAATAACCTCCTCCTGGAGCCATATAGACGACACACAGCTCCGTGTATCACATTCGCAACATACCTCATCCTCAAGAGAGACCCTGAAGCTACGGCGGTCGTCACACCTTGTGACCACGTCATCCTCGACGAAGACATCTTCCTCAATACCGTTCTCTTCGGTCTCGACTATGTAGCCTCATCCAATGCCCTCCTCACCCTCGGAGTCATTCCTGACAGGGCTGAGACATCCTTCGGATACATCCAGGCCGTAGGTGGCCGCAAAGCAATAAAGGGCAAGGAGCCGGTCAAGGTGAAGACCTTCACTGAGAAGCCTGACAAGGACCTCGCACAGGTTCTCTACACCAGCGGAGAGTTCCTCTGGAACACCGGTATCTTCTTCTGGAAGGCCCAGACCATCCGCGAGGAGCTCGAGGATCTCTGCCCTGAGATCACATCCCTGTTCTCCGGCTGGCAGGACGCCCTCGACACCGACAAGCAGGCTCTCTTCCTCGAAAAGGCCTATGCCGGTGCACCAAAGATTTCCATTGACTACGGAGTTATGGAAAAGACCTCCCGCGCCATGCTCTTCCCTGCCAAGTTCAGATGGGCCGACGTGGGCGACAAGAACAAGAACGAGAAGACCTCCATCGAGATCAGACGCGACGTAGAGGTTAGGGGCAGCTACGACGTGATCGTTGCCGGTGCTGGCCCTTCCGGAGTCGCAGCAGCCATCGCCGCAGCCCGCCAGGGTGCCAAGGTAGCCGTCGTGGAGAGATACGGATTCATCGAAAACAACACCGACCTCGAGAATGTCGGCGTCAGAATATACCTCAACAGCGCAGTTCAGGACGTCTATAAGGAGGGCAACGCCGTCAGAGGCGTAGTCATCGCCACCAATGACGGCCCGATCGCCCTTATGGGCAAGGTCACCATCGATGCCACCGGTGACGGAGTCCTCGCCCTTCTGGCTGATGCCGAGATCGAGGACGTGCGCAGAGTAATGGGAGGCTACATCCTCACCGCCGACGAGATCGAGGGCGGCTGCCGCTTCGACAATGTCGTCGTCCGCGGAGAGAAGGACGGCAAGACCTACGACATCCCATACACCTGCTTCGTTCCGATTGGCATTGACAATCTCTACATCGCCGGCAAGTGCATTTCCGGCACCCAGAGGGCCAAGGGTATGTACGGCAACGCCGAGACCTGCGCTTCAATGGGCCTCTCCATCGGCACGGCCGCAGCCATCTGCGCCCGCACCGGAGTCA
The DNA here is from genome assembly GCA_024689985.1 of Bacteroidales bacterium. GTDB lineage: Bacteria > Bacteroidota > Bacteroidia > Bacteroidales > UBA932 > Cryptobacteroides. Next base: position 3,273 of record JAILCZ010000076.1, on the reverse strand, counting down.
CTCCACGCCAGCTCAATGTCACTATGCTCCAGGAAAACCTTGCAGCAAACGGCATAAAACTGTTTTGAAAAATTTAATCGGGAATAATCCCAATTAATATTTATCTTTGCAAACCAATCCCCCGCCTTGGTGGTGAAATGGTAGACACGAGGGACTTAGACTAATTTGAGTGCTCTCCCTGAAAAGAGAGATGCAGAATGTCGTAAATTCAAGGAAACCTTAACAGGCAACGCTGATGGCAATCTTGAGCCAAGCCTCAGAATATGAGGAAGGTGCAGAGACTAGACACGACACACCTAAAGAATGACAATTCCACGATGAAGGGAATGACAATTCCACGGTGAAGGAATAGTCCAGACTACAAACGAAGGCTAACGCCAACGGTGACAAAAGTCATAGCAGTACGAAAATCCCTTGGGCAGAAATGTCCGTACCGGTTCGAGTCCGGTCCGAGGCACAAGCTAACTAGTTGATTTCAATTAGTTAGCTTTATTTTTTTGTCCATAAACTTTGTGCTGCGATCAATCTTCACACCATTAACATCCGCACAAATCTTCATGAACATCTCTATGCTGTCATGGAAGGGCAAAAGACAGAGGCCGTTGGTCGGCTCCGATTCATACGAAAGAGCCAACCCTTGTTGATATAAGTGCTTTACTACAGCTAATCGTTTTATTATCAATTCATCCATTGGATACTCATTTGCCTTCTATAATTTGCTTGACTTCCTTATCAAAGTCGGAAACAATCTTCTGAGTCTTATTGAATTCTATATACTCCGATTCAGCCTTCTTTTTAGCCTGTTCATGGGAGATAAGTCCTTTACTATGGTCAGGAAGGATTTCGTATCGGCGGAAAGCCAAGAATTCATTGACGCTGGCGGCGAATTGTTCCATTGTAAACGTATTCTCTCGCTCAATAAGGTCTTCAATGTAGTCGAAATAACCGGACACGGCCCGTTCCAGACGACGAATGTCTTTCTCCTCAAGGTAGTTTTTGGCAATGGACACGTCTGATTTCAAGATTCGGCCATCCGGTGAATTTTTCCAGGTTGTCAGGCCCATATTCTCCTTGGTCCGGTCGGCACGCTCATAAACAATCTCCGCCGCCGTCTTGCCGGCAATGGCGTAATGGAACTTGTTCTGCACCATCGCATAGAAGTCCTTAGTAGTCGGAGCCGATTTGTCATAGTCGATACTGCACTCGGCGTAGATATCTGTAATCTGCTGCCAGATGCGCCGTTCGCTCGCCCGTATGGACCGGACTCGTTCCAGCAACTCCCGGAAATAATCTTTCCCGAAGATGGCCCCTCCATTCTTCATCCGCTCATCATTCAGCACAAATCCTTTCTTTATATACTCCTTCAAGACCGATGTCGCCCAGATGCGGAACTGAGTCGCCCGTGCGGAAGAAACGCGATAGCCGACGGAGATAATCATATCTAAGTTATAGAAGTCGATTTCTTCCGAAATTTGGCCTCTAAAGCCCCTCTGTACGACTGTTTCAATTTTTGTAACAGTCGTGGAGGGGTCCAGTTCCGAGGACTCAAAAATGTTGCTTATGTGGCGGCTGATCGAAGCGACTGTCACCCCGAACAAAGCAGCCATCGCCTTCTGTGTCGCCCAAATCGTCTCGTCCTTGAGCACCACCTTCACCTTCATATCTTCGGTAGGGGTGTTGTATATAAGAAGCTCGAAATCTTTCATAATACATTCACGTCTCTTTCTTATTGAAATACAATATATCTATTTGAATCTCAGACCTTTTGTTATCTTCATTCATAAGGATGAAGAACCGCCGAATTTGAAATCACAACGAGCCTTTCACTACAACGGGTCAATGCCACATAAAGATGCTTGGGGTCAGTGAATTGCTGGGCATTCAAGACAACAACGTCACAAAACTCAAGACCTTTAGTCAAAAGCGTGGTTCCAATGCTTTTCTGCATAATCTTTCGGCCTTTTCTCCGTAGAATATTCCTATTGCGGACGATGGCTTCAGATGCGGTTAATCCCAACTTATTCGCATCTACAAGAATACTTTAAGAGGTCTCGGACTGTACAATCCTCGGATTTCAGCCATTCATTTCGTTTATTTTCGATTAGTTTATAGAACATATGCGGTTCTCGTACTATAACTTACAAAGTTAGCTTTTTATTCAGAAACTCCTGTTTGATTGAACGAGAAAAATACCGCATTAGATACTATCCCTCACCGGCGTAGTAACCATCTCCCGCGCCTTGTGAAAGCAGCGACGAGCCCAAAGGTTGTCGTCCTCGTTCTTGTCACGATCCCAGTTGGGATCGGGAGCGGATCCTCCGCCTCCGCAGTTTTGTGCGAAAGTGGTGGCGGCATCGACTTGCCCGACGAAAAGTGTCTCTCCTCAAGAAAAGGGACCTCCGACAAATGCTTTTTGGCAAAGGCCATAAGCCGATCTATAGAACGTATCATTCGATACACGGCCTCAAAGTCATTTTTCCCCTTGACTCATTAAATGACAGTCAAAAAAACTACGGCTATTTCAAAAATTAGCCGTATATTTGTCGCGAATTATGTGCCTATGACAACGTTTTATCAAGACATTTCTGCAAGCGGAGGAACGATACGGACTCATGAGCTACGTGAGCCCAGGGCTTACTATGGGATCAACAAAGGTATCAAATCCGGTGATGTCATTAGGATCAAGAATGGTGTCTATATGCTTCCGGAAGAACTGGCGACCACGATGGTCGATGTTGAAAGAATCGTCCCAGGTGGTGTAGTTTGCATGTATTCAGCATGGGATTATTATGGACTTACCACACAAATCCCTGATGGATTTTACGTTGCTATAGAAAAGCACAGGAAAGTGGTGGCCCCGGAGATTTCTGGCATCATTCTCTGCTATTGGGAAGAGAAATACTGCACGATAGGCGTTGAAGAAGCTGAAATTGCTAATCATAAGGTTAAGATTTTCTGTATAGAGAAAAGCGTCTGCGATGCCGTAAAGTTTCGCAACAAGATCGGGACGGAAGTGGCTGTTGAAATTCTTAGGAACTATCTCAAGCGCAAAGATCGTAACATATCCCGCCTTATGGATTACGCAAAGCAAATGAGAGTGCTGCCAACAATGAGGCAATACCTTGAAATGGGGCTGTAATATGGAAAAGAAAAATGTAGCGGTGTCTGTTCGGGCCAAACTCCTGAATATCCGGGATTCAGTGCCCGGAACCGAATATATGCAGATCCTGAATCGCAATTCTTCAAGGTTGAGCAAGGCAAACAATTGGGTTG
>JAILCZ010000074.1 GCA_024689985.1 Bacteroidales bacterium | reverse complement strand
GTTGAATCTCCCAGCGAGCCATATCCGCATAAACAAGGACGGAGCCTTCAGGAGCGAAAAGAGCAGCTCCAGGCCCTATGATAAGACAAATTACGTCAGTAGATACGGCAGCGTCTCTTTCTATACGCGTGCACGTGTCCTCTATATTATCAAGACTGAAAAAATCCTCAAGCCTCAATGGCGAAACATAACCGAAGAGAACATCATCCGTCATAAATCTCTCAGTCATAGCTCGGACCTCAGCCTCAGGCTTCATAAGCTCGCGCGTACGTATAACCTTTTGGCAAACCCCGTGGAGTCCTTCTATTATTTCGTCTTCAAACACTCCGCCATAGCAATCCACGGCAATTACAGAAGCTTTTTCATCTTTTATAGCTGATGAAATCGCCTCCCAGCCCCTCCAAAGCAGGCCTTCTGTCTTGGTTGCAGGATATTTATCGTAATTTGTTTTTCTCATTATGTTTGAACATATTGTGATTTGTGCAAATATATATATAAATTTGTGCTGAACAAAAAATATTTTATAAATTTGTCCAAACAAATGGTAACTAAAATGGAACTCGACCCTAAAAGCAATGTCCCGCTTCATAAGCAGGCAGAGGACGTTCTTAGGAAGCTCATTGAATCTAATGAGTACAAGAACGGAAAACTGCTTCCGAATGAAGTTGACCTTGCAAAACAACTGAACATTTCCCGAAACACTTTGAGGCAGGCCATCAACCAGCTTGTGTTCGAGGGACTGCTAATCAGAAAAAAAGGCGTCGGAACAAAGGTAGCGCACAAGGGCGTCGTCGGAAGACTGAAAAACTGGCTCAGTTTTTCTCAGGAAATGAAGATGCTCGGAGTAGAAGTCCGCAACTACGAACTTCTCGTCAACTACCGGAAGCCGACCCCGGAAGTAGCTGACTTCTTCGAAATAGATGAAGACAAGTATTGTGTGGTAATGGAAAGAGTAAGAGGAAACACCTCCTACCCGTTCGTTCACTTCATTTCCTATTTCAATCCGAATCTTCCTATGACCGGAGAAGAGAACTTCACAATGCCTCTTTACGAAATGATGGAGACCAAATACGGAATCATCGTAAAGACTTCAAGAGAGGAAGTAACAGCGAGGCTTGCCGGAGAAAAAGTCGCGAAGAAGCTTGGCATTTCAAGCTCCGATCCAATTCTGATCCGCAAACGTTTCGTTTACGACGTCAATGACAAACCTGTAGAATATAACGTAGGTTATTATAGGGCAGACAGTTTCACTTACACCCTTGAATCTAGCCGTTAGCTTTCTTTGCAGCAGCGAAACTGCAATAAAGCAAATACAGAAGACACACGGAAATTACAGCGAGGGAGCCGATCTGGCTTCCTGTAATTTCTGTTGCCAGTCCCATCAGAGGAGGGATGACGGCGCCACCGCAGACTCCTGTGATCATAAAGCCGGAAATCTCATTGCTCTTTTGTGGACGTGCTTTCAGGGCCAGGGAAAAAAGAACGGAGAAAACACTTGAACAGAAGAAGCCTATTGCCCCGATTCCGAAAAGGATGAGGGTAAGACTCTGTGCGAAGAACAAGACGGCCATAGCAGCAATTGCAAGTATCACATTGACCTTTAGATACTTTATATCATTGACTCTCGCAAGGAGGAATGTTCCAAGGAAGGCTCCTGCCGTTCTTGAGATGAAATAAACGCTGGCGCCAAGGGAGGCATTCTCCACGGCAAGACCGCATCTTTCGATCAGCAATTTGGCCGAGACCGTATTCGTACCCACATCAACTCCCACTACGAAGAAAATCCCAAGAAAGAACAGCAAAATAACCTTATCTTTGAGAAGGCCGAAAGCTTCGGCGACGGATGTGCCCCTGGTTTCAGTCTTTTCTCTCTCGACATAGGTCATTTCCAGAAGAAGGAAAGACAGTAGAGTCACTGCAGCATATATGGTGAAAATGTATTTCCATCCCCCAAGGGCGCTTGAAGCGAAAAGGGCTATGAAAGGAGCGCAGAAAGAAGACAAGGCCTTTATAACCTGACCTCCTGTAAGGCAGGACGAAAGCCTTTCCCCGCCTACGACATTGGTAAGCAGAGGATTGAGCGAAACTTGAAGCAGCGTATTACCTATACCCAGAAGGATGAATGCACACATCACCGCTGGCATATTATATACGAAGAAAGGTATAAGCATACCTATGAAGGTTACCACATTGCTCACCTGAACCATAGTCTTGCGGCCGAAACGGTTCATAAGAAGGGCTGATGGAACGGAAAGAAGAAGGAACCAGATGAATACCATCGAAGGGATGAAGCCTGCGACGGTTTCACTGAGACCGAAATCCTGTTTAACATAGCTCGTAGCAATGCCGACTACATCACAGAAGCCCATCACGAAGAATGTGGCGAGAACAGGGACGAAATTGTATTTTCTGATTAATGCCTTCATAGTATGTTCGTACAATTCGTCGCAATTTAAGAAAATAATTTGAAGATTCGCTTATATTTGTAAAAAATGTATGAACATATGAAAATAACACGACTACTATTATTATCTCTCGCACTGCTGAGTTTTTCAGCTTCACCGACACAGGCGGCAGGCATCAGCCTCTCATCTCCAAATGGGACGTTGAAAATGCAGTTCAGCATCGGCGATGACGGAGCGCCGACATACTCTCTTGACAGAGGAGAAACGGCCGTAATTCTGCCTAGCCACCTCGGATTCGAACTCCGTGGCAGCCTCAGACCAACAGTGATGAAACTCAACGAAGAGGACGGAACCTTCTATAAGACAGATGACCGCGAATGCTACACATTCACGGACGGATTCGAACTTCTCGGGAAGGAAGACTCCAGTTTCGACGAAACCTGGGAAACGGTATGGGGCGAGGAACATTACATACGCAACAATTATAACGAGCTTCTCGTCCATCTTCAGCATAAGGCCAGCGGCCACAGGATGGACATCCGTTTCCGCCTCTACGAAGACGGTCTTGGATTCAGATACGAGTTCCCTTCAAACCAGAGACTGGGATATTTCGTAATAAAGGAAGAGAAGACCGAATTCAAGATGACCGGCGACCATATGGCCTGGTGGATTCCGGGAGACTTCTCGACACAGGAATTCGTCTATTCCACGACCCGACTCTCGGAGATAGAAAAGACGGTGAAGGAAAGGGCCAGCCAGGGTAACGGAGAATGCTTCTTCTCAGTAAACGGAGTGCAGACGTCCCTCCAGATGAAGACAGACGACGGACTTTATCTCAACATCCACGAGGCCGCCCTGGTCAACTATCCTTGTATGCACCTTCTTCTCGATCCGGAATCATTCTGCTTCACATCCTTCCTCACACCCGACGCACAGGGCTGGAAGGGCTATATGCAGACTCCGTGTCATACTCCTTGGAGATCGGTCCAGGTAACGGCAAGCGCGACCGAGATGCTCCAGAGCAGGCTCGTACTCAACCTCAACGATCCTTGCGCCTACGATGACGTGTCCTGGATCCATCCTGTAAAATATATGGGAGTATGGTGGGAAATGATCGCCGGCCCTAGCACCTGGTCATACACGGACGACTTCCCTTCCGTACACCTGGGAGACAGCGATTACTCAAAGGCGAAGCCTCACGGCAGACACGGAGCGAACAACGCCAACGTCAGACGATACATCGACTTCGCATCGAAGCACGGCTTCGACCAGCTTCTCATCGAAGGCTGGAATGTAGGCTGGGAAGACTGGGCCGGCTGCTGGAAGGATTATGTTTTCGATTTCGTGACGCCTTATCCAGATTTCGACCTTCCTGCGCTGAACGAATATGCACATTCAAAGGGTATGAAGCTGATGATGCATCACGAGACTTCATCTTCAGCGAGAAACTACGAACGTCATATGGACGCCGCATACGACCTTATGAACAAATACGGATATGATGCCGTCAAGTCCGGATATGTAGGCAATATCATACCGCGAGGCGAATATCACTTCGGTCAGTGGATGGTGAACCATTACCTATACGCCGTGAAAGAAGCAGCAAAGCACCACATAATGGTCAATGCCCACGAAGCAATCAGACCTACAGGACTCTGCAGGACCTACCCTAACCTCATCGGCAACGAAAGCGCAAGAGGTACTGAATACCAGGCCTTCGGGGGAACTGTTCCCGAACACGTGACCATCCTTCCGTTCACCCGCCTCAACGGAGGTCCGATGGACTACACCCCGGGCATCTTCGAAGCCGACCTGAAGACTTTCAGTCCCAACAACGGATCACACGTACAGGCAACCCTGGCCAACCAGCTTGCCCTCTACCTGACGATGTACTCCCCTCTCCAGATGGCGGCAGACCTTCCACAGAACTATGAGAAGCATCTCGACGCGTTCCAGTTCATCAAGGACGTGGCCGTTGACTGGGAACAGAGCAGATACATCTTCGCGGAACCTGGAGACTACATCGTTGTCGCACGTCAGAGCCGAAAAGACGGCAGATGGTTCCTCGGAGGAGTAACCGACGAGAACAGCCGCACTTTCAACATCCCTCTCGACTTCCTCGAGGAAGGCAGGACATATGAGGCAACAATATATATGGACGGAAAAGATGCCAACTACTGGGAAAACAATGCATCGTATAATATTAAAAAGAAAAAGGTAAAAAGTTCAGACATATTGACGATTACAGCAGCTCCTGGCGGAGGTTTTGCAATCTCGTTCTGACGCAAGCATATCGTGCATAATAGATTAAGTGGTAGCATTTTTTAAAAAAAATGTTGCCACTTAATTATTTTTCATATATTTGCGTTTGTATGAACATAATTAATAGTGTGCAAACAAAAACGAAACTAATCGCCATTACACTGCTTGCTCTCTTGTCCTGCACAGACAAAATTGAAAACGAAGCCAAGTCAGATCTTATCCACATTGCGTTCAAATCAGAAATATCAGGTCCTGATTTGAGCAAGACCGCTCTTTCTCCTGACGGAGCGAGAATCGTCTGGTCTGAAAACGAGACTATCAAAGTATATGGTGGACTCACGGAAAGCACATTCTCAGTCACAAGCCTCGAAAACGAAGGTCACATAGCGACATTTGAAGGAGAATCCGAAAACGCATCCCGCTATTATGCAGTTTCTCCCGAATCAGCAGCCTCAGGCCTGTCCGACGGCAAGATCCTCTTCAACATTCCCTGCGATCAGACCGCCCTGGCCGGATCTTTCGCTCCTGAAGCGAATGTATCCGTAGCATCCACAACAAACAGAAACAGTCTCTATTTCAAGAATGTAGGAGCACTTCTGAGTTTCGCTCTTGCGGAGGAAGGTGTAAGTGCAGTAAGAATTGAAGGAGTAGCAGGCACTGAATATCTGAGCGGAAGGGCAAGCGCGAAATTCACGACAGGAAATATACCCGATGTGACAAGCGTGGACGGACCCGAGAACAAGGCCTGGGTCAACCTCAGCGGCACATTCACCCCTGGCAGCACCTATTATGCGGCCGTTCTGCCGAGTACATTGAACGAAGGCATAAAAATCACCCTGTTCAAAGACGGAAAGAAGGCGACGATTTCAAAAACAGCCGCTCTCACCATCGAACGCAACGACAATATCTTCCTCGGCACAATCCCTGCCGTACCTGGCAGCAAATGGGTCGGGGACGAAACATATACGATAGACGGTGACGGAGCTGAAGAAGCCGGTCAGGTAGTGACGGAAATCACATCAGCCCACCTTAATACCAGCGTAAGCGGATATGGCGACCACGCTAACGCATCTACGGAGGCCTATACACACGAGATTTTCACGAAACTCAATACTACGGGAACAATCTGTTTCAAGCGTGCAGACGGTACCGTCCTCTACCCTAACGCTGACGGCACAGCCCTTCAGACGACGGACGGAGGATTCAAGGTATCGGCTGAAGGCGTTTACAGCATCAGATTCAACACCGAAAACAATTACCTTAAATTCCGTTACGCTGAACTGGTGGAATACACCCAGGAAGGCTGGAAGAACACCCGTATGGAATACATCGGAGAGGGCAAATGGAAGCTTGAAAACGCTCCGGTAAAATGGTTCGTACGCTCAGACTGGGGATCGAATCACGAGGACAGGTACAAATTCCAGATTTACTTCAAAGATTGCAACCACTGGCAGTACTACGGCCTCTGCAATGGTTCAGACGTTCAGCCT
>JAILCZ010000069.1 GCA_024689985.1 Bacteroidales bacterium | reverse complement strand
GTTTTCGAGTTCCTTCGACTCCATCTTTCCGTGAGCCACGCATATTTTCATATCAGGGACAAGCCTGTGCAGAATCTCGTAGATTGACGGCAACTCCTCCACTTTGTTGTGCAGGAAGAATATCTGTCCGCCACGGTTGAGTTCATAGTTGATTATGCTCTTTATTTCCTTTTCATTGAAGAGGATTATTTCCGTCTGTACAGGAATTCTGTTAGGCGGAGGCGTGCTCATTATGGAAAGGTCACGGGCACCAAGGAGAGAAAACTGGAGGGTTCTCGGAATAGGAGTGGCAGTAAGAGTGAGGGTATCCACCGACTGCTTGAACTGACGGAGCTTTTCCTTTGCGGAAACTCCGAACTTCTGCTCTTCGTCAATGATGAGAAGGCCAAGGTCCTTGAATTCGAATTTGTCTGAGAGAATCTTGTGTGTGCCTATTATTATGTCTATCTCACCCTTCTTGAGCCTTTCCCTGATCTCGCTTATCTGTTTTGCCGTACGGAGACGGCTCACATATTCTATGTTGCAAGGAAGATTTTCGAGTCTTGACTTGAAAGTGGTGTAGTGCTGGAGGGAAAGAATGGTGGTAGGAACGAGCACAGCCACCTGCTTGCTGTCGCAGACCGCCTTGAAGGCTGCCCTGATCGCAATTTCAGTCTTTCCGAATCCAACGTCACCGCAGACGAGCCTGTCCATAGGACTGTCGTCTTCCATATCCCTCTTCACCGCCTTCGTAGCTGCATCCTGGTCCGGAGTGTCCTCATACATAAATGAAGACTCCAGTTCCGCCTGCAGATACGAATCAGGAGAATATGCATATCCCTTCGATGCCTTTCTCTTCGCATATAGCTGGATGAGGTCCTTGGCTATGTCCTTGATCTTCGACTTGGCGCTCAGTTTGAGATTCTGCCAGGTCTTCGAACCAAGTTTGTTGATCTTAGGAGGAATTCCGTCCTTTGAACGGTACTTGGAAATCTTGTTGAGGGCGTGGACGGACACAAACACTACGTCGTTGTCCTTATATATCAGCTTGACCACTTCCTTCTTCCTTCCCTTGTCGTCATACATATTGACGAGTCCTCCGAAGATTCCCACTCCGTGGTCTATATGCACCACATAGTCTCCGAGATTGAAGGCCGCAAGGTCATTTATGGTAAGCTGCTCTGTCTTCTCGACCGACCTTCTTATGCTTACCCTGTGGAACCTGTCGAATATTTCGTGGTCTGAATAGCAGCATATCCTGTCATCCCCGTCAACGAAGCCTTCGTGGATATTCTTTCCGGCCACGAATTTCGGAAGATGTCCTTCATTCTGGAGGAGAATTGATTCAAGTCGTCCGAGCTGTTGCTGTTTCTCTCCATATACAAAAACCTGATAGCTGTTCTCAAGTTTGTTGTTTATGTCGGCTGAAAGCAGTTCGAAATTTTTGTTGAATACAGGCTGAGGAGCTATGTTGAATTTGACGTCAGCCTCAACGTTTCCCTTATAGACAGGTATCTCGATGAATACCTTCCTGAATGGTTCGAATCCTCCGAAGAATGGTTTCTCGTGATACAGGTCTGATGAGTCCAGCCATAGCACCGTACCCTCAGGCATTATGGCACTTATGTATTCTCCTTCATCCGTTTCTCCCTCTGAAACTATTCCAGGCACTATTTCAGCCACGTCAGTTTCTTCTACCGAGAGTTGGGTATTGCAGTCGAATACATTTATCTTTTCCACCTCGTCTCCCCAGAAGGAAATTCGGTACGGATTGTTGTTGGAGTATGAGAATATGTCTATGATGGATCCTCTTATGGCGAACTGGCCAGGTGCTGAAACGAAATCCTCCCTTACGAAGCCTTCGAATCCAAGCATCTCAATTATCTTGTCGTGACTTATTTCCTCTCCCTTTCTGATTGACATCACTGACTTCCTGATCTTCGATGCGGAAGGAACAGTTTCCTTGAGGGCTTCCGGATAAGTCACGGTGACGAGGAAGCCTCCGTCATAGTTTGCCAGTTTTTCAACCGCCGATGTCCTCTGGACTCCGAGTGAAGATTTGTAGTTGCTCCTCTCGACGCTCTTTCCTGATTCAGGAAGGAAGAACACCTTGTCTCCTTCAATTATATTATATAGATCTGCGGCACAATATTCAGCCTGCTCCTTGTCCGGGAGCACTATCATATGACTGCCGCCTTTTATCGCTTCGGACAATACGAACCATCTCGCCGAAAGAAAAAGACCGGAACAGAATATTTCTTTTGAGTCTTTTTCAAGGAGCGAGGCCAGAAGCGCAGTGCTTTTTGAACTTATCAACATTTCCTTTCAATTACTGTTGAAAACCCTGGTTAAAACTGTTGATAACCCGTTGATAAACGGAATCAGTTTTGTTGATTATTTCAGGTCCCAAGTTATCAACAACTTTCCAACACCTGAATCCAACCTGTTTTCAACACTTTTTACTATTTTAAAAGAATTGATAATCAATTAATTAAGTGGGTTATTAACTTTTCCACAGCTTTAACAGAATAAACAATTCTTAAAAAGAAAAAGTTTATATTTGTATGTATAAAACCTTGACTGATGTCAGAATTCGATCCACACGACATAAACGAAGGCAAAGATAAAGATTTAGATGGAATTATAAGGCCGCAGGAACTCAGCGATTTCACGGGCCAGAAAGAGATAGTTTCGAATCTTAATATATATGTCAAAGCCGCGAAGATGAGGGGCGAGGCCCTCGACCACGTCCTGTTCCACGGTCCCCCTGGTCTGGGAAAGACTACACTTGCACATATCATCGCCAATGAAATGGGAGTCGGCCTGAAGGTGACTTCCGGCCCTGTCCTTGACAAGCCTGGTGACCTTGCCGGTCTCCTTACCGGTCTTGAGGAAGGTGACGTGCTTTTCATAGATGAGATACACCGTCTTTCAGCTGAAGTGGAGGAATACCTCTATTCGGCTATGGAGGATTATGTGATAGATATTATGATCGACAAGGGGCCCGGTGCCAGGTCGGTCAGGATTACGCTCAATCCTTTCACTCTTGTAGGTGCCACCACCAGAAGCGGTCTCCTCACCGCCCCTCTCAGGGAAAGGTTCGGAATCAATTGCGCCCTGGAGTACTATGACACTGATGAACTGGTCAAGATAGTGAAGCGCAGCTCCGCCATTCTCAAGATAGGCATCGACGATGATGCATCCTATGAGATTGCGATGAGAAGCCGCGGTACTCCCCGTATCGCAAACGCCCTTCTCAAGAGGGTAAGGGATTTCGCCCAGGTAGTTGGTGACGGTCACATCGACCTTGCCATTGCCAGATTTGCCCTTGACAAGCTCAAGATTGACAAGAGAGGACTCGACGCCATCGACAACAAGATACTTCGAACCATCATAACCACATTCAAGGGTGGTCCTGTAGGCGCAAGCACCATAGCTACCGCCATAAGTGAGGACCAGGGTACCTTCGAGGAGGTTTATGAGCCTTTCCTCATAAAGGAGGGCTTCATTCTCCGTACCCAGAGAGGCCGTATTGCGACAGAACTTGCATACAAGCATCTCGGCCTTGACGAATGGATCGTAAAGAACAAGGTAAACATCATCCCTGACGATGATCAGGGAACATTATTCTAGACCGATGAAGAAAATACTTTTATTCGTTTTCACGATTTGTGGAATCCTTATTTCCGTTCCTTCATTTTCGTGTACTTCCGTCATTGTATCAGGCAAGGCTACGAAATCGGGAAGACCAGTTATTTTCAAGAACAGGGATACAGGCAATCTGAACAACAGGGTTACCTGGATCCAGGGAGAGAAATATGGATTCATAGGTCTTGAGAATGCTTCCAAAATAGGAGAAGAGGAATGGGGCGGAACCAATGAAGCCGGTTTCTGCATCATCAATACTGCTTCATACAATATAAAGGATGACGATGTGCCTTCCGGTGAAATGGACAAGGAAGGATTATTTATGTACAAGGCTCTCGGAGTATGTGCCACGATTGCCGACTTTGAGAAGTTCCTTGATGAGTATCCGCGTCCTATGGGTGTAGAAACGAATTTCGGTGTCATTGATGCTGATGGCGGAGCAGCCTATTATGAGGTCAATAACCACAAGTGGGTGAAATATGACGTGAATGATCCTGAGGTAGCTCCTAGAGGATACCGCGTCCAGACTAATTTCTCAGAGTGCGGAAGGCGTGAGGATTATCAGGGATATGAAAGATATCTCACTGCTTCGGCTATAATGGATGAGGCCTGGGATAAGGCGGAGGATGGCCGTATGGACATTGATGCTATGTGGTTCGTGAACAATATGTCCAGGGCTTACCGTCACGAGGTGCTCGGAGTGAATTACAATGACAATTACGACAGGATGGTGGAAGCAGGTGCCTTCAACGGTACTTGCGTGGACCAGGATTTCATTCCAAGGAGAATCACCTCTTCCGTTATTTCAATGGACGGAGTGAAGAAGGGTGAAAATCCTCTTCATACGGTTATGTGGACTACGATGGGATATCCATCAGTCGTTGCTACAATTCCTCTTATGGTATGTGACGGCGACAGGCTTCCTGCATATGTGAAATCCGAGGGCAAGGTTCATTCTGAACTTTGCGACCTGGCTATGAAAATAAAGTCTGAATATGTTTTTCCTAGTGTTCTGAGCAACGGAAAGCATTACCTCAGGCTGGACAACGTGCTCAAGGGTACGGAGGGCAGACCTTCTCTTGTTTCCTGCTGCAAGTCATCCGAAAAGGCTATCGGAAAGTCTTTTGGAAAGTATTACGGAAAGTGGGTGGAAGGCAGGATCAGCGATGATGAATTCTTCTCAGAATATGTGTCAGACCAGGGTAATTGGATGAAAATTTACAAGAAGGAGTTTGATACTTATATTAAATAATAAGTTGGTCATTTGCCTAAAAATGACTAAAATTGCAAATTCATTGGATATAATACCTAATTAGGAACAATTATTATAACAGATAAACAATGGCCGATAAATTAATCTCAAAAATTCCTGACGGACCTCTTGCCGAAAAATGGACCAAGCGTAAGTCAGAAATTCATCTTGTCAGTCCAAACAACAGAAGAAAACTCGAAATCATCGTAGTAGGTACCGGACTTGGCGGCGCATCTGCAGCTGCTACCCTCGGTGAACTTGGCTACAATGTGAAGGTATTCTGCATCAGTGACTCTCCTCGTCGTGCGCATTCAATTGCAGCACAGGGAGGTATCAACGCTGCCAAGAACTATCAGAACGATAATGACTCCGTGTATCGTCTTTTCTATGATACAATCAAGGGAGGTGACTACCGTGCTCGTGAGGCAAACGTATATCGTCTTGCTGAAGTCAGCGCAGCCATCATCGACCAGTGCGTAGCTCAGGGTGTTCCATTCGCCCGTGAATACGGCGGATACCTTGCCAACCGTTCATTCGGTGGTGTTCAGGTAAGCCGTACGTTCTATGCACGCGGACAAACCGGCCAGCAGCTCCTCCTCGGAGCATATGCCGCTCTCAACCGTCAGATTGCAGCAGGTACTGTAAAGAGCTATCCTCGTTATGAGATGCTCGACCTCGTGATCATCGGCGGCCAGGCAAAGGGTATCATCGCCCGCAACCTCGTTACCGGTAAGCTTGAGAGATTCGGAGCACACGCTGTCGTAATCGCTACAGGTGGTTATGGCAACACATACTTCCTTTCTACCAACGCTATGAACAGCAACGGTTCAGCTGCAGTTCAGTGCTACAAGAAGGGAGCTTATTTCGCAAACCCTGCATTCGCGCAGATCCACCCTACGTGTATTCCAGTACACGGCGACCAGCAGTGCAAGCTGACCCTTATGTCAGAGTCACTCCGTAACGACGGTCGTATCTGGGTTCCTAAGAAGATGGAAGACGTTCTCAAGCTCCGCAAGCACGAGATCAAGGCTTCACAGATTCCTGAGGAAGATCGCGATTACTATCTCGAGCGCCGTTACCCTGCATTCGGTAACCTCGTTCCTCGTGACGTCGCATCACGTGCGGCCAAGGAGCGTTGTGACGCAGGCTTCGGTGTGAATGAGACAGGAAAGGCAGTGTTCCTTGATTTCAGTGAGGCTATCCAGCGTCTCGGTCACCAGAGAGTGGCAGAGCGTTACGGCAACCTCTTCGATATGTATCAGAAGATCACAAACTCAAGCCCTTGGGAAGAGCCAATGATGATCTATCCTGCTATCCACTATACAATGGGTGGTATCTGGGTTGACTACGATCTTCAGACAACAGTTCCTGGCCTCTACGCTATCGGTGAGGCTAACTTCTCAGATCACGGTGGAAACCGTCTCGGTGCATCAGCCCTTATGCAGGGTCTTGCTGACGGTTACTTCATCCTCCCTGTAACTATCGCTGACTACCTTTCTCACAAGTTCTCAGAGCCTAAGACAGACATCAACGCTCCTGAGTTCGACGAGGCTGAAAAGGCTGTTCAGAAGAGGATTGACGATCTCTTCGCAATCAAGGGTAAGGATACCGTTGACTCACTTCACAAGAAACTCGGTAATATTATGTGGGAGTACGTTGGTATGGCCCGCGATGAGGAAGGTCTCAAGACAGCCCTCAAGAAGATTGACGAGCTCAAGGAAGAATTCTACAAGAATGTATGCGTACCTGGAAGCCAGTTCGAGTTCAACCAGGAACTTGAGAAGGCTCTCCGCCTCGAGGATTTCTTCGAGATCGGCAAACTTATGGCTCGTGACGCCCTCAACAGAACAGAGTCCTGCGGTGGCCACTTCCGTATCGAAAGCCAGACCGAGGAAGGTGAGGCAAAGCGTGATGACAAGAACTTCATGTACGTATCTGCTTGGGAGTACAAGGGAGAGCAGGCTGAGCCTGAACTCCACAAGGAGCCGCTCAAGTATGAATTTATCGAGGTTAAGACCAGAAACTACAAAGATTAAAAGGAGATGGATTTCAATTTAAAGATATGGCGTCAGAAGAACGCCAAGGATAAGGGACATTTCGAGACCTACCACATTTCAGGTATCGAAGAAGATGCTTCTTTCCTCGAGATGCTTGATATTCTCAACGAGCAGCTCATCAGAGAGGGAAATGATCCTGTAGCAGTAGATAGAGGCTGCCAGAGCAGCGGCCCTGTATCATTCGACCACGACTGCCGTGAGGGTATCTGCGGTGCCTGCTCACTCTTCATCGATGGACGTGCACACGGTCCAGATGATCACGTGACTACCTGTCAGCTCTTTATGCGTCATTTCAAGGATGGTGCTACGATTACCGTAGAGCCTTGGAGAAGTGCTGCATTCCCTGTAATCAAGGACCTCGTTGTTGACCGTACAGCCTTCGACAAGATCCTTCAGGCCGGTGGATTCATCTCAGTTCGTACTGGTTCAGCACAGGATGCAAACAACATCCTCATTCCTCACGACAAGGCTGAGGAGAGTATGGACGCAGCTGCCTGCGTAGGTTGCGGTGCTTGTGTTGCTACTTGTAAGAATGGTTCTGCTATGCTCTTCGTAGGTGCAAGAGTAAGTTCACTCGCCCTTCTTCCTCAGGGCCGTCCTGAGGCTGCACGTCGTGCAAAGGCAATGGTTGCCAAGATGGATGAGCTCGGCTTCGGTAACTGTACCAATACCAGAGCTTGTGAAATGGAGTGCCCTAAGGGTATCTCTGTAGCTCACATCGCACGCCTTAACAGAGAGTTCCTCTCAGCTAAGTTCTCAGAGTAATTTAATCTCACATATTCAAAATAAGCAGGTCTTTTTCAAGGCCTGCTTTTTTTTATTACCAGAGGAAATTATCGAAAGGATATCTGCCTGCATGAATCTCCGCAACCATCTTGTAAAGGTCGCTGCGGAGTTTGTCTATACCGATCTTCTCTTTGGCTGATATGAATATGCAAGGAGTCTTTTCCTTTGCGATCCAGCTGTTCTTGAGTTCGTCAAGCGTGACGTGTTCAGGACCCTTCGGCTCAAGGCTGAATTCGTCGTATTCAACGGACTTGTAGTTGTCCACCTTGTTGAATATTACGAAGACAGGTTTGTCATTTGCGCCGATGTCCTTGAGGGTCTGCTCGACGACAGTCATCTGCTCCTCGAAATCAGGGTGGGACACATCAACTACGTGAACCAGGATATCAGCCTCGCGCACCTCGTCGAGTGTGCTTTTGAAGGCCTCCACGAGCTGAGTAGGAAGCTTTCTGATAAATCCTACGGTATCGCTCAGAAGGAACGGTACGTTCTCAATTACGACCTTTCTTACGGTAGTGTCGAGGGTGGCGAAAAGCTTGTTCTCCGCAAAAACGTCAGATTTGGCCAGCAGGTTCATCAATGTGCTTTTGCCTACGTTGGTATAACCTACGAGGGATAAGCGCACGAGAGAGCCTCTGTTGCCCCTCTGCGTGGCCATCTGCCTGTCAACTTTCTTGAGCTGCTCCTTGAGCTTATTGATTCTGTCCTTGACGATACGGCGGTCGATCTCAATCTGAGTTTCACCCATACCGCCTCGCGTACCCATACCACCTCTCTGTCTCTCAAGGTGGGTCCACATACCTGCAAGACGCGGGAGGATATAATTGTATTTGGCCAGGTCAACCTGCATCTTAGCATAGGCTGTCTTGGCTCTCTGGGCGAATATCTCCAGGATGAGACTGGTTCTGTCTATTACCTGGGCAGTCTTTATTATCTTCTCGATATTACGCTGCTGGATGCCCGAAAGTTCGTCATCAAAGATTACATATTCGATATCGTTTTCTTCGCAGTAATCCGATATCTCCTGAAGTTTTCCGCTTCTTATGTAAGTGGCACTGTCCGGACGGTCCACTCTCTGGATAAACTGCTTGTCCGGAATCGCGCCTGCGGTTTCAGCGAGAAATTCGAGTTCGTCAAGGTACTCTTTTATCTTTCTGTCTTCGTCTCCCTGTTTGATAAGTCCCACGAAGACGGCCTTGTCGGTATATTTTTTCTCGATTTTCTCCTGACCGTTGTCTTTCTGAAATTCTGTTCCTTTATTTATCTTCATTCTTCAATCAAAAAAAGGCCATCCGATTAGGGACGGCCTCAATATCATTTTTCAGTTGAAATTATCTGAGCTGGAAGATTACAGGGAAGGTGTAAGTTACCTTTACTGCGCGGTCTCTCTGCTTGCCAGGAGTCCACTTCGGAGAACTTGCAACTACTCGTGCAGCCTCTTTGTCAAGAGAAGGATCGACTCCGCGGACAACCTTTACGTTTGAAACCTTTCCATCAGCACCTACAGTGAACTGGAGGAATACTTTTCCCTGTACACCGTTTTCCTTTGCGATTTCAGGATACTCGAGGTGTGAGTTGACCCACTTTGAGAATTCGTTTGCATCGCCGCCGTTGAACTGAGGCTTGACCTCTACGATTGCGAATGGAACTTCCTCATCTGCGTCAGCTGTTTCTTCAGCCTGCTCGACGTAGTCCATAATCTCGACACCCATATTTTCGTTGTCCTCAAGACTCTGGAATTCATCATCGATCTTGATGTCATCATCGACGATGTCGATCTGGTCAGAAATTACAGGGATCTTTGGTGCTTCTGGTGGTGGTGGAGGGGTTTCCTGGGTAATAGGCACCATATCCTCTACCTCTACGACCGTGGTATCTTCTACGAGAGCGGTTTCCTTCTTGTCCTTTGTAGAGTACTCGAAGGCACCGTAAACTACGAGAAGAGAGAAAACCAAGCCGATTTCCACGAAGAGAAGTCTCTTATTTTCGAGACTCGCTTTTTCTGACTTCTTTATTTCCATATTTCTGTTTTGTTTATGTTCAATTAACGCTAGCCAAAAGGCTATTCATCGTTCCAAAGGTAGAAATAATAATTATCAAATCATAATTTTTCAGTTATTAGTTGTAGATTTGTTGAAAATTTTGTTGATAAGTTTTAAATATGGTCTCCTACTACACTCAGGACACGAATTTCACCTTCAAGGGCCGCCTTTTGAACAACCGTTGGCTCAAAATGGTTGCCGAGAGCGAGCTCAAACGTCTCGGCGATATTTCAATCATTTTCTGTTCGGACAACTACATCCTGGACGTCAATATGAAATATCTCCAGCACGATTACTTCACTGACATCATCACATTTGATTATTGTGAAGGGAACAAGATGTCGGGAGACCTGTTCATCAGCGTTGACTCCGTAAGGGAAAACGCCCTTTTTTATGGAACGGAGTTCGAGAATGAGCTGAACAGGGTAATTGTCCACGGACTTCTTCATCTCATCGGATATGACGACCATACCGAAGAGGAACAGAAGATAATGAGGTCAAAGGAAAACTATTATCTGCAGCTCAGAAAGGAAGCATTTGAAAAATAAGGAATGATTTACGATGTCATTGTAATTGGAGGTGGCCACGCAGGCTGCGAAGCCGCAGCGGCTGCCGCGAATATGGGTTCGTCGGTTCTTCTGATAACGACCGACTTTACGGCTTGTGCCAAGATGTCCTGCAATCCTGCGATAGGAGGAATTGCCAAGGGACAGATCGTCCGCGAGATCGACGCTCTCGGAGGATACACGGGTATCGTCACTGATGCCGCAACTCTCCAGTTCAGGATGCTGAACCGGTCCAAGGGTCCGGCAATGTGGAGTCCGAGGGCACAGTGCGACAAAATCCTCTTTTCTCTGTACTGGAGAAAAATCCTCGAAAGTAATTGTAACTTAGATATTTACGCGGATTCTGCGAAGAGTTTTCTCTTTGAGAATCAGAAAATTTCAGGGGTCGTTACCTCCTGTGGGGCAATTTTTAAGTGTCAGACGGTTATTTTGACCGCCGGAACCTTCCTCAACGGCAAACTCTTCATCGGACATAATATGTTCGAAGGCGGCCGTTTCGGTGAGGCTCCTTCACTTGGTATTTCCGACCAGTTGAAAGAAATGGGAATTCCGGTCGGAAGAATGAAGACCGGAACACCACCCCGTGTCAACATCAACACCATCGACTTGTCCCAACTTCCCGTTCAGGACGGAGATCCGAATCCATCCAAGTTCTCATACCTTCCTTACCTCTCGACGGCTCAGAATGGAACTCCTCAGATGAACTGTTATATCCTTCATACCAATGAGGAGGTTCACGATATTCTCCGTTCAGGTTTCAAGGATTCACCTATGTTTTCCGGAATGATTTCCGGAAAGGGTCCGCGATACTGTCCTAGCATCGAAGACAAACTTCGTGTATTTCCGGACAATCCTGCCCACCAGCTTTTCCTTGAACCGGAAGGCAGAAATACCACTGAGTATTACATACAGGGCTTCTCGTCATCACTCCCACTGGATATCCAGATGGCTGCAATGCATAAAATCAAAGGCCTTGAGCACGCGAAAATCTATCGTCCTGCCTATGCTGTCGAATATGATTATTTCGATCCTGTAGCCCTTAAGAACAGCCTTGAGTCAAAGTATGTCGAGAATCTTTTCCTCGCCGGTCAGGTCAATGGTACCACTGGTTACGAGGAAGCCGCAGCCCAGGGTCTTGTCGCCGGTATCAACGCCGCTCTGAAAGTTGTCGGAAAAGATCCGTTCATTCTTGGTCGCGACGAGTCTTATATCGGAGTGCTTATTGACGATCTCATCACGAAGGGCGTCGATGAACCATACAGAATGTTCACATCTCGCGCAGAGTATCGCATTCTTCTCCGCCAGGACAACGCTGACCTCCGTCTTACCGAGAAGAGTTATAAGCTTGGTCTTGCTGATGAATTCCGCTACAGATATACCGCTGAGAAATACGAATCCGTGGCCACGGTAAGGGAATTCGCCGAAAACACGAATCTCAAGCCGTCTCTAGCCAATGAATTATTGGCCAAAACAGGCAGCACACCTGTCTCAGAGGGCAAAAAGATAGCAGATTTGGTGCAGCGTCCGGAG
>JAILCZ010000020.1 GCA_024689985.1 Bacteroidales bacterium | reverse complement strand
GCCATCTCCTTCCATTCCTTTTCCTTCTCCGGCTTGTTCTTGAAAGCTGCCTTCTGTACGGAACAGTCCATACAGAGCTGGTACATCGGGGTTGACATCGCAAGGAGGCGTCCGTCACAGGCGAGGATGGCTCCTCTTTCCGGCTCGATCACGACCTTTGTGGATTTTGGCTTGAAAAGGGCTGCCGTGCTGTCGTCCAGGCTGAAGAATACCTGCACCCAGAGGATTCGCAGAATCACTACGAAGCCCAGGATGAGGCAGAGGGTATAGATAATGTACAGAATAGCGCCTATCCTGTCATTGTCATTCTTGAGCCTGTCAAATAGATTCATACCCTTACTTCACTTTAATTGCCGGTTTCTCGGGAACGGATACTTTCGAACCCTTCTCTTCCAACATTCTCTCCACTGTGGTCATCCTTCCGAGGCTGACCAGTTCCACGGTCTTCTGAGCGTGGTATATTTCCATATCCTGAAGTCTTTTCTTTCCGTCTTCTTCCTTTGCGAGGGTGGTTTCGATGCGCAGGCTGATGAAGATCACCAGGAATGCAAGCACGAATGTCCAGATGATGTGGATGAAAAACTTCGATACCGGGAGAATCGTCATAAAATCTCCGCGGAGGATTGACATCAGGATTTTCCTCTTCTCCATTATCTGTCCTCCACTTTTTCGGCGATACGCAGTTTTGCGCTGCGTGCCCTGGTGTTTGACGAAATCTCCTCTTCAGAAGGGAGGATCGGCTTCCTGTTCACTGCCGCCAGAGGGGCGATGACATTTCCGAATACGTCCTTCTTTATCTCACCTTCGACATTTCCGGCCTTGATGAAATTCTTGACCATCCTGTCTTCAAGGGAGTGATAGGTGATTACGACGAGTCTTCCGCCAGGTCTGAGCGAAGCCGTGGCTCCTTCGAGGAATTTCTCGAGTGAACGCATCTCCTGATTGACTTCGATCCTGAATGCCTGGTAAACTTTCGCGAGAGTCTTGTGCTCCTGGAACTTAGGCATTGCCGGAGCAATGGCCTCGTCCAGCTGTCCTGTGGTCTGGATCGGAGATTTCGTGCGGGCTGCGACGATAAGGCCTGCCACCTTCCTGGAGTTTTCGACCTCTCCGTAGATGCGCAGGATCTTTTCGATTTCCTCGGCGCTCCTGGTGTTGACCAGGTCTGCCGCGGTTTCGCCACCGGCATTGTTCATCCTCATATCCAGGGGAGCGTCGTAGCGGAAGGAGAAGCCTCGGTCTGCCGTGTCGAACTGATGGGATGAGACTCCCAGGTCGGCGAGCACACCGTCGATTCCGTCCTTGTGACCTTCGGCCAGGACATAGTTTTCTATGAAACGGAAGTTGTTGTGTATCAGAACAAGACGATCGTCGTCCGGCTTGTTCTTCAAAGCGTCAGTGTCACGGTCGAAGGCAATGACCTTGCCGTCGGGATTTAAGCGTGAAAGTATCCCGGCAGTATGGCCACCGCCTCCGAAGGTGGCATCAGCGTATGTACCTGATAAATCTGTGATGAGAGCAGATACGCTCTCATTCAATAGCACTGGTGTGTGATATTCTGACATTACCCGTCCCCCTCTTTATTTTTCAGAGAGTTTCCCGGCAATTTTTACGTATTCTTCGTCCGACAGTGCTGATGCCTCGAATTTCTCCTTGGCCCACACTTCGATCTTGAAATCGTTGCCTGAGAACACTACTTCTTTGGTTACACCAATAGTATTGAGAAGCTTTCCGGGGATTGATATGCGACCGAGTTTCGCATCTGGTTCAACCAGCGCGCGGTTACGCATATATTCTCTCCAGAACATAGCGTGTTCTTTGTTGAAGAAATTGAGTTTGGATTTGACCTCTTCGCTCTGACGTTCCCATTCAGCATAGGTGTACATCTCGAGACAGTCCCCGAAAATGTCCTTGCGAATGACGAACCTCAGGTCATCGCCGGCCATAAGGGCTTTGAACGGCGCAGGGAATACAACTCTCCCTTTGTCGTCAACTTTGGCCGTATATTCACCGATGAATGTGGTCATTTCTGGATAAATTTAATCTTTCACGCTATTGCACAAAGATATAAATATTTTTCCATTCACTTCCACATTTTTCCACAATTTTCCACCAACCGTTTTTTCGGGTTTCATTCCGGAATCTGGACGGTGTAGAATGTGGATCCGTAGCCGGCCCAGAGGCCCAGGCCGCCGTTTATGTTTGATTTTAAATTGTTTGTACTAGGGAAGAGCGCGATTCTGGAGGCCATTCTTTCTCCTTCGTAGCCGGTCCAGAATTCATAACTGTCGTCGTCCAGGGTGGAGAATTTCACGTGTACGGTTTCTCCCTTCCTGAAATATGGGCTGTAGCCCTGGGCATCCATCGAAATAGGCTTGAATACGTCTGTCTGCACGCTTCGGCTTGCAAAGGAACCGTCATCCAGAAGGCCCATCATACAGGAGCCGTAGTTGGAATAATCCTCCTGCTCAGAGTACGAGAAGAATTTATAATGGTCGCCGTCTTCTTCATTGTCCGTGAATTTTGCCTTTATGGTATAGAGGGAATCGTTGACCTGTTCATACCAGATGTCATCGAGGGCGACTTTTTCCGGAATAGTCGTCGTAGCCGTCGCGTGAAGGTCGTAGTAAGTCACGTCCAGGGTATAGGTCTTTCCGGCCTCTCCCTTGAGTTCATATGTCGTATATACATATGGAGGCATCACGGTTGAGCGTGGAGTCGCGAACAGGGTGGTGGTTTTTCCGTCAACCGTGATCGTGGCCTTGCCGAATATGGCCAGATGTTCGTCCAGGTCTTCAAGTCTGGTGATGTCTTCGGTAATCGGCAGGGTAGTAGTCACATATATCACCGGATATCCGCCGTCATCGATGTATCCGTCGATGACCAGCTGGACACCGGAGTTATCGAATTCTTTGGAGCATCCCGCAATGCAAAGAATCGAGGCTATTGTCAGCAGCAGATTCCTCATATCTTGAAATATATGCTGATTGAAGGCAGGAACCTCATAAATGATTTCCTGGCCTGATAGGTGAAACCGTCCTTGGTATTACTGAAATGAATCGTATAGGCGTAGATGTTCGGGTTACCGAATGCATTGTATAGTGAGAAATTGATTCCTCCTTCTCCCAATCTTGTCTTGAAGCAATTCCAGTTTGCGCTGAGGTCCAGTCTGGCGTACATTGGCAGGCGGTCGGAATTGTGCTCTCCGTAGTTCACGAGAATCTGCTTGGCAAAGAGATATACATATTCTGCCGGTGTGAAAGGGTTTCCGGAAGCGAGGACCAGGGTGCCTCCGAAGTCCCATTTCCCCCTTGTGTATGTCGCCACGGCATCCAGCTCGTGGGTTCTTTCGTGGTTGGCCGGATACCATTCGGTTTCGGACAGTTCAGGGAAACGCCTGAGAGCTTTTCCGAAAGAATAGCTTATCCATCCAGTGACGGGACCTACGTTTCGTGTGAGCATTATGTTCGCACCAAAATTGTTTCCTCTGCCTTTCAGCAGCACGTCGTCGAGGTCGTATGAAGCGGAAATGAGGTCGAAGGCCGTTCCGTCATAGTCAATCTGGTTGTCCAGATGCTTGAAATAGGCATTGACGGTCAGGTCCCAGGCCCCGTGCCCCAGACTTCTGGAGTAGTCCAGAGTGATATATGCAGATGACTGCGGGTCGGAATGCTCTCCTGCGAGGAACCAGAATTCGACAGGCAGTCCAAGGTCGGAGAATCCGGTCTGGAACAGCATCTGGTGCCTGAATCCAGTATTGAGGCTCAGTTTGCCTTTCTCATACATATGGTATGTGATGCTCAGTGCAGGATCAAGGAAAACATAGTTTTTGTAATCCGTGAAGAATGCCGGTACGGACAGGCCGGCCTCGGCGCTGAGATTGAGCAGGGGACGAATTCTGTATGAGGCTCCAAGGAGGCTTTCCCATCCTTTCTGATGCTCGGGTTCCGAGTCGGCAATGTATGAGCCCGTGTTGCTCGGGGCCTGCGGGGATGCCTTATGATATATTATGTCTCCAATAAGGTTCAGGCCGCCGATTGTCGCATCGACCTTGTATCCGTAGGATTCCAGAGAGGACGGCAGAGCTATGCTCATACTCTCAAATGAAAGATTTCCGTCAAAAGAGAATGTGGTAGCATACAGGCTCTGGGTCAGTTTTCCGTAAACGGTATATCTGGTCCAGTCGGCTGATGCCGCCTTGTTTCCCCAGCCCATATCTGAAGTAATCGTATATGCTTCTGACAGAATGGCCGCATCGTCTTGGCCAAAGTATCCGTTGACCTGTATGATGTCCTTTTTCGTCGGTCTGCAGAGGACTGTCGCGTTCAGGTCCGTGAATCCATATTCCAGGTTCATATTGTCAGCTGAAAGGATTCCGCTGTACATCAGATTCAGGAAGGATCTTCTGCCGGACAGGAATACGGCGCATTTTTCTCCTGCCGGAAGCCCTATGGTAGCCTGGGTGGCAACGGGGCCGAGTGATGCCGACAGAGACATTTTTTCAGGAATCTTTTTTTGAAGGACCATCTTCAGTTCGCCTCCAAGTCTTGATACGGCCTTGGCATTCTGGTTATAGTCCATTGACTCGAAATGGTCGGAATTGAAGACGGAAAACAGTCCCAGAAGATGGCTTGCTCCATAAATCGGAACGTTCCCCAAGGCTATGTTGTTATGGGCGTTTTCGCTTCCCAGAATATGGACTGAGCCGTCCATCTCCGATGCCGTCTGGACGCCTGGAAGCAGGGTTGCATAGTGCATAGGGTCGGCCGTTCCGAGAATTTTAGGCAGCAGGTCCATCTGTTTCATTTCCAGACTAAGGGCTCCGCCGGATTTCGCCTTCATATGACCTTCCCTGCGCTTTGCCCAGACTGTCGTGCTGTCTATTTCCCTGAAAAGAGAATCGGTTTGTCCCGACATCTCCTGGCATACTGAAATGGCCAGAATCAACGGAACAAACCGATATAGTATGATTTTTCTGATCTTCAAACTTTATTCGAGATC
>JAILCZ010000025.1 GCA_024689985.1 Bacteroidales bacterium | reverse complement strand
GAGTCCATAGGTGCAACAAGTGAGTCCTTAGGCGCTGCGATTGAATCTATCGGCGTTGCGTTCGGCTTTTTCTTGTCGTCTTTAGGACTGTCTTTCTTGTCGTCTTTCTTCTCCGGAATTATCCGGCCCTCTTCCTTCATCTTGTTTTCGATGGCTTCCTGCCTCTTCTTGGCGTTGGCTTCGTTGATGTTCTTCCGATATTCTCCGACGGCATCCGTCTCCATCTCGGAGAGCCTGGTCTTGGATGTCTCCAGAGTCTCCTGCGGGATGTCGCACATCTTTACCGTCTGATATCTCAGTGTGTCTCCTCCGTACCATACGGTGTCAGCCTTGGACTCGGTCTTCTGGATGAGTCTTATCGCAGGAGTGCGGAACATCTCCATCGTGCTGGTGGTGTCCTTGTAGGTGAGCTTTCCGGCGAGGGATGTGACGTTTCTAGTCGTGTCGTCCATCTGGATGTTGCCGTACATCTCCAGGTCCTTGGTGGCTCTGTGGAAGTAGAGGGAGTCGGCCCAGCCTTCCTGTGTGTTGGACATCAGGTGGGCGTCCCTGTTGAAGAAGAAGGTCTCGGTGAGCCTGTTGTACCAGCCGGCGTTCGAGGACAGCATATACTGCTTGTTCCAGGCGTTGGTGCCTCTTCCGAAGGTCGCGAAGTTCTTCTGCGTGTCGTATCTGAGGACCGTCGTCTTGACGAATGTCGTGTCGGAGTACATATTCACGTCGGTGGTGAATGTGAAGAGCTTGATCTTCGAGTCGTATGTTCCGTTGAGGCTTTCTATGATCTGTCCGTCCTTGGTGCGCATGGATCCGCCGCCTTCGAAGATGGCGAGACTGTCTTTCGTGTTGTAGTCAAGCTGTCTGGTGCGGAGGAGGTTGTGGTCCTTGTCTTCGAGCTGTACGATTCCTCCGTACATCTTGGCGAGGTCGTCGTTTGCGAAGTAGTCGAGCTTTTCTCCGCTGAGGACGGTCTGCTCCTGGATGATCTTCACGTTGCCCCAGCAGTTGAGGGTGTTCTTGCCCACGTTCCAGAGGGCCGTGTCGCATATCAGGTATGTGTCGTTGTGAAGGAATCTCGCAGGACCTATGATTTCCCTGTAGTCAACTCCGTTCTTCTGTTTGAGATGGCCTGATTTTGCGCTCATCAGGCGCACGAGGCTGTCCTTCTGCTCAGTTTTCTGTGCAGAAAGCGTCAAGCTGGCGAGCAGCAGGCAGGCTAGAATGGAAAGGAGTCGTCTAGGAAAAGTCATTTATTACTGACGGAACTTCTTCTCCCAACCCTCGTGGTCGAATGAACACTCCTTGTACATCGGGTCGATGAGAATGTATGTTGTCTTGATTTTTTCGTTGATGAAGTCGTTGATTGCCTTCATCTGTCGTTCTTGTTTTACGATCGACTGAATCTGTGAGAAGTCGTTTTCGTATGTCGCCTCGTGAGCAGGGAGGATTTTGTCAACCTTGATGATCTTGTAGACGAGGTTGCCGGAGTTGCGGTCGTTCTCGCCGCGTCCCTGGTTGTCCTTTGATTCGAAAGGTTCTGAGATCTCTCCTTCCTTGAGGTCTTTGATTGCGTTGTAGTCTTCAGGCTTGAGCTGGTCGATTTCGAAATATGACGAGCCTGAGTAGAGGTCTGCCATCTGGCCGCCGTTGGTCCTGGTCGCAGGATCCTGTGAGTAGAAGTTCGCTGCGAGCTTGAAGGTCACGGCCTTGTTGTTGATCTCAGTCTTGACGGAGTCGAGGGTCTTGAATGCCTTCTCGCGGTCTTCGCTCGTGTACTGAGGCTTCATAAGGATGTGCCGGGCGTTGAACATATCGCCCTTCTTCTCGAGCACTTCGATGAGGTGGAATCCGTCAGGCGTCTCGACGATCTGTGAGATGATGCCTGGCTTGAGGCTCATAGCTGCGTCTGAGAAAGGTCCCCAGAACATACTCTTCGATGCCATTCCGAGCTCACCTCCTCTCATAGCCGTTCCCGGGTCCTCCGAGTAGAGTCTGGCGAGGGTCTTGAACTTCTCTCCGTTGATGATTCTCTCGCGGAGGGCGAGAAGACGCTCCTTTACGGCTGTCTTTGCGGCCTCGCGGTCCGGATAGATAGCAATCTGGCTGAGCTGGTATTTGATCGGAACCATAGGAAGGTTGTCCTTGCTTACGGTGTCGATGTATTCTCTTACGTCAACAGGTGTGACTTCGGCGATGTTTTCTGCGATGCTTGACTGCTCCTGCTGGGTGAGATTCGCGTCCTCAAGCTGCTTGCGGAGGTCCTGGCGAATCTTGTAGAGAGGCTTTCCGAAATATTCCTCAAGCTTTTCCTGTCCGCCGGTGTAGGAGAGGTACTGGTCAATCTGCTGGTTGACCTGTCCGTCCACCTGGTCGGAGTTCACTGAGAGGGAATCGACGCGGGCCTGCATCAGGAAGAGTTTCGTGGCGAGGGCCTGTTCGAGAATCTCGCAGCGGATCTTCTGGTCGGCGTTCTGACCTGATGCGCGAAGCCTCTGGACTTCAGTTTCGATGTCTGAAATGGTAATTGCTTCGCCACCGACTACCGCTATGGTTTTGTCAATGACATTGTATTTCTGTGCTGAGGCAGAGATGCTTGCGAGAGCAAGAGCTGCTGCTGCGAATGTCTTGAGAATGTTACGCATCGCTATTTAGTTGTCTTTTTTTGCTGAATAAATTTTCAATGTGCCTTTGGCCCTTGCGTTATCTAACAACTCCTGTTCCAAAGTGTCAGAAAGCGCTCTTTTTCTTCCGCTGACTATGATGTCGCGGATGAGATCATTGAAATATTCGACGGGTCCGACGGTTCCTTTGTCCCTTTTCTCGAGGATCTTGATGGCCTTCTTGTCGTCCGCGTTTTCAAGCTTGAGCTCTTCCATACTGCTGCTTTCAATCCATTCGGGATCTCCTCCCTTGAAGCTGATCTTGACGATAGGGGCGTCCAGTATGAATTTGCCTTTGTGCGCTTCATAGTATTTCCGGACTTCGTCAGCCGTTACTGCCGTGTCCAGTCTTTCGTTTATGTACCGCTGTTCGTAGCGGTATTTAAGGAGGGACTCCTGATACTCCTGAAGCTCTTTCGTTACGTTCTTCTCCCTCTTTGAAAGCTTTCGGTCCGCCATATCGAGAAGCACCTTGTCCTCGGCCCAGGTCGTGATGATCTGGTTCGCCATCGCAAGGCTGTCTTCCGGAGAGAGACCGTGAGGAATCTGGCTCGTCACGTCAGAGACATAAAGTTCGTATGCACCTACCTGGGCGACGATTTCATCATCGTGAATGAAGTCGTGTATAAAACCGTCTATAGCCTTGCAGGACGGCAAGGCTATACACAGTAATGCTAAAAGTATGTGCTGGAATCTATCCTTCACTTAGTTCTATCTTGAGTAGTTAGGTGCCTCCTTCGTGATTGTCACGTCGTGAGGATGGCTCTCGAGGAAGCCTGCGTTTGTTATCTTCACAAACTGTGCCTTTCTGAGCGCCTCGATGTTGGCTGCACCGCAGTATCCCATACCGGCGCGGAGACCGCCGACAAGCTGGTAAACAACTTCGCCGACTGTTCCCTTGTAAGGAACCTGGGCAACGATGCCTTCCGGAACGAGCTTCTTGATATCCTCTTCCATATCCTGGAAGTATCTGTCCTTGGAACCGTGCTCCATAGCTTCGAGTGAACCCATTCCGCGGTATGACTTGAACTTACGTCCGTTGAGGATGATGGTCTCTCCCGGTGACTCCTCGGTACCTGCGAAGAGTGAGCCTGCCATTACGGTAGATGCACCGCCTGCGAGTGCCTTCACGATGTCGCCTGAGTAACGGATACCACCGTCAGCGATTACAGGAACGCCTGTCCCCTTGAGTGCCTGTGATGCCATCATCACTGCTGTGAGCTGTGGCATACCAACGCCTGCGATGATACGTGTCGTACAGATTGAACCAGGTCCGATACCTACCTTCACGGCATCCACGCCTGCATCAGCGAGGGCCTTTGCGCCTTCTGCCGTCGCAACGTTTCCGGCAACAATCTGGATTTCCCTGTTCTTGAATACTTTGCAAGTCTTTGCGATCACGTCAAGCACGCCCTGTGAGTGGCCGTGTGCGGTGTCGATTACGACTGCGTCAGCTCCGGCTGCTGCGAGCATCTCGATACGCTCGATGGTGTCTGACTTGACGCCTGCTGCAGCTGCAACGAGGAGACGACCCTTTGAATCCTTAGATGCGATAGGGTTGTCCTTTATTTTCATAAGGTCCTTGTAGGTGATGAGTCCGGCGAGACGGCCGTCTTCGTCAATTACAGGGAGCTTCTCAACTTTGCTCTTGAGGAGGATGTCCTGGGCTTCAACGAGGGTGATGCCCTTCTTTGCGGTGATGAGGTTTTCCTTTGTCATCACGTCCTTGATCACCTGCTTCTTGTCTGAGAGGAAGCGGAGGTCACGGTTGGTAACGATACCGATGAGGTAGCCGTTTTCGTCAGTGACAGGAATACCGCCGATATGGTGCTTTGCCATCAGGCCGAGTGCGTCTCCGACCGTCTGGTCAGGATGGATCGTCACAGGGTCGTAAATCATACCGTTTTCGGCTCTCTTTACACGACGGACCTGTTCGCACTGCTCTTCGATGGTCATATTCTTGTGGATGACACCGATTCCGCCTGCACGTGCCATCGCGATGGCGAGGTCTGATTCGGTAACGGTATCCATTGCCGCAGAAATGATAGGTGTGTGGAGAGCAATTTCTCTTGTGAATTTAGTAGAGACGTCGACACTTCTCGGGAGAACGTCGGAATGTGCCGGAACGAGCAAAACATCGTCGAAGGTAAGTCCTTCAATCATCTTAGGGAGTTCAAACTGCATCATATGACAAATTAAATTTGGCAAAGATACTATTTCTTCTTGAAAATATGTTAATATTTTCGTCCTTGCCAGGTTTGTTTTTCTTCTAGTTTCTTATCCAACAATCTGAGTATTTCCACATTGCGGAGCAGTCCCCACTGAGTTTTTTCTACAAAACGCGGAGGAACTTCTCCAGCGACCCTTTCTATGTACAGGTCCGGTCTCAGATGTTCCAGTATCTCTATTATGAAGTCAAGATAATCGTCAAGCCCGAGCTGAAGGAAGTCTTCAGGGTGGCTGGCGAACTCTTTTTCCATCTTGGTTCCCTTCACCAGCTGCAGCTGGTGGAATTTCACGCTCGTTAGCGGCAGGGCGCTTATCTTCGAGCATTGCGCTATCATATTCTCCCTGCTCTCTCCCGGCAGCCCCAGGATCATATGACCTCCGGTTTCTATTCCTCTTTCGGCCGTCATTTCAATGGCTCTCCGGCTCGTTTCGAAGTCGTGCCCCCTGTTGATTCTCCTGAGTGTGGAGTCGTTGCAGGATTCTATCCCGTATTCCACTACGACCAGAGGATTATCGAATCCTTCTCTATGCCAGCCCTCCAGGATCTTTCCCTCCTGCAGGTCTTTCAGGAAGTCCAGTTTCTCTTCGTCCACGCAGTCCGGCCTCGTTCCGAGCACTATGCCCACGACGTCGGGGTGCTTCAGGACTTCGGTGTAAAGTGCTTTCAGTTTCTCAATCGGACCATAGGTGTTCGAGAAGGCCTGGAAGTACGCCAGATAGTGTCTGGCCCTGCTGTAGCGGACTTTATGGAACTCAATTCCTTCGTCCAGCTGCTGGAGCAGCGGTTTCCCCGGGGCGCTGTAGGCTGGGTGGAATGCGGCGTTGTCGCAGAATGTGCAGCCTCCGGTACTTATCTTTCCGTCACGGTTCGGACACGAGAAACCTGCATCGAGGACAAGTTTCTGCAATCGCTCCCCGTATTTTTTACGGTAATATCCTGTAAATGTGTTGTATCTTTTGCCTTCCGGAAAGTCTAACATGCCACAAAATTATTTATTTTTGTGCAAAACCACATCCAGATGAAAAAAATCCTTATTGGCACACTGGCCGTTTTGATGGCCTTCCCTGTAATCGCGCAGGACAAGAATCTCAAGAAGTACGCTGTCGTTGACCTTTCGGCAAATATGATGCGTGAGGAACCTGACTACGCCGCAGAAATGGGTGACCAGTCTATGATGGGCACCGTCGTCGAGGTAAAGGGTCAGGATAGCTATTGGATCCAGATCACTTCTCCTGAGCCTTATACGGCCTGGGTGAATGAACTTGGTCTCGTTCAGATGGATGAGGCTGAGAAGGACGCATACATCGCTGCTCCGAAATACATCTTCACTTCAGATTACGGCCATATTTATTCGGCTCCGTCCCTGAAGTCGGCACCGGTTTCCGACATCGTGGCCGGCAATCTCGTCCGCAAGAGCTTCAATGAGAAGGGCAAGGTTGAGTCCAAGGGCGCTTTCTTCAAGGTTCTCACTCCTTCAGGAAAGGTTGGATATGTGCTCAAGTGTCAGGTTGAGGATTTCCAGGAGTGGATTGACGCCTGCAATCCTACGGCGGAGAATCTCATCGCCACTGCAAAGCGTTTCATCGGTGTACCTTATATGTGGGGCGGCACCTCGATCAAGGGCGTTGACTGCAGCGGTTTCGTGCGTTCAGTGTTCTTCCTCAACGGAGTCCTCCTTCCTCGCAATGCCTCACAGCAGGCAAGGACAGGAGACGACGTTCCTCTTGACCAGCTTCAGCCTGGCGACCTTCTTTTCTGGGGGCGTGCCGCTACCGAAGACAAGCCTGAAAAGGTTACGCACGTAGGTATGTATATAGGTAACAATAAGTTCATCCAGTCTTCGCAGATGGTCCGCATCAATGACCTCGACAGAAGCAAGCCTGACGGTTACCAGAGAAGCGCACCTCTTCGTGCAAGAAGAGTGATCAACAACATCGACAACGGCAAGGGCATCATCTCTACCGCCAAGAGCCCGTGGTATTTCCAGCAGTAGCCAGGGCTTTCTCCACCAATTTTTTGTCAGCGACTGCGGACAGCATTCTTTCCATCTGAGGCAGGGAGTGAAGGTCTGTGGCCAGGTATGTGTATAGACCTCTGTCTAGCAGGTATTTGAGAATTATCATCGACTCGGGCCCATAGGCTCCGGTCAAGGACATCAGATTCATCTGGAAGCGGCATCCGCGGTCGATCAGATTGTCGAATGTCTTCAGGTTGTCCGCCATATATGAATACCTTTCCGGATGGGCCAGTATCGGCTTGTGCCCGGCCATTACGAGGGAGAAGATGGTCTTTTCCAAGTTATCGCTCTTGAAAAGGTAGGACATCTCGATCAGGATGGAGCCGTCCGGGTATGTAAGCAGATAGTTGTCATCGGCCTTCTTTTCAAAGCCAGGCACGATCATATATTCGGCGGCGAGTCTTGTCTTGATTCCTGCCGGAACATAAGGCAGCAGGTTTTCATATGCCTTCTTTACTACATTTTCATCCGTTTCCATTGAAACGCCCGGGTGAATGTGAGGCGTGAGTATGAATTCATTTACTCCAGCGCTATGCATTCTACGAAGGGCTTCCACAGAGTCTTCGACTCTCTGGAACCCGTCATCCACACCTGGAAGTATGTGGCTGTGCACGTCAACTGTCGGCAGTGGCAGCCGCAACTTCGGTGAACTGAATATTGATTTAATCATCTTCAAGTTCTGATCCATTTATTGTACTATTGTTTCCGTGCTCGTTTCCGTATCCGTAGCCATAACCATATCTGCTTCCGTATGAATAGCCATAGCTTGACATATGATCAAAGTTGTAACCGCTGCCATAACCGTAGCGATACTTTATGGCTGTCATATTGAAGTCGTTCATAATTATGTGGGCGTTCCTGATAGGATTGATCTTCCTGTGAATCACGGAGTCAATCTCCTTCAGAATCTTGAGTGAGGTATAGTCACATCGTACGATATAAAGTGTTGCATCCACATATTTGTTTATGATGCTTGAATCCGTAACAGGGAAGTACGGAGCACTGTCTATTATTACGTAATCGTATCTTTCCTTCAGCTCTGCGATCAAGTTTTCCGCCCTGTCGTTGGACAGCAGCACCGTCGGGTCAGGTGGAATCACGCCTGAGAACAGAAGGTCCAGATTATTGCTCTGCTTGCTCTTGACGATAATCTCGTCCAGGTTCTTTTCCCTGCCGGCGAGGTAATTCACAAGGGCTTTCTTGCTGTCTATTTCGCACTTGAATATCTTAGGAAGCACAGGCTTGCGGAGGTCCATGCCCATCAGCAATACCTTCTTGCCCACATATGCAAGCGAAAGGGCCAGGTTGGATGCCACGAACGATTTTCCTTCACCAAGCACGGATGAAGTGACCTGGAATACGCGCACGTCTTCTGGCAGGGACTGGATGTTCGACCTCAGCATTCGGAAAGATTCGCACAGATGGTCTCTTCCCGTTCTAGGAATGAGGACGTAATCTTTCTGTCCGCTTCTTGGCAATACTGCAAGTACAGGGGCGTCAATGGCGTTCTCGACATCGTCCTTCGTCTCCACCTTGCCTCTGAGGTACATTCTTGCGAGAGATGTTCCAGGAGTGAGCGCGAAGCCTAAGATGAAGGCCAGCAGGTAAACCATTTTCCTGTTTGGTGCGACCGGACTGTTGTTTCCGAACGCAGGCTCGATGAGACGGAAGATGTCTTCTGCAGCATACATAGCGATCTGCGTTTCTTCCTTTTTCTGCTGAAGCATTCGGTATAGCGGTTCTATGATTTCCACTTTTCGGGAAAGATGCTGCATCTGAAGCTGCTGCTCAGGGATGTCGGCAATTTTTCCTTTGCTCTTGTCCAGGACTTTCTCCAATTCTCTCTGCCTGAGTGAGTAAACCTTGAGCAGGTTCTCAAGAGATAGTTCGATACCCTTCTTGCTTGCATTCAGCTCGGTGTTTAATGAAAGAACCTTCGGGTTGACTTCCGATGAGTTGAATATCATTCGGTCTCGCGAAACGACTTTGTCGTTATACTTTGAGATCATGCTGTTCAAGCCTGCATCGCTTACTACGATATAAGAAGGAATCACTCTGAACGTTCCTTCCGGAGTTTCAATCATAAAGTCGTAAACCATACGGAGAACTTCCTGCTGAAGCAAAATTTCAGTGAGTTCATCCTGATACTGTCTGTCGCTGCTGAGCGTCAGGTTGGTCTGTGAGTTGCTGTTGACCAGGGCTCTTTTGGACTGGTAGTTCTTGTAGTCCTGTTCTGCTTCGCTCAACTGCTCGACGATATCTGCGAGACGTCCGTCAATGAATGCCAGAATGTCTTCCGATGATTTATTCTTGTAATCCCTGTCCACTTTGTTGGCGACTTCGAAGAGGGTGTTTATGATGTCGGCCGCCCTTGCAGGGGAGGTGTCCTTGTATGTCAGGGCTACGATGTCGGTCCTGTTGGCCTTAGTCCCTTGTACCGTGACTGACAGTCCTCCGAGAAAGTTGCGGGCTGATGTGAAGGCCTCATTCCAGGTAGCAGCATATTTGTCACCTATAATTATATCGTCTTTGTAATCCAGGGACAGGGTAAGTGAGATCCCTTCCAGAATGATAGGCCTTCCATATATTCCTATCATACTTTCAAGAGTCTTTGGGACTCCGTTTACCGCAAGTTCCCTTATTGCGAAAGTGCTGTCTCCTTCGTGCTTGAATTCCAGGCGGATGCTCTTCGGATGCATCGATTTCGGATACATTGGGTCCGGAGTCAGCGTCAGTGAGAATGGACTGTTGTCGTAGTATTCGATCTGTTCGAATGTAAAGATGTTACGCATAAAATCCCCCTTCGTGAAAGGGTTGACATAATGGTAATACCTTGTGTTGAGTCCCAGTTCTTCAACCACTTTCTTCATTAGTGAAGGGCTCTGGAGGATGAAGACTTCATCGTCCAGGGCTTTGTCGCCACCAAGGTCTATCCCGGCGAACATCGACAGTTTCGATCCGGAACTCTTGTCACCTGTGTTCAGCTTAATATAAGAGGTGCGCTCATATGTGTTATTCTGAGTGGTGAGATAAAGATGTGCACATGTCAGCGCCAGGATGACGCTAATGGTAATCCAGAATTTATTTCTCCATAGAAAGTTGAAAACGTCAGAGAAGGCTAATTCTCCGTCTTCTATCAAGTTGATATGAGATGTATGTTTGTCTTCGTAACTCATAGTGCTCATTTATGTTTTAAAGTACCAAGGCCAGTATGGCGACCGTCAAAGAGAGGGTTGAGGCTATTGATGAAACGGCGCTCCAGACTCCGGCTGATGAATTCGTCATCATCAGGCGAGTTGAACTTGGCGGTACATAGATTACGTCGTTCTGCTGCAGGTAGAAATATGGAGAGTCGAGTATGTCGCTCTTGCGCAGGTCTATCCTAATATGCTGTATCGCTCCGTCAACTTCCCTGAGCAGGATTACTCCGTCTCTCATTGCCGTAACGTTCAGGTCTCCTGCGTATCCGATTGCCTGAAGGATGTTAAGCTTCTCGGATTTATAGGTGAATGTTCCCGGATTGCGGACTTCTCCGAGGACCGTGAATTTGTAGTTTCTGAATGAAACGTACACGACGACGTCTTTTACGTCGTGCTTGATCCTCTCTGTCAGATAATCGATGAGCTGGATTCTGGTCATTCCTTCCACGTGGATCTTTCCGAGGATAGGGAAGCTGATGTTGCCTTCAGTGTCCACGATGCAGGACATAATCGGGGTCTCCGGATCTGCCAATGTTGAGTAGCCGGAAGATATCTCACCGATGGTAAAGTTGTAAGGGTCGGTTACTGTCTTGTCGCCGCTCGTGATGATGATCTTGAGCTCGTCGTCTTTTTTGATCACCACTTCGTATTTTGAGGTAAGGGCGTCAAGAGTCGCCTTGTCAATGTCTTGAAAATATAAGACATCCTTGTAAGTTGCGCAGCTGGATATGCTGATGCAGGTTACAAGGAGAAATATTTTGTATATAGTCTCCATACTTTGGTTAGTGTTGTCGCAAGCAAATATAAAAATCCAAAGAAAAATATTAAGAAGTCTTTACTCGTTTTTAAAATCTTTGGAACATTTTTAAAAATTTGGAAAGTCCATTTAAAATTTAGTAACTGCTTTTAAAATTCTGCGACATTTCTTTTTATTGGCTGTTCAATTAAAAACCACTATATTTGTGGCTATCAAGCAAAAACGATTTTAATATGAATCTCAGAGACATTAAGAAAGACATTGAATATGTAATCGGCGCATTTATCGACGATTGCTCAGTTTTCTGTGCAGTTAATCCTGCTGCAGACGACGAGGCTCTTGGAGCACTCTTCGATGAGGCTGTAGACCTTTACAATGAACTCAAGGACAAGGCTAACGCCAAGGTTGAGGGAAAGAAGGCTGCATATTATACGGCACTCCGTAAGGAGGTTCTCGAGAAGACCGACGCCCTCTACGAGAAACTCAGCGAAGTTGTCCGCAAGAGCAAGTAATATTGGAAAACAACATCAAACTTCCGGAGAACGCTCATAGAGAGCTTGCCCCGGGTGAAGAGTATAAGCCTCTGCTTCCTAAGGAGAAATCTTTTGCAGAGGTGACTCTATATTCAGTCATGGCAGGTCTTGTCATGACTGTTGTATTTTCTGCCGCAGCCGCTTATCTTGGACTTAAAGTCGGTCAGGTCTTCGAAGCGGCCATTCCTATTGCCATCCTGGCCGTAGGAATCAGCGGTGCCCTCGGAAAGAAGGGAGCCCTCGGTCAGAACGTCATGATCCAGTCTATCGGAGCCTGCTCCGGTTCTGTCGTGGCGGGAGCCATCTTTACTCTTCCTGCTATCTATATCTTAGGTCTTGACATCAGCTTCACCCAGATGGTGCTTTCGTCGCTTCTGGGAGGTGTTCTTGGCATTCTTTTCCTCATTCCGTTCAGGAAGTATTTCGTGAAGGATATGCACGGAAAGTATCCTTTCCCGGAAGCTACGGCAACGACTCAGGTACTCGTAAGCGGCGAGGGAGGCGGATCCAACGCCAAGACTCTCGCGCTCAGCGGTCTTATCGGCGGTCTCTATGATTTCATCATTGCGACTTTCGGAGCCTGGAGCGAGACTCTTTCTTCTACGGTTCTCGGTGTCGGACAGGTCATTGCTGACAAAGCCAAGCTCGTGCTCAAGATCAATACCGGTGCCGCCGTTCTCGGCCTTGGATATATTATAGGTCTTAAGTATGCGTTCATAATCTGTTGCGGAAGCTTTCTCGTATGGTTTGTGATCATTCCTCTTCTGAATCTCATCTGGGGAGGTCAGGTCATCGACCTTATGAATACTGGTGTGCTTCAGACTATAAGCGAGATGAGCGCTGACCAGATTTTCAAGGATTACGCGCGTCATATAGGTATCGGCGGTATCGCTAC
The DNA here is from genome assembly GCA_024689985.1 of Bacteroidales bacterium. Classification (GTDB taxonomy): domain Bacteria; phylum Bacteroidota; class Bacteroidia; order Bacteroidales; family UBA932; genus Cryptobacteroides. The sequence continues at coordinate 1,432 of JAILCZ010000025.1, read as the reverse complement.
TGCCGGTATTATAGGAATCATCAAGTCTGCCGGTGTCATCAAGTCTGCTGTAGGCCTTGCCGTGAATGAGTTCAGCAAGAAGCCTGGCTCTGCGGCCGTCGAGGTTGACAGGACTCAGAAGGATATCCCGATGGCCGCCGTCGTCAGCGGTATCGCCGTCGCCCTGGTTGCCATTTTTGCTTTCTTCGCTTTCGGCGGAGTTGTCAATAATATATGGCAGGCTCTTGTCGGTCTTCTGATCGTTGCCGTCATTTCCTTCCTGTTCACGACTGTTGCGGCCAATGCCATCGCCATCGTCGGCAGCAATCCTGTCAGCGGTATGACTATTATGACCCTTATCATTACGGCTATCGTACTGGTTGCCGTCGGCCTCAAGGGTAATGAGGGTATGGTTGCGGCTATGCTTATCGGCGGCGTCGTTTGTACGGCTCTGTCTATGGCCGGTGCTTTCATCACTGACCTCAAGATCGGATATTGGATCGGCAGTACTCCTGCCAAGCAGGAGACCTGGAAGTTCGTTGGCACCCTCGTCGCCGCCGCTACCGTGGCCGGCGTGATGCTCGTGCTCAACAAGACTTATGGTTTCACTGGTGAGGGTGCCCTCGTGGCTCCTCAGGCAAATGCTATGGCAGCCATCATCCAGCCTATGATGAATGGCGGCAGTGCTCCTTGGCTATTATATGGTATAGGTGCCGTCATTGCGATTGCCCTTAATTTCTTCGGTGTTCCTTCCCTGGCTTTCTGTCTCGGTATGTTCATTCCTATCGATCTCAACCTTCCTCTTCTTGTGGGTGGTGCGATTGCCTGGTATGTTTCAACCCGCAGCAAGGATGCTGCTGTCAACAATGCCCGTGCTGAGAAGGGTACTCTCATCGCTTCCGGTTTCATCGCCGGTGGTGCCCTTATGGGTGTGGTCAGTGCCGTGCTCAAGTTTGCCGGTGTCGATCTCTTCCTTTATGACTGGGCTGCAAATTATGGTGAGATTGTGGCGATAATTCCTTTTGTTGCCATCATTATTTGGTTCACCAGGGCTTCTATGAAGGTAAAGCAGTAAGAGTAAATCTTTTACGAGTATAATAATGGCTCGCCGGGTATCTCAGAACGGGATTCCGGCGAGTTTTTCGTGAAAAAAAGTTCAAAAAAATGATGAAAAAAGTTCGAAAAAGTTTGGAGGGAAAGAAAAAGTGCGTATCTTTGCAGCCCGTTTCGGAAGAGACGCGGTTCAGTTCTTTGAAAATATTGAGAGATAGATAACGAGGTAAAGAAAGAAGATAAGAGATTAAGTCTGTATTTTTTTTAATAATTCGAGTTTTTTCGAGTTGCGAAAATAGGGACTGCAATTTCATAGGCAACGAGTTTTATCACGAGACAGTTCGGGATTTGAGAAAATCTTGAACATACAGTCAAGTGATTCATTCAGAGAAAGAGAATA
>JAILCZ010000153.1 GCA_024689985.1 Bacteroidales bacterium | reverse complement strand
CACGCTATGAAAAGTTCGTACTTGACCTAAAACGACTTTGCGAGGAAAGACATATCCGTTCGGAAGTGCTTCCGGCTTATGACGGATTGACAATAAAGACGGAATAACACACATAACACTGTAATGCTCAAATTAATAGGTCAACGAATAATGAAAAGAAAAATGGTTGTGCTTTCTATAATAGTCGTTGTCGTTGCCGTACTGGGAATCCTGGTATGGGCGTCCGCGTCCATTAATTCCGGCGTCTATGTCCGTGCCTACTGCAGGGACACCACGGCTACGGAGAAAGTTGCTTATCTTACGTTCGATGACGGCCCGCACCCTGTCTACACCCCTGCAGTCCTCAACGCGCTCAAGAAAAAGAATGCCAAGGCTACCTTCTTCCTCATCGGAAAGAATATCGCCGGCAATGAAGACCTCGTGAGGCGTATCAAGGAAGACGGCCACGTCATCGGCTGTCATTCTTTCACTCACGAGAACACTTTCCCTCTCTATTTCCGTCACAAGATGATGAATGATTTCATCAAATGCGCCCAGACCATCGAAGATGTGACTGGTGAGAGGCCGAAACTCTTCCGTCCTCCGTTCGGAGTGACGAACCCGAATATCGCAAGCTGCGCCAAGAGGCTCAACTTCAAAGTTGTAGGATGGAGCATCAGGACATTCGATACGGTTACGGACGAGGATGACGTCGTCCTCGACAGGATTAAGTCCCAACTTGAGCCGGGATGCATCATCCTGCTTCACGACCGTTTCCTCCGCTCCGGTCAGCTCGTGGACAAGGTCCTTTCCCTTCTTGACCTCGAAGGCTACCGATATGACCTTCCTCTTCCTGTAGATAATATTTATAAATAAGAATAATGACAGATAATCTGAAGTCTTTGGGCTGTGCCGTCGTCGTTCCTACCTATAACAATGGCAGGACCGTCGGCGATGTCATCAAGCAACTTCTGGATTATACCCACGATATCATAGTCGTGAATGACGGCTGCACCGACAATACTGCCGAGGTGCTGGCCTCCTTCGGCGACAGAATCAAGGTCATCGTCCATCCTGCCAACAAGGGCAAGGGTGTCGCCCTTCTGGACGGCCTCCGCAAGGCCAAGCAGGACGGCTTCACCTATGCCATCACGATAGATTCCGATGGCCAGCATTATCCTTCCGACATCCCGGTTTTCATAGACGCCATCGTGAAGGAACCGGATTCCCTTCTCGTCGGCGGCAGGAATCTCTTCGCCGAGGGTATGCCTACGAAGAACACCTTCGCCAACCGTTTCTCGAATATGTGGTATCGCATCGTGACGGGCATCAGCCTCTTCGACACCCAGTCGGGATTCAGACTCTATCCGCTGAAGAAGATGAACCTGGACAACAGGCATTATACCAAGGGGTATGAGTTCGAACTCGAGGCTCTCGTGTTCTCCGCCTGGGAGGGTATCAATGTCAGGAATGTGCCGATTCGCGTTCTCTATCAGGGAGAAGGGGAGAGGGTCAGCCATTTCAAGCCTTTCAGGGATTTCACCAGGATCAGCATCGTCAATACTTGCTTCGTCTCTTATTGCGTCTTCTGGAAATGGCCTAAGGATTTCGTCAACAAGTATCTCATCAATGTCGAGGATTCCAACCTGAAGGTTGCCCTCGCTATTGCTATCGGGGTGTTCTGCGGCATAATCCCGATCTGGGGATTCCAGCTCGTTGCCGCCCTCGGCATCGCCGGTATCTTCGGCCTCAGCAAGACAATCGCAGGCATAGCCAGCAACATCAGCATTCCCCCTGTCGCTCCGCTTATCGTCGGAGGCAGCTGGTGGATCGGCCACCGCGTTATGGAGGGCTGGCTTTCCGCTGATACTGCAATCGCCGTCAAGTTCGGAGGCTGGGCCGTGGAGTATGTCGCCGGTTCAGTCATACTCGCCCTTGGCGCATCCGTCATTTCCTTCCTGCTTTCTCTTGCTATTATGCGTCTTTTCGGCCGCAAAAAGTAATCGAATTGACTATATTTGTATTGACGATATTTGTATAGTTTTAAAACCTTAATCTAATGATACTGACAATTGTAATCATTGCTGTCATTGTCCTGTGGGCAATTTCAGTGCAGAGAAAATTCGTGAGCCTTGACGAGTTCGTAAAGAATTCAATGAGTCAGATCGGCGTTCAGATGAACAGCCGTTGGGATGCTCTCAAGTCTCTTGTTGAGCTTACTCAGTCTTACGACAAGCACGAGTACCAGACTCTTATGGATGTCATCGCCAGCAGGAAGCCTCTCAGCAGAGAGAGTTCGGCAGGTGAGGTCGCCAGCCAGGAGTCTTCATTCGCATCTGCCCTGAGGTCCATCAATGTGGTTGCTGAGCAGTATCCTGACCTCAAGGCCAGCGAGATGTTCAAGACGACTATGAACAGCGTCAATACCTATGAGAATCAGGTGCGTATGAGCCGTATGACTTACAATGACGCCGTTACCAAGCTCAACCGCGCAGTCCGTTCTTTCCCTGATTCTATTCTTGCCGGCGTGTTCGGATTCTCAGTAAAGGAGTATCTCGCCGAGCCTGAAGGAAAGACCGAAATGCCTGATATGAAGTTTTAACCTGAATTTAATGAAGTGATTCTTCAATGAGGAAAATCATTTTTGCAATAGCTGCGCTTCTGGCTTGCACGACGGTTTCCGCCGGAACGGTCAGAAGCGTTGACATTAAGGTGGCCCTGCAGAAGGATGGTTCCGCACAGATCGTCGAGGTCTGGGACATCAATCAGCTGGAGGGTACGGAGTGGTACCTTGTGAAGGAGAATCTTGACGGTGCCGATATCAGGGACTTCCACGTCACCGATGAGACCGGACGTCTCTATTTCAGTGACGGCAGGAGCTGGGAGGTGAACAGAAGTCTCGAGGAAAAGGCGGGCCGCTACGGTATGGTCCGCAAGCCGAACGGCTACGAGCTCTGCTGGGGCCTCGGTTCCTATGGAGACCATATTTTCACCGTTTCCTATACGAACACAGCCCTTGTCAGGAGTATGTCTGATTTTGACTATCTCCACGAGCAGTTCATTTCTCCGGGTCTTTCGGCGGCTCCTCAGAAAGTCCATCTTGAGGTTACCCTTCCGGACAGCGTCGCCCTTGGCGAGTCCAATGCCCGCATCTGGGGCTTCGGATTCGAGGGCCAGGCTGAGTTCAGGAATGGCGCCGTAGTTATGGAATCTACTGCTCCTATGTCCAGGAATAATTCGGTGATTCTGCTTCTCAGACTCAACAAGGGCATCCTTTATCCTGAGATTGTCGAGCCTGGTCTTTTCCAGAAGCGTCTTGACGTCGCAATGGAGGGCTCTGACTATGAGCAGTCTGAGGATGTTTCCCTTGACTGGCTTCTGAAACTTGTCGGTCTTATGATCTGCGTCTCAGGCGTCCTTTTCGTCTTTGCCGCACGTTCCAGGAACAAGAAGATCCTCGGTGTCCCTAGGCTCAAGATGGTGGATTCCACAAGGGTGATTCCTTTCGGAGGTGATATCCTCCAGGCCAATCACGTCCTTACTTCTCTCGGCGTCAAGTCCAACACGGATGCATCCGTCGCTTCCGCCATTATCCTCAGGATGGTCCAGAGGGGCCAGCTCCTCGTCAGGAAGGTGGACGACAAGCATATTGAGATCAGTTTCAACGATGACGCCGACCTCCAGAGCCTTACGGCTCCCGAGAGGGATCTCTTTGATATGATGAAGGAGGCTGCGGGCGATGACGTCATCCTTCAGGACAAGGAGTTCTCCCGTTGGAGCAAGCGCAATGCCGTAAGGGTGGACAAGTGGCTCAGGGAGGTCGATATCGAGGGCCGTGCTACTGTCGTCGGCAACGGTTTCTCTTCCTGGGGCGGCACTTTCACGGAGGCAGGCAAGCAGGAGGCCAGAAATACCCTTGGTTTCAAGAAGTTCCTTTCTGATTACACCCTCATCGATGAGAGGCGCACTCAGGAGGCCGTGGTCTGGAGTGATTATCTCGTCTTCGGCGCCCTCTACGGCATTGCCGACAAGGTTGCCAAGGAGCTTTCCGACATTGCTCCAAAGGCTCTCGCCGATTCTGCCGAGCAGACCGGTATGGGTACGGTTCTGGCCGATCCTATCCTTATGAGGAATCTCGTATGGACCTGCCACAATCTGTCTCATTCGATTACCAATCAGGCTGTAGCCCGCAGGGAGGCCGAGATGCAGAAGCGCTTCGAGGGTATGGGCGGCTCCACTTCAATCGGAGGTGGCGGCGGCTTCCACGGCGGCGGCTTCGGCGGCGGAGCCCGATAAAATGGAACCCGATAAAACAGTATATAATGGCATCATATAGAATATAATGGCATCATATCTACAGATAGAAAATATTTCAAAGTCCTATGGTCCGAAGATTCTTTTCGAGAACATAGGATTTAACATAAATGAGGGCGACAAGATTGCCCTCATCGCACCTAACGGTACCGGCAAGACTTCTCTCCTGAGGATTCTTGCCGGCAAGGACAAGAGTGATTCCGGCGGCAAGATTATGTTCCTCAGGCATATCAGGATCGCTTTTCTGGAGCAGGAGTATGATTTCGACCCTGAGCGCACCATCTTCGAACAGGTGATGGAGGGCAGCCGCAAGTGGACCAAGGATCTCGACCACGAGGCTTATTTTGAGTACGAGCTCCGCGTCCGCACCCTTCTCACCAATTTCAAGCTTGTCGATTTTGACAAGAA
>JAILCZ010000152.1 GCA_024689985.1 Bacteroidales bacterium | reverse complement strand
TCCACGCAGGACGCCCTTTTTATGGACAACACCCACTTGCAACCTGCGAAATCCACGCAGGACGCCTTATTTATGGACAACACCCGCCTGCGACCCGCGAAATCCACGCAGGACGCCTTATTTATGGACAACACCCACCTGCGACCCGCGAAATCCACGCAGGACGCCCTTTTTATGGACAACACCCACCTGCAACCCGATCTTCTCCACGTGGGACGGGCATTTTCGGGACAACACCCACCTGCTAGCCGTGAAATCCACGGAGGACGGCTGTTTTCGGGACAAACAAATCAGCTATGCTTGTCAGTTGCCTGGAAACGAACGGCTTCGGTCATTCGGGCGGCTTCCCGGATAGCGGCACTGTCGCGCTCCGCTTGCCCGCTCACTCACTCGAAAGCGGATGCCGGTGCCTCTCCAATCGGCTCCTCTGCCGAGCCGAAGGATAGATATCGGGAGAATTCAGATTTACCAGGAGGGGAGAGGAGGGCTATGTGGGAAGGGCTGGTTTTGGGGAGAGGGGGAGATGAACCATCATTAGTGATAGGGATGGTTGTGAAAATTTGGCGTATCTTTGCAGCTCGAATTTTAGTTATGGAGAATCTTTATTTTGGTGGCATAGTCGTAGGTGCGGCAACTTTTTTGATCATTGGTATTTTTCATCCTATCGTGATCAAGGGCGAGTATTATTTCGGAAGGAAGTTCTGGTGGTTCTTCTTCGTGAGCGGAATCATCTGTCTTGTGGCTTCCTTATTTACCTGCAATTTTGTCGGTTCTACGATTCTTGGAGCTGCCGCGTTCTCTTTCTTCTGGGGTGTGAAGGAGGTCTTCGACCAGGAAAAGCGTATCCTGAAGGGCTGGTTCCCGGAGAATCCGAAGCGCAAGGAGTATTATGCGAAGAGGAGGGCCGAGTGGCTGGCGGAACAGGAGAGAAAGAAGAAAGATAACCATAAATAGGGATGTTATAAAAGAACTATGTTCCTTACCTTTGCATCCGGACAATTATTGCAGAGGTCGAGAACATGAAATTATCTGACTTACAGACAGGCGAGCAGGGTGTGATTGCCAAGGTCGGCAGCCACGGCTCGTTCAGAAAGAGGCTCATTGAGATGGGCTTCATCACGGGAAAGAAGGTGCGCGTCATTCTGAATGCACCGCTAAAGGACCCAATCGAATACGAAATACTAGGATATAAGCTTTCTCTCAGAAGGGAGGAGGCCAGGCAGATTGAAGTAATCAGTGCATCCGAGGCCAAGCAGTCCCTCATTGAACAGACAGGTCTTGATGCCATCGTACCTGAGGATATCTTCGACGAGGAGAGACTCGACGCGGAGATGTCCAGACTGGCAGAGGAGCGCGGGCACGTGATCCGCGTAGCCCTGGTGGGAAATCCTAACTGCGGTAAGACATCCCTCTTCAACATAGCATCCGGCAGCCACGAGCACGTGGGCAACTACAGCGGCGTGACGGTGGATGCCAAGGAGGGAAAATTCGAGTACAAGGGATATAAATTCGTGTTCGTTGACCTGCCGGGAACATATTCTCTCTCGGCTTATTCTCCCGAAGAACTCTATGTCCGCAAAAACCTCATTGAAAATACACCTGACGTCGTAGTGAATGTCGTCGATGCATCAAACATCGAGCGCAACCTCTACCTTACGACACAGGTGATCGATATGAACCTGCGCGTGGTGATGGCTCTGAATATGTACGACGAGCTCCGCGCGACGGGGGATAAATTTGACATCAAGCAGTTCGGCTACCTCCTCGGCATACCTGTATGCCCGACGGTCTGCCGAGACGGCGAAGGAATCCCTGAGCTGCTGGAGACGATCATCCATATCTACACCCAGGCAGACCCTAAGCTCAGCCGCCATATCCACATCAACCACGGCGCGGAAATCGAAAAGAGCATCGACAGGATCAAGCTCCTCATCCAGGAAGACAAGGACATCCGCTCGAAATACTCTACCAGATATCTGGCGATCAAATACCTGGAGAACGACTCCCAGATTGAGAAAGTGGTAGAGGCCCTGCCGAATCACGACAGCATAATCGCGGCAAGATATGACGAGGGACAGAGGATAGAGAAGCTTATGCACACGAACCTCGAATCTGCCATCGTCGATGCCAAATATGCATTCATCCAGGGAGCCCTTGCTGAGACATACGAGCGTCATACGGAAACCCAGCACCACAGGACGCTGACTGACAGGATCGACTCTGTCGTCACAAACCAGTGGCTGGCATTCCCGATATTCATCCTCCTGCTGTACATCATCTTCCAGGCGACATTCACCCTAGGAAACTACCCGATGGACTGGATCGACTGGCTCGTGGCGACATTCGGAGAATTCGTGGCCTCATTTATGCCTGACGGCTGGATCAAGGACCTCGTGGTGGACGGCTGTATCGCCGGCGTGGGAAGCGTCCTCGTCTTCCTGCCGAACATTATGATCCTGTACTTCTTCATCTCCCTGATGGAGGACTCCGGATATATGGCCCGTGCGGCCTTCATCGTGGACAAGCTGATGCACAAGATCGGCCTGCACGGCAAGTCATTCATCCCGATGGTGATGGGCTTCGGCTGCAACGTGCCGGCAATTATGGCGACCCGCTCGATTGAGAGCCGCAAGAGCCGCCTCATAACGATTGCAATCATTCCATTTATGTCCTGCGCGGGCAGACTTCCTATATTCGTCCTTGTGGCCGGAGCTTTCTTCCCGGCACATTCGGCTCTTGCCCTGCTGCTGATCTATCTCCTCGGCATCGTCCTGGCACTTCTGGCAGCAGTCGTCGTCAGCCGCTTCATCAAGGATGACGACCTGCCGTTCGTAATGGAGCTTCCTCCATACCGTGTGCCTACCGGAAAGGCAATCTGGCGCCATACCTGGGAGAAGGGTCGTCAGTACCTCCAGAAGATGGCGACGACCATCCTCATCGGATCAGTCATCATCTGGTTCCTGGGCTATTTCCCGACAAGCGAAAAACTCAACCTCGCACAGGAGAATTTCGCAGCGGTATCAGAGCAGATTTCAGCTCTTGAGACCATCCAGACCCCTGACAGCACGGCCCTCGCCTTCGCCGCCGAGCAGAAGGCAATGTGGGCGGACAGCGTGAATGTATATTACGAAAAGCAGCAGGAACATTCCTACATCGGCCTGCTCGGAAAGGCCGTGGAGCCGGCCCTTGCCCCTCTTGGATTCAACTGGAAGATGGACATCGGACTCCTTACCGGAGTCGTCGCCAAGGAGCTCGTCGTATCCACCCTTGGCGTGATGTACAGCCAGGGCGCAGCCGTGAGCGAAACTGACGCAGACACGATGTCCGAGGACACCCAGCTGCAGCAGGCCCTCCTCTCCACGGTGAGCCTTCCGGCAGCCGTAGCCTTTATGGTCTTCGTCCTCCTGTACTTCCCGTGCATCGCTACCTTCGTGGCAATCAAGAACGAGACCAACAGGTGGAGCTGGGCCATAATCATCTGTGCCACGACGATGGTTGTCGCCTGGATCGCGGCCTTTGTAGCATACCAAATAGCGACGCTCATAGTGTAGCCGTTCGCTATTGACGAGGCTGTTCGTTTTTGGCTAACATCATATGGGGATTCGGGGGCCTGAAGAATCCCTAAATTTAATGATTGCCCCTACTTCCGCACGAAACTAACTTTGCATCTGTAAAAATTATGCTTCAGATGAAAAAGTTAGTTTTGTGTGTTTTATTGACGGTTCTGACATTTTTCAACCTGTCCGCTCAGGACTCCACCCGATTCGTAATCGGAGGTTATGGCGAGGCCGTCTATTCTCATAATTTCTACAGCAACTCCCCGTACAGATATATGTACGCCGACAGATATAAAGATTCTCAGGGCCATAGTCAGGTGGATCTCCCACACGTAGTGGTAATGATGGGTTATGACTTCGGAAAAGGCTGGTCAATGGGCTCTGAGATTGAGTTCGAACACGGAGGCGTCGAGGCTTCCATCGAAGTGGAAGGCGATGAGGCGATCGAAGTGGAACACGAAATTGAAAGGGGAGGAGAAGTCTATCTCGAGCAGTTCTGGCTCCAGAAGACCTTCAATCCTGCAATAAATGTAAGGGCCGGAATGGTCATCGTCCCGGTCGGTCTCACGAACTACCGCCACGAACCGGACAAATTCTTCACGGTTTACCGTCAGGAAGGTGAAAGTACGATCATCCCTTGCACCTGGCACCAGATCGGAGTGAGCGTCTTCGGACGACTCGGAGACTGGGGCTATACGGCACAGGTCCTTCCTGGACTAAACAGCCGCTTCTTCTCGAATGACGGCTGGGTGAGCGGCGGATCAGCATCGCCTTACGAATACACGATGGCAAACGATCTCGCCTTTGCCTTCAGAGTGGATAACTACAGCTTCAGAAACCTTCGCCTCGGCCTTTCTGGCTATGTAGGAGGCACCGACAACGACGCATATCCAAGAACGGTCAGCTCGTCAGGCTCGACCAGCACCGGTGTCGCCGGCACGGTGCTCATCGGTTCATTCGACTTCGAATACAAAGGCAGCAAGGTGATTGCCAGAGGAAATGCCGACTACGGCTACCTCGACAACGCCGCTGCAATCGGAACCAGCAACAAGAACTCCGACAACTCCACATTCTCTCCATATTCCCATACCCTCGTGGGCGAGAATGCGATGGCATTCGGAGCAGAGGCAGGATATGATGTGTTCACTTTCCTTCATTCAAGGAAGCTCGAAGGCCAGAAACTCTTCGCCTTCGTCCGCGGCGAATACTATGACTCTTATGTCGCACCATCAGGCCAGACTGACTATGAGTGGTCAGACAAGACCAGGATGGCCGTCGGAATCAACTACAGTCCAATAAGCAACATCATTCTCAAGGCAGAATACTCACATAGATTCTTCAAGAGCCAGTACAACAACGAGCCGAGCATCAATATCGGCATCACCTATACAGGCTTCTTCAGGAGATAATTCAATAGAAGGTAGTGTAATCAAATAAATAATCAACATGAAAAAATTTTTCGTAATGGCCGCAATGGCCGCATCAGTACTCGCATTCACTTCTTGCGACAACGACGATGCAAATGACTCATCAGCAAAGGATGCAGAATTCAAGGAAATCGCAGCCGACTTCCTTACAAATACCGTCTATCCTACATACAAATCACTCGCAGACTATACCGAGGAACTCGAGGAAGCCCTCAGCACAGCCGCAGCATCAAAGACAGACGCAAACGTAGCGGCAGCCGCAAAGGTTTTCCTCCAGGCTCGTGAGCAGTGGGAGAAGAGCGAGGCATTCCTCTTCGGAGCTGCGACGGACTTCGGTATCGACCCTCACATCGACTCTTGGCCACTCGATGAGGACGCATTCAACAACCTTATGGCCAGCCCTGAGATGCTCAAGAACCTCGAAGGCGAGGACGGAGCCGTTTACGCTGGTGAGAACCTCGGAAACGCCCTTCTCGGATTCCACGGAATCGAATACATCCTCTTCGAAGACGGTGAGGCAAAGAGCGCATCAGAGATTACTGACAACGAATTCATCTATGCTGTAGCCGTGTCAGGAGACCTCAAGAACAGAACCGCACAGCTTGACGCAGCCTGGAGAGGCGAGGCAGCAGGCGACCGTCTCACATACGTAGAGGAAGAGCTTGAGCTCAACACCACAGTCGCAGGCGGCGACCTCTACTACGGAGAGAACCTTCTCGCATCAGGCGAGGCCGGATCGACCTTCCGCTCTTGGACACACGCTATGCAGTCAATCCTCCAGTCATCAGCTGACATCGCCGACGAGGTAGGAACATCAAAGATCGGCAAGGCACACACCGGAGAGGACGAGAGCTACATCGAGTCACCATACAGCTACAACTCAATCACTGACTTCTATGACAACATCACATCTGTCGAGAATGTCTATTATGGTGGCCGCACCTCATCAGAGAGAAACTCAGCATCATCACTCCACGCATACTTTGCAAAGAATGACGCAGATACTGACGACGCCATCTCATCAGCCATCGAGGCAGCCCTCACAGCAATCAACGCAATGGACTATCCGTTCGTGAAGAACTACAGCAAGACAAACACCAAGTGTGATGCTGCAATGGAAGCCTGCGCTGCTCTCGTGGAGGTCCTCGAAGCTGCAGAAACGACAATTGCACAGTAATTTATACATATGACCAACAGAACAATTATCCTTTCGATCGTTGCATTGGCTGCTGCTGCAGCCTGCAACGACGACAAGGTCTCTTCGGCGGAATGGAAAATCACCGACGACGAGATTAAGATCGAGACTTACGCTGGTGGTGAATTAGGCACCACCTTCAACACGACGGCGTCCGCATACGAGGACGCCTCTCCTGCTGTAAGCGAGGCAGGAATGGATGACGAATTCAACTACGGAGAATACTTCTTCGAGCGCACGTACAATACGAGCACCAAGCCGTTCAACGGCCTCGGCCCTGCCTATGTGCGTGCTTCGTGCATCGACTGCCATCCAGGCTACGGCTACGGAAAGAGGGTGACCTCATACAAGGCCAACGAATATGGCAACGGCTATCTTCTCGTAGTCTATAACAAGGCTACCGAGGCCTATGTGGGCTCAGTGGCAGGTATGCCTCAGACAAAGGCCAACGGCCCTTTCAAGGCTCCTATCGACGAAAGCAAGATCACGATCGACTGGCTTGAGTACACCGACGAGTGGGGCAACAAATTCGATGACGGCGAGACTTACAGCCTCATCTATCCGGAGGTAACCATCCCTCTTGACGCCTTCTATGGCGGAAAGGTACTTGCGACCGACCAGACTGAACTGGCTGAGGGCGAGTACGGAGTGAAACTCGAATCCACGATCGGAATCTACGGAACCGGTCTTCTTGACGCAATCTCCGACGACGACCTCCTCGCCCAGTATCAGCTCGAGGAAAAATACGGAGTGAACCTCAATCCTGCATACTATGCCAACGGTCAGTGGGTAAGTATGTACTCCAACTCAAAGCAGGGCGACGGTACCAAGGTGGCCCGCCGCTTCACCTACGCCCTTTCACGCGGCAAGGTGCAGGACGGTCCTGGTGCGAACGCAATCTGGAACATCACGAACGTGACCCGTTCCGACAGAAGATATCATTATCTCAACCTCTCCGGCGATTACTACGCCAAGACATCCTCACAGGACCCTGAAGTACAGGCCGTGTTCTACGACTACTTCCCGAAGGACCAGTTCGAGGAGCTTACGGGCGTCGAATATACCGGTGACGTGGAGACGGATATCTACAACTATCTTACAAGTACGAATCTTCCGGTTGAAATGACCGATGAGAATTATGCTGACTTTATGATCTGGCACAGAGGACTTGCAGTGCCTGCTGCCCGTGACCTCGACGACGAGACGGTGCAGAAGGGACGCTACCTCTTCCGCGAGATCGGCTGCGCCCACTGTCACAAGCCAAGCTGGACTACGGGCGATGACGATGCCTATGACCCTAACCTCTTCTTCGTGAACGGTCAGAAGACAATCGACGGCAAGGTCAAGAAGCTGCCTAAGTATCCTAACCAGACCATCTGGCCTTATACGGATATGATTCAGCATAAACTCCATATGGTCAATGACATCCGCACCGGATGGTGCCGCACCACCCCTCTCTGGGGCAGGGGACTTTCTCCTCTGTGTGCCGGCCATTCGGACAGACTCCACGACAGGCGCGCACGCAATGTGATCGAGGCAATTATGTGGCACGGCTCATCTGAGAGCGATGCCCGCTCTTCGGTCGAAGCATTCCGTGCCCTGGACAAGGAGGACCGTGATGCAATCGTGAAGTTCATCAATGCTATCTAAAAGAATATCGCTCATATCAATGGCAGCCATTATCCTGATGATGATGGCTGCCACGGTCGTTGAAAAAGTCTCCGGCCCGGACAAGGCCTTCGGCCTGTTCTATCATTCTCCTCTTTTCATCCTTCTGTGGGCCGTGGCCGTCATTTCCGGCCTTGTCTGGCTTTTCAAAAGCAAGGCAATCCGCCGCCCTGCAGTTGCGATAATCCATCTTTCCTTCGTGCTCATCCTCGTAGGAGCCCTTGTGACTCACCTTACGTCAAGGACCGGTCTTATGAAGATCAGGGTTGGAGAGACGGTGAGCGAGATGGAACTCGAGGAAGGCGGGAAGGCGGAACTTCCGTTTTCCATCACCCTGAAATCATTCGAGGTCAGCCGCTATCCGGGCTCCGAAATGCCGATGGATTACAGCAGCACGGTTCTCGTGAACGGATCGGAGGAGGCCGTGATCAGTATGAACAAGATTCTTAAGACAGGAGGATACCGTTTCTACCAGAGCGCATATGATGAGGATGAAAATGGAACCATCCTCACCGTCAGTGATGATCCTTGGGGAGTCACGCTGACATATATCGGGTACTTTTGCCTTCTTGTGGGACTCGTATCCTTCTTTTTTGATTCCAAATCAACTTTCCGCAGGGCTCTTTCGCGTCTCGGAAAGGGAATGGCCGTCATTGCCCTGATCCTGGGCTTCTCGCATACGGCTTCAGCCGCGCCGAAGGTGCTTCCTGAGGATGTCGCAGAACAGATAGGAGACCTCTACGTCTATTACAACGGCAGAATCTGTCCTCTTCAGACGATGGCCAGGGACTATGTGATGAAAGTATATGGCAAGCCGTCGGTAGGGGGATATACGACGGAACAGGTGTTCACGGGCTGGATGTTCTACGGCAGCTCCTGGGCTGATGTGCCGATGAAGATAAAGAAGAAGGAAGTGGGAACGGCTAAGGAAGCCGAGAAGATATACGCCTTCCAGAGCGCCTGCGCCCAAAAAATCGTGAAGGTCTTCCCTTATGAGGAGGACGGAAAGGTGGTATGGTACTCTTCCGCACAGATTCTTCCGGTAGATATGGATACCGATACCTGGACATTCATCAAGAAGTGTTTTCCGTATCTGGGCGAGCTTTTCTTCAACAAAGATTATGAGGAAGCCTCAAGGGTAATCGCCAAAATGCGCCTGTATCAGGAAAAGGTGGCATCGGATGTTCTTCCGGACGCGTCTCATCTCAAGGCGGAGAAAATCTACAACAAACTGGGCCGGCCGATGATGCTGGCAATGATCTGCGTCACCCTTGGAATGATCGTCTTCATCTGGATGGGACTTGCCATATCGCGTCGCAGGCGTCTTCCGCGTCCGGTCGTGAATGCCCTCAGCCTGCTTTCTGCCGTCGTTGGTGTTTACCTTACGGTTGTTCTCGGACTCCGCTGGTTCGTCCAGGGCCATATCCCTATGGCGGGAGGCTTCGAGATGATGCTCCTCATTGCGTGGATGTCTTCAGTCTTTACCGCCGTTGTCGGAAGACGGTTCCCGGTAATCCAGCCTCTGGGCCTGATGCTTGCCGGCTTCGCTATGCTTGTCGCCGTCCTCGGCGAGTCAAATCCGCGCATCACCCCGCTGATGCCGGTACTCTCGTCCCCTCTGCTGTCAATCCACGTGGCCTGTATGATGATTTCATACACCCTCTTCGGTATGATGGCCCTGCTGGGAGTTATGGGCCTGGTCGTGCGCAACGACGAGGCCAGCGACGAACTCGCGGCAATTTCCACGGTAATTCTATATCCGGCTGAGTTCCTGCTCATAATCGGCACCTTCCTTGGCGCCATCTGGGCGAATGTCAGCTGGGGTACATACTGGTCCTGGGATCCGAAGGAGACCTGGGCCCTCGTCACCCTGCTTGTCTATGCGGCCGCGATGCACAAAGTGTCGCTCAAGGCCCTGGAAAAGCCTCGCGTGATGCACGTCTTTGCAATTCTCGCCTTTCTGTGCGTGCTGATCACGTACTTCGGCGTGAACTTCATTCTCGGCGGGTTACACAGTTATGCTTCATAATACCAACTTCTTGGGATTGACTGGCATCCGTTCTACCCATATCTTTGCAACATAGATTGAGATTGAAGCCATATAGTTTGTAAAGGCTATAATAAAATGAAAGTTTAGATCCTTTTAATTGTTCCGAGGAGGGCTGCCTGTGAAGGTGGCCTCCTTTTGTTTTAAGAAAAATTGTATCTTTGAAATCCCTACTCAACAGTAATTATGACAACTTTAAAAAAGACAATCCAGAGAGACGTTCTATTTTCGGAGCAGATGAGGCTTGCAGACCTCATTGACCTCAACTATCATCTGCTTCCAATTCTCTCCAGACTGGGTGTGAGCGTGTCACTTAGCGACCATACCGTCGCCGACGCCTGCGCCAAGTCAGACGTTGACGTGGCGACACTTCTGCTGGTGTGCAACGTCTATACCTTCGATGATTATGTTCCTTCGGGAGCTGCCCTTTCGGAAGGCAACCCAACGGACATCATCAAATATCTTCACAATTCGCACTCATATTATCTCGAGGATGCGGTAATTGCGATGCAGGAGGATATCTGCAAGCTCCTTGAGCCTTGCGGAGAGAAGCAGCAGGCCGTGATCTGGAAATTCTTTAATGATTACAAGGCTGAGCTGGACAATCACTTCGGATATGAAGAGAAGGTCGTTTTCCCTTATGTCGCATCCCTCCTCCGCGGAGAGGACCGCAAGGGATTCTCAATTGCCCAGTTCGAGGACAATCACAGCAATATCAGCGAGGCTCTCAACGACCTCAAGAACATAATTATGAAGTATCTTCCTGCAGAGTGCAGCGATGCCCTCAGGAATCGTCTCCTTATTGCGATCTACCGTCTTGACATCGACCTCGTGAAGCATACCAGAATCGAGGACAATATCCTTGTTCCAATAGTTACCAGAATCGAAGAAAATGGCCGACAGTAAGAAAAATGTCCTTCTCATAGTGCCTTCGCTGATGGTTGCGAAGGGCCTGGACAGCATCCTTTCGGACCTTGGCGAATTCAAGGTCTGCGGTATCCTGTCCGACCTGACCCGAAGCAGCGAGACGCGACTGAAGAATATGGACGTGGACATAGTCATCATAGACCCTCAGGTGTTCGACTATGATTCCAGAAAAAATGCCAGAGCTCTTATGGGAGAGTTTACGGATGCTCCCGTGATAGCAATTGAGACGATCGCGATGGGGGAGGAAATTCTCAAGCAGTTCGATGAGGTCGTGAGCATCTATGACATCCCGACCGTAATCATCCGCAAGATGCGCTCTGCCCTCGACGCACGTGCCGAGGCTCCGAAGGCCGAGGGTAACGAACTCTCCATCAGGGAGAAGGAAATTCTTGTCTGTGTCGCCAAGGGTATGCTCAACAAGGAGATTGCGGACGAGTACAATATTTCAATTTACACAGTAATCACCCATAGAAAGAATATCACGAGAAAGACGGGCATCAAGACCGTCGCAGGTCTTACCGTATATGCCCTGCTCAACAATCTCATTGATATGAATTCAGTAGAATAATAAGAATGTTTGCAGTCAGTCCGATTATAGTTTTCCTTGTAGTGTATCTTGTTTCATCCCTGATCGCAGGGGATTTCTATAAGGTTCCTGTAACTGCAGCATTCCTCATTGCCGCCATCTATGCCGTCATAATCTGCAAGGAGGACACAATCGAGAAGAAGGTTGGAGTCTTCTCCGAAGGCGTGAGCGACAAGAACGTGATGATGATGGTCTGGATCTTCATCCTCGCGGGCGCATTCGCGTCCACGGCAAAGTCCATCGGCTCGATTGACGCCACCGTCAACGCCACCCTGATGATAATCCCGGGCAAACTCATCTTCGCCGGCCTTTTCCTGGCCTCCTGCTTCGTCTCGATGGCCATCGGCACTTCTGTAGGCACCATCGTCGCCCTCGTCCCGATTGCCGCCGGTATCGCCTCGGAAACGGACATCAGCATTTCTATGGTCACCGCCATCATCGTCGGCGGAGCCTTCTTCGGAGACAATCTCTCCTTCATTTCGGACACTACGATTGCCTCCACGAAGAGCCAGGGCTGCAATATGTCGGACAAGTTCAAGATGAATATCCGCCTGGCGCTTCCCGCTGCCATAATTGCCCTCGCGATTTATGTGATGCTTGGAATGCAGGTTGAGTCTGTTCCTCAGATTGAGGACCCGCAGTGGATTCTGGTCCTGCCATATGTGCTGATAATCGGCCTTGCCCTCTCGGGCGTGAATGTGATGCTGGTGCTGCTCATCGGCCTGGTATTCAATTCTTTGCTCGGCCTCGTGCTTGGCTCCCTTTCCTGGGTGGATCTGCTTTCGGCCATCGGAAGCGGAATTACTGGTATGATGGAGCTGATCATCGTGACCCTCCTGGCTTCAGGAGTGCTTTCGGTCATCCGTCACAACGGAGGAATTGATTATCTGGTGCGCATCCTGACGAAAAGAATCTCGTCACGCCGTGCCGCTGAGGCTACTATTGCCGGCCTTGTCTGCCTGTCGAACCTCTGTACGGCAAACAATACCATAGCCATAATCACTGCCGGCGGAATCGCAAAGGACATTTCCACCAAGTTTGGCATAGATCCGCGCCGCACTGCTTCCCTTATGGACACATTCTCCTGCTTTGTACAGAGCATCATCCCTTACGGAGCCCAGCTTCTGATGGCCTCCGGCCTTGCTGGCGTGTCCGCACTTTCGATTGCGGCAAATCTCTGTTATCCGTTCTTACTTGGCGCCATCGCTACTCTGACCATCATCATCGGAGTGCCTGTCCGCAGCAGGTCTTAGCGAGAATTCGCAGCCACAGTAGAGCTGGTTGTAGAATCCAAGCTCCTTTATGAGGGCGTTGCGTCTTTCCTGAAGTCCGCCCTTTCTCCAGTTTACCGACCACCACTGTACGCCTTCATTCTGGCTGCAGGCCTCTTCTCCTGCCTCGTCAACCTGGTCAAGTCTCTTCCATCTGGATGAGGCGAGGGTCGTCGTGAGCCTTCCGAGTCCGCGCTTCCTGGCGAATTCGGCAGCCCTTTCAAGGCGGAATTTGAAGCACTGAAGGCATCTGGCTCCTCTTTCAGGCTCGTTTTCCAGGCCCTTCACCGCTTTTCTCCAGGCCTCGTGGTCATACTCGTCCTCAACGACTTCGAAGCCGTAGCGGGCAGCGTATCTGTAGAGCTCGGCAAGACGCTTGTCGTACTCTTCCTTGGGTACGATGTTGGAGTTGCTGAAGAATATGACGGGCTCGATGCCGTCCTTGTCCATCTTTTCGAGGATGGCCGAGGAGCAGGGAGCGCAGCAGGCGTGAAGAAGGGTGTCTTTCATTTTCAGTCTTTGTTTTTGTCCTGGGTGAGCAGAGGGAGGTTTACTCCGAAGTGCACGCAAAGGATTCTGGTGAGGAAGATGGATACGGCTGCTCCGATCTGGCAGAAGCCTTCCGATATTCCTATGTTCCTGAGGACGAAGAAGAGGATGCCGCCGGCTATGCAGGCCATAGCGTAGATGTCCCTTCTGAAGAGGAGGGGCTCTTCGTTGATGAAGGTGTCGCGGAGAATACCTCCGAAGGCACCCGTGATGCATCCCATTATGATTGCGACCCAGGCCGGATAGCCGACGCTGAGGCTTTTTTCAATTCCGACGATAGCGAAGAGGCCGAGGCCGATCGCGTCGAAGACGAAGAAGGTGTTGTCAATCTTGACCGTTTGCTTCTTGAAGATGATGACGAAGAGCAGGGCCAGGCCGGTGATGGACACATAGGTCGGAGTCTGCATCCAGAATGGAGGAAGGTCGAGGAGGACGTCCCTGAGCGTGCCGCCTCCCACGGCCGTTATGAAACCTACGACGAAGGCTCCGAAGAGGTCGAAATGCTTGGCCGCAGCGAGCCTGAGTCCGCTTATTGCGAAAGCGAACGTTCCCACGAAATCAAAAATTGTGATGATGTCGATTGACATATTCCTATAGTTTATGGAACTGGATCATAGCCTGAACCGCCGCCGGGACCTGGATGGCAGCGGAGAATCCGCTTGACGGCGAGGTATGTGCCCTTGATCGGGCCGTATTTGCGGAGGGCCTGTAGGGCGTATTCGGAACAGGTAGGCACGAAGCGGCAGCTTGGCGGTTTGAAAGGGGAGATGCAGGTCCTGTAGAACAGAACCAGCAGGACCAGCGGAAAACTGGTGATCCTCTTGAGGATGTCCTTGCCCTTGTCCATAATTATTCGCCCTGGCTGAGACGGCTGAGGATGGTCTCCATACGGGAGAAGAGCTCAGCCGAGGAGAGTACCTCCTTGGAATTGTACACGACCATTATGTCCATACCCTTGCCCTGCGGGAGGATGGACTTCTGGAGGCGGTATGCTTCGCGGATGCGGCGTTTGAGAAGGTTGCGCTTTACGGCTCTCTTGAAGAATTTCTTCGGGACGGACACCATAAAACGGGAATACTCGAGGCCATTGTCCTTGACCACGCAGTATTTGAGGTCCTGAAGACCGCCCCATTTTCCTTCTTTGAGGAGTCTTCCGATACCAGTCGTTCCCGATAGATGTTCTGCCTTTGGAAAGGTCTGAGCCATAGGCTGCTACTTGTTCTTTGAGAGGAACAGCTCGAGCGCTTTAGCAACAGACGGTGCTTCTGGTGTAGGTGCCTGGATGGAGATTGAAAGTCCTGCTCCTTCCATAGCCTTGACGACTCCCTTGCCGTATGAGGTGAAGAGGAGGTCGCCCTGCTTGAAGTCAGGGAAATTTACCTGGAGGGATTCCACGTCGTGAGGGTTGTAGAAGACAACCATTCCGTAGTCCTTGAGGTTGAGGTCCTTGAGGTCCTGTGGGACGGACTTTACGAACATCGCAACGGTGTGCTTGAGTCCGGCCTTGGTGAAGATGCCGTCGATGTAGGCGTTGTTTGCCGTGTCTGCAGTTGTTATGAGGAAGTTTTCGTCCTTGTGCTTCGCTCCGATGAGTTCGATGATCGAATCAGGAGTTCCGTTTCCGAAGAAAATCTTTCTCTTTCTGAATACTATATGTTTCTGAAGATACATTGCCACTGCTTCCGTAGTACAGAAGTACTTCATCGTCTCCGGAACCTTGAAGCGAATTTCTTCGCAGAGCTTGAAATAGGCGTCAATGGCGTGACGGGACGAGAACACAACGGCAGTGTAGTCAGGAATATTGACTCTCTGTGCTCTGAATTCTTTTGAACTTAACGGTTCAATCAGAAAGAAAGGGCGGAAATCGATGTTTACGCCGAATTTCTCTGATAGGGCTGTGTAGGGCGCGATATTAAGGGGCGCTTGCTGTGAAATCAGAATTTTGTTCGTATTCATTTCCTTTCATTAAACTTCTACAGCAGGGTGCAAGCAGCAAGTAGCAATCCTGTTGGTAAAATTTCAAGGGCACAAAGGTACAAAATAATTGACAAACCCCCATAAGCAGACCCCAAAATCTGCGCTTTGCGGATAATGGAAACTGCATAGAAGAAGGTGATTATGATGATGATAGCCTTATGGATCAGGTAGTCGTCGTAGCCGGTCAGGTGCATCACGCTGCTGGCGATGAAGATGGCGAGGGTAGCGAGGATGAAGAAACTGTTCGGGGAGTTGGCTGCGCTGGTCCAGGTGTCGCGTGTGCGACGGGATGGCTGGATGATGTATGTCATCAGGATGCGGACTATCAGCCAGAGCAGGAAGAGGCCTATTGTGACGAGTATGGACAGCGACGCGGAAAGTCCCTCCTTGAATGACGGCGTCAGGATGTCGAAGTAGTCGCAGAGAAGGCAGAAGGGGAGTATGAGGCTGGCTCCGACTATGTCGCGGGCACGTATGGTCCTCACCGAAGACTCGATGTTGAGGCAGCCGCGCCAGTGGATGAGGCTCTCTATCAGCAGAGGAAAGATGGTGATGAGGTTGCGGATGTTCAGCAGGGTGAATATCGTGGCGGCCACGATGAGCACCTCCATAAACGGGTCGCTGCCCCAGACGCTGTAGCGCGTGGGTTCACCGATCGCCTGGTCGAGAACGATGTAGCCGCTTCTGAGGGCCTCGTCAACCGGGAGTATTTCAGTTGCCTCGTTTAGCATTGTATCCCATTTGGGTAAGAAGGTTGGTGACCTTGTCGCGGAGGTCGCCCTGGATTATGATCTGGCCGTCGGAAACGGAACCGCCGACTCCGCATTTCACTTTGAGGCTGCGTCCCAGCTCCTTCAGGTCGTCGGAACTGCCTTTGAAGCCCTCGACGAGGGTGACCTGCTTGCCGCCGCGGCCGCTTCTGTCGATCCTTACGATGAGGCGCTGTTTTGACGGTTCGGGAGTCTGCTCCTCGGGTTCGTCTTCGTTCGTATATTGGAAGTCCGGATTGGTCGAAAAAACGACTCCCAGACGCTTCTTCCAGTCGTTGTCTGCCATATTCAAGGTATAGTTTTTGCAAAGATAAGGAAACCTTTTGTATCTTTGGGCAAACAATTTTACGATGAATAAAAAGAAATTTGGATTGTGGAACAGAATCGCGGCGACGGTAGTTTTCGTCATTTCTGCGTTCACATATCTCTCTACCATTGAGCCCTCTGCTTCATTCTGGGACTGTGGAGAGTTTATAGCGTCATCATACAAACTTGAGGTCGGCCACCCACCGGGAAACCCTGTCTTCCAGCTCGTCGCCCGTATGTTTACGGCCGTAACAGGCGGTGATATGACCAACCCTGACGCTCCGGCCAATCTGAATGCATCCGTGGCAGTCAACGCGATGAGCGCCCTGCTGTCGGCACTGACCATCTTCTTCCTTTACCTCACGGTCATCTTCTTCGTGAAGAGACTCTTCCGTGCAAAGGAGGATGGAACCTATTCCCTCGGTGAAAGCATAGCGATAATCGGGTCCGGCGTCGTCGGTTCCCTGGCTTACGCCTTCTCCGACACCTTCTGGTTCTCGGCAGTCGAGGCTGAGGTCTATGCGATGTCTTCGTTCGTCACTGCAGTTGTCATCTGGGCGATGACGAAGTGGTACGAGCAGGCTGACACGCCTTATGCAAACCGCTGGATCGTGCTCATTTCCTTCGTGATGGGCCTTTCAATCGGTATTCACCTGCTGAACCTCCTCGCAATCCCTGCCCTCGTCTTTATGTTCTACTACCGAAAGAACGAGACGGGTCACTACGGATTCAAGCAGTATGTCAAGATCTTCCTGATTTCGGTGGTCATCCTCGCGCTGATCCTCTTCGGAATCATACCATATCTCCCTAAGTTCGCGGCTTACTTCGACCTCTTCTTCGTGAACGTCCTCGGTCTGCCGTACAACACAGGAGCCGCCTTCTTCCTCGTAGCCCTTCTTGCTGCCTGCTTCTGGGGCATCTACAAAACGGCAAAGGAAAGCAAGGTGTTCTGGAATACGGTCCTCGTCTGCTTCACTACCATCGTGGTGGGCTTCTCCGTATTCTCTATCGAAATCATCCGTTCTTCGGTGAAGACTCCTACCAACGAGTACCAGCCGGACAACGCCTTCACCCTCGTCCGCTATCTCTCCCGTGAGCAGTACGGCAGCACGCCTCTTCTCTACGGCCAGTATTTCGCGGCGCCATACGACATCAAGCAGTCTACATACTGGGCTCCTCTTGGCGGAAAATACAAGAACGTGGACGGCCCTGCCGATGCAAAATACCGTCCTGAAGGCAAGATGCTCTTCCCTAGGATGTGGAACTCGGATGCAAGAGCCATCAGATTCTATGAGACCTACACCAAGGGCAAGGGAAGGATGGTTCCAGGAGCTGAAGGCGGAAAGCCGATGCCTACCTTCGGAGCCAATATGCGCTTCTTCTTCGACTATCAGCTCAACTGGATGTACTGGAGATACTTCCTCTGGAATTTCGCCGGTCGCCAGAACGAGATACACAGCCCGACTCCGGGCGACATCTTCCTGGGCAACTGGGAGTCCGGAATTCCTTTCATCGACAACCTGATCCTCGGAGACCAGAGCGACGCTCCTTCAATCCTGAAGGACAACAAGGGAAAGAACCATTATTATATGCTTCCTCTCATCCTCGGCCTCCTCGGTCTGTTCTTCCAGTTCGAAAGGGACAAGAGAGGATGCTGGCTGAATTTCCTGATGTTCTTTATGACTGGTATAGCCATCGTGCTATACCTCAATCAGCCTCCTTATCAGGTTCGCGAGCGTGACTATGCCTATGCCGGCTCATTCTACTTCTTTGCGGTGTGGATAGGCCTCGGCGTGGCTGCGCTATACACGATTATCAATGACAGGCTCAAGGGCAAGGGAGCTGCTGTCCTGGCTACGACGGTATCCCTTCTCGGCTGCGCAGTTCCTGTACTTATGGCTGAGGAGAACTGGGACGACCACGACAGAAGCAACCGTTACACGGCCGTGGAGATGGCCAAGAACTATCTCAATTCGGTCGGTCCGAACGGCATCCTCGTGACCCACGGAGACAATGATACCTTCCCTCTCTGGTACGCACAGGAGGTGGAGAACTGCCGTACTGACGTGCGTATCGCCAATACGTCCCTGCTCGGAACGGACTGGCACATCGACCAGATGAAATATGCCGTCAACAAGTCCAAGCCTCTCGACCTTACCGTAGGTCAGGACCAGTATCTCTACGGCAACAACGAGTGGATCTTCATCAACGATACCAGGAACCAGGTCGTGCCTATCTCGGACGTGATGACGGTGTTCAAGCATCCTGACGCGAAGGTCGCCCTGACCAGCGGAAAGAAGGTGGACTACATCGTGTCGAGGAAATTCTCCGTTCCTGTGAACAAGGAGAATGTCATAAAGTACGGCATCCTTCCTGAATCAATGAAGGATTCGATTCCGGACGAGATCGTCCTCGAGATTCCTGAAGGAAAGTCTTATGTGACCAAGCCTGAGCTCTTCCTTCTCGACCTGCTCTCGAATTACCAGTGGGACCGTCCGCTCAACCTTCTCAACCAGGGCGGAGACATCAACATCGGTATCAAGGACTATCTTATGTATGAGGGATACTCATACAAGTTCGTTCCTATAAAGAACAAGATTTCTTCGACTGACCCGGGCATCGTGGACGTGGATCATCTCTACGACCTTATGACCAATATATATAAGTGGGATGCGATGAGCCGCGACGACTACTTCGCAGACTACCAGAATATGTACACCCATATGGGCGTGATGTCACAGAGAGGTCTCTTCGTACAGTGCGCATACGCCTTCATCAAGGCAGGCCACGAAGACTGGGCCCTCGAGATGCTGGACAAGTGCCAGAGGGTGTTCAAGGAGGAGATGTATCCTTACGACACGATTCCTATCGGATTCACCACCAATGATTATATGGTAGTGCAGATGGTGTCTCTCTACTACTCCCTCGGACAGAAGGAGAAGGCGGCCGAGATTGCCACTACATTCGGAAACGAACTTCTTACCTCTGCGAGATTCTATCTTGAGTATTACGATTATGCCAAGACTGACTTCGAGATGGTATGCAATTATCTCTACTATCTGAACGAAGAACTCGTCAAGGGTGGAGACAAGGAACTCGCAGACAAACTTATGGCTGCGATGGATATGATTCTGGGGACTCCTGAGGACGCCGCCTAGCGTCTGAGTCTTACGAATATACTGAGCGGGAGAACTTTGCCGGACCGGTCGCGGAGGGCAAGTTCCCCGCTTTCCATTTTCACCCCGTCCTTCAGACGGAAGGCTTCGCGGACCACGGTCTCGCCGAGGGCTGCTGAAAATCCGTTTGAATAGAGATTGAGGACCATAAAGCTGTTCTCAGGGGCAAGGATGGAAGATACGCACTTCATCATATCGAAGAGGCATTCGTCCAGCTTCCACTTTTCACCGTCCGGGCCGTGGCCGTATGCAGGAGGGTCGAGGATTATTCCCTGATATACGTTTCCTCTCTTTGCCTCGCGTCTGGCGAATTTCATCGCGTCCTCGAGGACCCAGCGGATGCCGTCCATACGGCTGTTTTCCATATTTCCCCTTGCCCAGGTGATTACCTGGCGGACTGAATCCAGGTGGGTTACGTCTGCGCCGGCGCATTTCGCCGCAAGGGATGCGGCTCCGGTGTATGCGAAGAGGTTGAGAACCTTAGGGGCCGGGCGGCCTTCCTCCTTGGCTTTCGCCACGAGTTCGGATGTGTTCCTGAAGATGTATTCCCAGTTGTCCGCCTGCTCTGGGAAGACTCCCACGTGCTTGAACGAGGTGAGACCGAGTCTGAGAGAGAAATCCAGACCCTTCTGGGCTCCACTGTATCTGATGTACCACTGGTCGTCCATCTTTTTGAGACGGTTCCAGGTTCCGCTGTCTTCCTTGCCGGCTTTCGCGAAGCCTGCGCCGGGTGTGAAGCGGGTGTGAATCAATTTGTTCCATTCAGTTTCGGAGAGGGTCTTGTCCCAGATTGCCTTAGGCTCGGGACGGGCCAGCACATAGCCTCCGAAGCGTTCGAGTTTTTCTCCTCGTCCGGAATCAATCAATTCATAGTCTTTCCAAAATTCTCCAGGGTAACCGATTTGCATGTTCTTTTGTTTTTCCCCGCAAAGATAGTAAATTTGCACGCTCAAAAAGATTTAACAGTTATTTAATACTCATAAACTTATGCAACAGTTCATTGATTCTTACGATTTCAAGGGTAAGAAAGCTATCGTCAGAGTGGACTTCAATGTTCCTCTCAATGACAAGTTCGAAATCACGGACGACACTCGTATCCGTGCCGCTATCCCAACACTCAAGAAGGTTCTTGCAGGTGGTGGATCTCTCATCATTATGTCTCACCTCGGTCGTCCGAAGGGAGTTGATGCAAAGTTCTCGCTCAAGCATATCGTAGATCACGTTGCTGAAAAGCTTGGTGCTCCTGTTCAGTTCGCTGAGGACTGCCAGAAGGCAGACGCTCAGGCAGCTGCCCTCAAGCCAGGCGAAGTTCTCCTTCTCGAGAACCTCCGTTTCTACGCTGAGGAGGAAGGCAAGCCAAGAGGACTTGCTGAGGACGCTACCGACGAGGAGAAGAAGGCTGCAAAGGCAGCAGTCAAGGAGAGCCAGAAGGCATTCGTCGCAAAGCTCGCTTCATACGCTGACTGCTACATCAACGATGCATTCGGTACAGCTCACCGTGCACACGCTTCAACAGCCCTCATCGCAAAGTACTTCCCTAACGACAAGATGTTCGGCTACCTCATGGAGGGTGAGATCAAGGCTATCGACAACGTCCTCAAGAACGCTCAGCGCCCATTCACCGCTATCATCGGTGGTTCAAAAGTATCTTCAAAGCTCGCAGTCATCAAGAACCTCCTCGGAAAGGTTGACAACCTCATCATCGGTGGTGGTATGGGTTATACCTTCATCAAGGCTCAGGGCGGTAAGATCGGCGCTTCTCTTCACGAGGACGACCTTATGCCAGATGCACTCCAGATTATGAAGGACTGCAAGGAGAAGGGCGTGAACCTTTCACTTTCAGTTGCTACCGTTGCTGCTGACTCATTCAGCAACGACGCCAACACACAGGTTGTGGACATCTTCAACATCCCTGAGGGATGGGAGGGTATGGATGCATCCCAGGAGTCTCTCAACAACTGGAAGAAGATCATCCTCGAGTCCAAGACCATTATCTGGAACGGCCCTGTAGGCGTATTCGAGATGCCTACCTTCGCAAAGGGAACTCTCCAGATCGCAGAGGACCTCGCTGAGGCTACTGCAAAGGGTGCATACACTCTCGTAGGTGGTGGTGACTCAGTCGCTGCCGTTACAAAGATGGGTTATGCAAACAAGGTAAGCTACGTTTCAACAGGTGGTGGCGCTATGCTCGAGGCTCTCGAGGGCAAGGAACTTCCTGGTATCGCAGCAGTACGCGAGTAATTTTCACTCACTTAATATAACGGGGAATCCTAATCGGGGTTCCCTGTTTTTTGTTTATCTTTGTCCCGCTGAACACTAATTGAAATGAAAGAATTGCTTTTTATACATTGGCACGTCAATCCCATACTTGTACATATCGGACCTCTTGCACTCCGATGGTATTCACTGCTTTTCATTTCTGGGTTCATTCTCGGCTGGTACATTTTCCGCTGGTTCTTCAGAAGGGAAGGCGTCAAGGAAGAACTCCTTGATTCGCTCCTCTATACTCTCCTTTTCGGAACGATAATCGGAGCCCGTCTGGGACACTGTCTTTTCTATCAGCCTGACTATTATCTTGGCAGCGTTCAGGGCTTCCTCGAGATTTTTATGCCGTGGAAGGGCGGTCTGGCAAGCCACGGCGGCACATTGTTTCTTCTGCTCGCTATGTGGTGGTATGCCAAGCACTTCGGAAAGAAGAACGGCTTCGACTTTGTCTGGCTTCTGGACCATCTTGCAATAGCGACGGCCTTCGCGGCCTGCTTCATCAGGCTTGGCAACCTCTTCAATTCGGAAATATACGGAGACGTTACGTCTCTGCCTTGGGGCTTCATCTTCGATCTTCGCGGCGAGACCCTTCCAAAACATCCTACGCAGCTCTACGAGGCGGGATCATACCTTCTCCTCGGCCTGCTTCTTATCAGCCTTTACAAATTCAGGCTCGAGAAAATCTACAGGGGCACATTCATCGGAATTTTCTTCATCATCTGCTTCGGAATGCGCTTCATAATCGAATTCATCAAGGAGCCTCAGGTGGGATTCGAGGAAAATATGGCTCTTAATATGGGTCAGCTGCTTTCCATCCCGTTCATCCTGCTTGGTGCCGGCTTCCTCATTTGGGCATACACCAAGAAAATCCCTGCCAAAAGGATCGGATAAGTTCCGACTTTTAGAACCGAATACATATAAAAATGTTCTATTTTACCACTGATTGGACCTATAAGGTGGTAAAATAGGTTATTGTGTGTCAGGCCACAATTTAGTGGAACATAATTTGTTACTTTTGCATCCGCTTTATTTTGCACAAAAAAGAACGCGATAAAGGTTAGTTTGTTAATTATTAAGTATATCAAATGATGAAAATTCTAGGAAGGCTTGCCATTCTGGCCGCTCTTTTCTCAGTCCCGACATTGGTTTCGGCACAGGATGCGGCTCCGGCAGACACCTCAGCTGCAGTCATTACGTTGGATCAGGCACTGCAGATTGCTCTCAGCGAGAATGAGACTGTTAAAATCGCTGATTTGGAGATCGAAAGGACAGGTTACGCTAAAAAAGGTACATATGCATCACTTTTGCCGCAGGTTGACCTGACAGGCAGCTATATGAGAACACTCAAGAAGCAGGTTATGTATATGGATGTGGATATGAGTTCATTCTTCGGTTCATCCACTTCCACTTCGACATCTACGACTGACGATTCGTCGTCATCTTCAGCATCCGGAATCGAGGTCGGCCGTGACAATACATACACAGGCGGACTTACGGCTTCAATGCCTCTTGTGAACTTCCAGCTCTGGGAGAGTCTGAAGGTCAGCGGAAAGGATGTTGAGCTCGCAGTGGAGAAGGCCCGCTCATCCCGTCTTGAGATGGTTACCCAGGTCAAGCAGGCATTCTACGGAGTCCTCTTCGCAAAGGAGGCCCTCAATGTTTACAAGAGCGTCTATGAGAACGCCGTCGAGAATTTCGAGCAGACCGAGAAGAAGTACAATGTACAGAAGGCTACCGAACTCGACTACACCAGGGCAAAGACGAATGTAGCCAGCGCCATTCCTGACGTTTACAACGCAGAGTCTTCTGTGATTCTCGCTCTCTGGCAGCTCAAGGCCGTTATGGGCGTTGACCTCGACAGGAACATCGACGTGGCCGGAAGCCTCGGTGACTACACCGAGACGATGTTCCGTGACATTCACCAGAACGACGACGCCAGCCTCGACTACAACTCGACGATGCGTCAGCTCGCCATCCAGGCAGAGGAACTCGCAAATGCGGTCCGCATCCAGAAGTATGCCTACCTCCCGAGCCTCGCGGCCACATTCTCTTACACGATGAACGCGATGACGAACGACTTCAAGTTCAGCGAGTATCAGTGGACTCCTTACTCTTATGTAGGACTCAGCCTTACGATTCCTATCTTCTCAGGCGGAAAGCGTCTCAACGACGTGCGCCAGGCAAAGGCCCAGAAGACGGAACTCGACCTCACCATCAGAAATACCGAGCGTCAGCTGAAAATCGCCATCCGCCAGTATCTCAATACTATGGAGACGAATATGAAGAGCTACAACTCAGCCCTCGAGACTGTCGCCCTCGCACAGAAGGCCTATGACATTTCGGCTATCAGCTACCAGGTAGGAAAGAGCACCATCACCGACCTCAACGACGCCCAGCTTGCCCTCACCCAGGCCAAGCTCGCAGAATCACAGGCGGTTTACAATTTCCTCGTGGCAAAGTCAAATCTTGAACAGACAATCGGTTTCGATTTCATTGAAAAATAAAAAGTACGATATATGAAAAAGACATTCAGAACAATCCTGATGATATCAACACTTGCCGCAGCCGTAGGTTGCGGAAGTTCGGCAAGCAAGAATGAAGCTGCTGCAGAGGTTGAGAGAATCGCAAAAGTCAGCGTCACAGCTGCAACCGTCCAGGAAGTGCCTCAGGACGCTATCTATACATCTACCGTCATCGCCAGCGTTGTCAACAACATCGCTCCTCAGACTGGCGGACGAATCAACAAGCTTTATTGCGAGATCGGTGATTTCGTGAAGGCAGGCCAGGTTGTCGCTGAGATGGACCAGGTGTCCCTCCTCCAGGCAAAGCTCCAGATGCTCAACGACTCTACCGAACTCGACAGAATCCACAGGCTCTATGAGCAGGGCGGCGTTTCAAAGTCAGACCTCGAGTCAATGGAACTCGCATACAAGGTACACAAGACTTCTTACGAGAATCTTCTCGAGAACACAATCCTCCGTTCACCTGTTTCAGGCGTAATCACGGCCCGCAATTACGACAAGGGCGACCTCTATGGCGGCAGCCCTATCTATGTAGTCCAGCAGATCACTCCTGTCCACCTTCTCGTGGCTATTTCCGAGTCTGACTACACCAGGCTCCGCAAGGGAGACAAGGTAGAGGTGACGGCTGACGCCCTTCCTGGCAAGACTTTCACCGGAAAGATCAACCGCATCTATCCTACTATGGACGCAGGTACTCATACATTCACCATCGAGGTGGCTGTTGAGAATTCAAGCCGTGTCCTCCGTCCGGGTATGTTCGCCCGCGTGAAGGTTTCATTCGGAAGCAACTCAAGCGTCGTCATTCCTGATGCAGCCGTTGTAAAGCAGAGCGGTTCAGGCCAGCGCCAGG
The DNA here is from genome assembly GCA_024689985.1 of Bacteroidales bacterium. Lineage (GTDB taxonomy): Bacteria > Bacteroidota > Bacteroidia > Bacteroidales > UBA932 > Cryptobacteroides. The sequence continues at coordinate 25,249 of JAILCZ010000152.1, read as the reverse complement.
TATTCGTAAAGGACGGCGACAAGGCAACCCTCACAGTCGTGAAGCTCGGCCGTCATTTCGGAAACAATTATGAAATCCTCGAAGGCCTCAGCGAAGGCGACATCGTCGTAGTCAAGGGTAATGCAAGCCTCAAGAACGGCGACAAGATCGAGGTTGTAGAATAATCCAGGAGGAATCAGAATATGAGTATATACAGATCTGCGGTGAAGAACGCGGTTACGACGGCCCTTTTGTTCGTGGCCTTCGCAATCTTCGGTATCTTCTCGCTTGTAAATACGTCAATTGCCCTTTTCCCGGACTTTGATGCCAACGTCATCCTCGTGATGTCGACATATCCGGGCGCAAGTGCAAGCGACATCGAAACAAACGTCACGAAAGTGCTTGAGAACTCCCTCAACGGAGTGAGTGACCTCAAGGACATTTCTTCACAGTCCAGGGAGAACATCTCCCTCATCACGCTTGAATTTGAATATGGTACTGACATCGACAAGGCAATGAACGATGTCAGGGACAAGTTGGGCCTCGTCTCAATGTCCCTTCCGGACAACGCAACGACTCCGGTGCTGTTCAAGTTCAGTGCCGATGATATGCCTATCCTGATCCTTTCAGCGACGGCAGACGAGTCCCTTCCGGGCCTCGACAAAATCCTCGACGACCAGTTCGCAACACCTCTTGCCCGTATCAAGGGTGTCGGCTCCGTCAATGTCGTAGGTGCTCCTACACGTGAGATCAAGGTTTACTGCGACCCTCAGAAGCTTCAGGCATACGGTCTGAATATTTCAAGCGTGTCACAGGCTATCGCTTATGAGAACCAGAACATCCCTTCCGGCAACATCGACGTGGGCTCGAATACCTATACTCTCCGCGTGGAGAAGGAATTCGACGATCCTTCCGAGATTCTCGACGTGGTCGTCGGAGTCTCAAACGGCAAGGTCGTATATGTCCGTGACGTCGCTACCGTTGCGGACGGTGAGGAGGAGCGCTCCCAGGTCGCATTCACCGACGGAGTCCGTTCAGCTACCATCGCCATCACCAAGCAGAGCGGCGCAAACAGCGTGAACGTGATCAATGCCGTCAAGAAGGAAATCGAGAAGATCAAGGCCGACCTCCCTAGCGATATCGAGATCAAGACCGTCATCGACTCGTCCGACAATATCATCAACTCCCTCAATACCCTCAAGGAGACGATCTTGATTACCCTCCTCGTAGTGGCATTGGTAGTATTCGTCTTCCTCGGAAGATGGAGGGCTACGTTCATCATCATAATTTCCATTCCTATCGCCCTTCTCGGTTCGCTGGTATATCTCTTTGCGACGGGTAACACCCTGAACATCATTTCAATGTCAGCCTTGAGCATCGCGATCGGTATGGTCGTGGACGACGCCATCGTGGTCCTCGAGAACGTGTCAACCCATCTTGAGAGGGGAGAGAAGAGAATCGAAGCTGCCGTACACGGTACTGCCGAGGTAGGTATCTCCGTAATCGCCTCCACCCTCACGATGCTCTGCGTGTTCCTCCCTCTCACCCTCGTTTCGGGTATGGCCGGAATTATGTTCAAGCAGCTCGGTTGGATCGTTTCGATCATTATGATCATTTCTACGACTGCGGCCCTTACTCTCGTGCCTATGCTCTGTTCAAGGATGCTCAAGGCCGGAGCCAAGACTGGCAAGCTTCACCATATGATCTTCGATCCTATCAACAACGGACTCGACAAGATTTCCGCAGGTTATTCAAAGATCATCGGCTGGGCTACGGTTCATAGAAAGACTGTCATCTTCTCTTCATTCGGACTCTTCATAGGCGTAATGGCGCTTCTCGCACCGGGCCTCAAGACCGAGTACTTCCCTCAGTCAGACCAGGGTCGTCTTACTCTCAGCATCCAGCTTCCTGTAGGTACAGCCCAGGAGGTTACCGAGGAGTTCGCCCACAGGTTCTACGCACGACTCAAGCAGGACGTTCCTGAGATGAAGGTCAGCTCAATCAGCTATGGCCAGGCATCTTCAAGCAGCACATACGGCAACCTTCAGGCGACCGGTACTCATATCGTTTCGATGAACATCAACCTCGGCGGCATCGACTGGCGCCGCGAGACCTGCGCTGAAAAGGGCATTCCTTTCCGCAGCACGGCTGAAGTTGCCGATGTCATCAGAAAGGACCTCACAGAGTATCCTGAGGTGAAGAAGGCATCTGTTACAGAAGGTATGGGAGGCGTCGGCGGCGCGACTACCGTCGAGGTCGAACTCTACGGCTACGACTTCGCCGAGACCGACTCAATTGCGAACATCATCAAGAGCAAGATTCAGGAGAACCCAGGCTTCGCCCAGGTTACCCTCAGCCGTGATGACTACACTCCTGAGTACCAGGCTGATTTCGACAGGACCAAGCTTGCTCTCAATGGCCTCAATTCCACTACTGCTGCATCAGTGTTCTCTGCTGCGATGAGCGGAACGGTCGGCTCATACTACAGTGAGGATGGTGAGGAATACGACATCCGCGTCCGCTATGCTCCTGAGTTCAGGACCAGCGTCGAGGACCTCGAGAATGTCATCGTGCCTTCTCCTTACGGAAACGTCAAGGTCAAGGACCTCGGTGAGATCGTCGAGACTATGGTTCCTCCTACCATCGAGAGAAAGAACCGTCAGAGATACATCCTCATCAGCGGCATCCTCAACGAAGGTTTCGCCCTCAGTGACGGTGTGACTGCAATTGACCAGGTCCTCGACGAGGTGGATGTGCCTAGCTCGATGTCGGTTACCGTCGGCGGTGACTTCGAAGACCAGCAGAAGATGTTCAAGAACCTCGTGATGCTTATGGTCCTGATCGTCATCCTCGTGTATATGGTGATGGCCAGCCAGTTCGAGTCATTTATGAGTCCGTTCGTGATTATGTTCTCGCTTCCGTTCGCCCTCGTGGGTGTCATCCTCGGTCTCTGGATCACGGGTACGCCTCTCGGCGTGATGGCCATGATCGGTATCATAATCCTCCTCGGTATCGTGGTGAAGAACGGTATCGTGCTCATTGACTACACGATTCTTATGAGGGAGCGCGGTATGAGCGTGCTTGAGGCTTCAGTGACTGCTGCCAAGAGCCGTCTCCGTCCTATCCTTATGACCACGCTTACCACCGTCCTCGGTATGCTTCCTATGGCGCTCGGCACCGGTGAAGGTTCTGAAATGTGGAGGTCTCTCGGTATGACCGTATGCTGGGGTCTTTCGATTTCAACCCTCGTAACCCTCGTTCTCATTCCTACGGTTTACTGTGTATTCGCAACCCGTCAGGAACGCAACAAGGCGGCAAAACTCGCTCAACTTAAAAAGTAAGGAACAATGAAAGCAATATTCGTATCATATAACCAGGCCTACAACGAGGAAATCGTTGAGACTCTCGAGGCCTGCGGCCAGAGAGGATTCACCCAGTGGCAGGACATCCAGGGAAGGGGTTCTGTCGACGGCGAGCCTCATATGGGCAACCACGCCTGGCCTACAATGAATTTCGCCCTCCTCACCATCGTTGAGGACGGCAAGGCTGACGAGATCCTCTCCGCTCTCAAGGAAAAGGACGAGGAGAACAAGGACCTTGGCCTCAGGGCTTATTCCTGGAATATAGAGAAAGCCATTTAATACCTACATACAAGCCCTTCCGGGGCAAGTTGCAATCCAGTCATAAATTGTTATATTTGTGACTGGATTAAATTTTAAAAATTATGGAAAAGACAGCAACAAATGCGAATTTCGCGGAGCTTATCAAGACCGACGGACCTATTCTCGTCGATTTCTGGGCTTCCTGGTGTGGCCCTTGCCGTATGATCTCACCGTTCGTTTCTCAGATCGCTGAGGAGTACGCAGGTAAGGCAACCGTCATCAAGGTCAATGTCGATGAATGCGATGAGGTTGCGGCAGAATACAGAATCAGAAACATTCCTACCCTCCTTTTCATCAAGGATGGTGAAGTAAAGGACAAGATTGTCGGCGCAGTGCCAAAGGCAGATATCGCCGCTAAACTTGATGCCCTCATTTAAACTTAGATAGTCATGAAAAAAATCCTTGTCACAGCACTTTTAGCTGTAATGGCATTCAGTCATAACGCAATGGCTGACAACGGCCTCGGTGTAATCGCAGGTCTTACGTCTTCATCTACAAAGTCCTCAGACTGGACAGCAGATAAGATCAACCAGTATCACGCTGGTCTTACATATAAAATCGGCCTTCCTTTGGGATTCGCCGTTCAGCCTTCCGTCATCTATCAGTTGAAGGGTGCCACCCTCGACAAATATATCAACGGCAGTGCTGACCAGACCACTCTCGACACCAAGATCGGCTATGTCGAGGTCCCTGTTCAGGTTCAGTGGGGTCTGGATTGCGGAATGCTCCGTCCATATGTATTCGGTGAGCCTTTCATCGGATTCGGCGTGAAGAATGAGACTTCGGTTACCGTTGACAATGTCGTCACCACCGTCAAGAACAAGTGGGATGAGGCTGGAATCGACCGTTGGGAATATGGTCTCGGACTCGGCGTAGGCGTTGAGATCTGGAAGCTCCAGATTTCAGGCCGTTATTTCTGGAACTTCGGTTCTCTTACCGATGATGAAGGAAATGTCAACTCCGACACCGTCAAGGAAACAGTCGTTTCCGCATTCCAGGACAAGAAGGCCTTTAACGGTGTAGCAGTTTCTGTGGCATTGATTTTCTAAGGAAATATGCTCTACAAAGACATTAAGGAGTCTTTGGAGACAGATCTTGAGAAAGTCGGGCAAATTATGAGGCGGTCTCTCGGCAGCGACATAAAGCTGCTGAATTCCACCAACGAAATTGTGCTTTCCCACTCGGGAAAGCAACTTCGTCCAATCATAGCCCTGCTTTTCGCAAAGGCCTGTTCCAACGGTTCCTTATCAGAAGACACATACAAATCTGCCGCTGCCGTGGAGTTGCTGCACAATGCAACCCTGCTGCACGACGATGTGGCTGATGACAGTGCGGTGCGCCGTGGTGTTCCGACCGTTATGTCTTTGCTGGGCCCGTCTGCTGCAGTTCTCCTCGGAGACTACTGGCTCGTCAAGTGCATCGACAACATCCTTGCCCTTGACAATGAGCCTATGAGGGTCATCAGGACTGTCGCCAAGACTCTTTCTGACCTTGCGGAAGGCGAACTTCTGCAGCTTCAGAAGGCCTCGTCCTGTGATACCGACTTCAATGATTACATCAGAATCATTTATAACAAGACAGCCTCTCTTTTCGAGGCTTCCGCTGTCTGCGGAGCCCTTTCAGTATCGGCTCCGGATGAGATGACGGAGGCTGCGAAGAGTTATGCGTACAACCTTGGACTTGCCTTCCAGATAAAGGACGACATTTTCGACTATCTGGGATCGGATTCCCTCGGAAAGCCTGTCGGAATTGACATCAAGGAACAGAAAATCACTATGCCTCTTCTCGGGGCTCTTGATAATGTTTCTGCTGAAAAGGCCCTGGAAATAAGGGCTATGGTGAAATCCGTCGGCGACAAGCCTGAACTGGTGGATGAAATCCGCAACTTCGTGAAGTCGAACGGAGGAATCGAGGCAGCGGTCAAGGTGTTGAATGATTATATTGACAAGGCTGTGAAATCACTTGCGCCGATTCCGGACTGCAGGGAGAAGGATCTTCTTACCAGTCTTGCGAGATTCGTGGGAGATAGAAACAAGTAGATGAGACTTAGCGAGATTACTGGAAACAAAGCGGTAGTGGATGCCCTTGAAGGAATGATTTCAAGCGGCAGGATTCCTCACGCCCTGATGTTTTATGAGAATGACGGCGGCTGCGGTATGCAGGTCGCCCTTTCTTTCCTGGAGACCCTGATGGATTCCAGGAAGGTCGCCAAGGTCGTTCATCCCGACGTGCATTTCACCTTTCCGATCGCTACCGGCGGCAAGATAAAAGAAGAGGCCAAGAATCTGGAATGTAACCTGTTCCTGGGTTATTTCCGTGATCTTGTGACCAAGAATCCTTATTTCCTTGAGAGGGATCTCGAGGCCGCCCTCGGACTTGAGGGAAAGTCCGGTTTCATTACGATCAGGGAAGGCCGGTCTATAATATCCAATCTCTCGTTTTCTTCTGTGGAAGGCGGCTGGAAGGCCGTGGTAATCTATCTCCCGGAGAAAATGAGGAGGGAGACTGCGAACAGTCTTCTCAAAAGTTTCGAGGAACCGCCTGAGAACACCATCTTCTTGATGGTTACCCATAATCCTGATATGGTGCTTCAGACGATTACTTCCCGTTGTCAGTGCATCAAGCTTATGCCTCTTTCTAAGGAGGAAGTCTCAGATGTGCTGCAGAAGGAAATGCAGATACCTGAAAGCCAGGCCGTTGAGGCTGCTGCGGCTTCGGGTGGAAGCGTGGGCGTGGCCCTTGCCGGTCTTTCTTCACCGGAGGTGGACCAGGAGAGGATGAACATTTTCAAGACTCTCATCGAAGGCCTGATTTCGAAGGATCTTATGGCTGCTCTTGATGCGGCCGATGCGATGGCCGGCCTGGATACGCGTGAAAAACAGAAAGCTTTTTGTAAATTTGCTGAGGACTGTCTGAGGAAAGTGTTCTTCATTCAGCAGAATATGCCCGAACTGGTCTCTCTCCAGAGCGGAGAGAAAGAATGGTTCCTGAGCGTTTCGCCCCGTTTGAGAAGGACTTTCCCACGAGGTGCCGTTCAGCTTTTCGACCGCGCGCATATGCTTATTGACAGGAATGTCAACCAGAAAGTTCTGTTCAGCGATATGGTGAACAAACTTTATTTGTTGGCCTAGCTCCGAAAACAATTAATATGGATTATACAGATAACGAAAATACCCAATTTGACTGCAACCGAGGCTGTACGGTGTCAAGAGACGAGAATGGAGAGCTCAATGTGACCTACAGAAGCGGCTGCTGCAAGCTGAAGGATTACAACTGGCTTGCCGGCGTGCGCCAGGAGCAGTATAAAGACCTCTTCGAGGTCCGCTTCAAGAATACCAGAAAGGGTATTTATGTCAATACTTCCGGTCAGAACATCAAGACTGGCGACCTCGTGATCGTTGAGGCTGCCAGCGGACACGACCTCGGCATCGTGACCCTCGAGGGTCCGGTCGTCGGCCGTCAGATGGCTGCGAAGGGCATCGATCCGAAGGTAACTCCTCTCAAGAAGATCTACCGTAAGGCTAAGAATTTCGATATAGAGAAGTGGCAGGAGGCCATTGCCCGTGAGCAGGAGACTATGATCCAGGCCCGTCGCATCGCTACTGAGATGGGTCTCGAGATGAAGATCGGAGATGTCGAATTCCAGGGTGACGGAACGAAGGCTATTTTCTATTACATTGCCGACGGCCGCGTGGATTTCCGCCAGCTCATCAAGGTGTTTGCAGAGGAATTCCGCATCAGGATTGAGATGAAGCAGATCGGTGCCCGTCAGGAGGCCGGTCTCATCGGCTGTCTCGGTGTCTGCGGAAGGGAGCTCTGCTGCGCCAACTATATTTCCAATTTCCAGTCAATTACGACGGCTGCCGCCCGCAGCCAGGATCTGTCGCTCAATCCGCAGAAGCTCGCCGGCCAGTGCGGAAAGCTCAAGTGCTGCCTCAATTACGAGGTGGCCAATTATCTTGATGCCCGCTCCAGAATCCCTAAGGTTTCTGAACCGCTTGAATTCCAGGATGGTCAGGCCTTCCTTATGAAGACCGACATCCTCAAGGAGACCCTTTATTTCTCTTATGACAAGGGTTCTCTTGCCAATCTCTATGCTCTCCCGGCCAGTGAGGTGCGCGAGATCATCAAGATGAACCGCAACGGCATCAAGCCTGCTTCTCTCAAGGAGGATACTCTTCCTGACGCTCCGGAATTCGTTACTGCAGTCGGTGACGACAGCATTTCCCGTTTCGATTCTCCGAAGAAGAAGTCAAAGCACAACAACCGCAACAATCGCAGCAACAATAAGAAAAAGGGCGGCAACAAGCCTAAGAACAATGCGAAACAGTCTTAAGGCACTCCTTCTGGGGATGCTGCTGGTTCTTTCCTGCAGCAATCCTTCTTCCAGGGAGACCTTTGTGAAGGCCTCCGACACTGAGGTGCCTGGAAAGTATGTCTTCACCGTGGATATGTCGGATTCTCTTACCCTCTATGACCTCGACCTCTATACGATAGCCGATGTAAGGAAGGGAGACAAGGATTCCTGGTCTGATATCCAGGCCTACACTCGGTGGATTTCGCCTTCACAGCAGGTTTTTTCAGAGACTTTTACTCTTCCTGACTCCGCTTTCGTCAGGAAATCATTCAATTCATATCATTACAAGAGGGCTTACAGGTACGGTGTCGCTCCGAAGGAGGCCGGCATCTGGACCATTGAGATCAACATACCGGTCAGCAGGCAGTCTTCCTGCATCCGCGGACTCGGCCTTGTAGTAACCAAGAAATAAACATCTATACCTGTTATGGGACACGATAAACTGAGAAAATTCAGGGAAAATGAGACTTTCCGCTGCCTTCTGCAGCCGGATGCTTCCGAGGTTCTGGACCGTGAGAAGGGTCAGGGCGCGGGCCCCGAGGGTCTCAAACTGAAGGACCACGATATCAAAGGTCACTGGAATGAAAGGATGTTCGCAAAACCTCAGCCAATCGTTCTCGAACTGGGCTGCGGAAAGGGGGAGTACACCATCGACCTCAGCCGCAGGAATCCTGAGTGTAATTATATAGGCGTGGACATCAAGGGCGCCCGTCTCTGGAAGGGTGCCAAGGAGGCTGAACTGAATAGCCTTCCGAATGTGGCCTTCCTCCGTACCAGGGTGGAATTCATCGAGGCTTTCTTTGCTCCTGGAGAGGTTTCGGAAATCTGGCTCACTTTCTCCGACCCTCAGGTCAAGAGCGAGAACTGCCGTCTTACGAGCCCGCTTTTCCTGGAGAGGTTCAGGAATATCCTCCGCCCGGGTGGTATTGTCCATCTCAAGACGGATTCTATGTTCCTCCATCAGTATTCAAAGGCTATTGCCGAGCAGAACGGCCTGAAGATTCTGGGCTGCACTGAAGACCTGTATTCAGGTGAGCGTTCGGCTGATTTCAGCCCTGCCCTCTATGAGGTACAGACTTATTATGAGAAGAAGTTCCTGGAGCAGGGATACAAGATTACCTACCTGTCTTTCGTAATAGACAAGGAGGGCAAGTTCATTTATCCTGAGTTTGACAAGGATTACTGGCTGGAAATCGAGGGACCGACGAAGATTACTCTCCGCGCTCCATCTCGCGCCTGATGTCGTTTTCCTTGATGGTGTTGCGCTTGTCGAATTCTTTCTTACCCTTTGCAAGGGCTATGACAAGTTTTGCAAGACCTTCATCGTTTACGAATAGCTTCACGACTGCAATCGTGAGGCCTTTTTGTTTTACGGCTTGTTCCAGCGAGCGGAGTTCTTTTTTATTGAGAAGGAGTTTGCGGTCGCGCGTAGGCTCGTGCTGACCCCAGGAACCCCAGAAGTATTTGGCGATGTTCACGCCCTTGACATAGAGTTCTCCGTTGTTGAAATAGCAGAATGCATCCTGAAAAGAGACCTTTCCGGAACGGATCGACTTGATTTCAGTGCCCACCAGGACGATTCCGGCCTGATAGGTCTCAAGGAACTCGAAGTCGAACGAGGCCCTTCTGTTGCTTATCTCTATGTTATGTTCTTTCTTTTTCATAAGGTGTCTTACACTAAGGTCCAGTGGATGCGGACCCCTTTTCTCTCCATTCCGCGGAACCAGGTCATCTGCCTTTTTGCGAACTGGTGGATCGCCGTTCCCAGAAGTGTCTTCATCTCTTCATAGGAGTTGATTCCGAGGATGTACTGGGTGATGAATTTGTATTCGAGGCCGTAGCCCATCAGTACCGATGAGTCTACGCCTGCGTCCAGCAGGCCCTTCACCTCTTCTACCATTCCTTCGGCCAGCCTTTCCTCCAGCCTGCGGTCTATTCTGGCCGTCCTGTCCTCGCGGCTTACGAGGGTGCCTATGTAGTAGGCTTTCTTTTCCGTATAGTCCGCCCTCCTTACTTCCGGATGTTCGTTTTCATAGAGGGCCACTTCCAGGGCGCGGATCGTCCTTCTCTTGGATTCGAGAATGCTCTGGTCGGTGACCGGCCTGAGCTCCAGGAGTTTCTCGCGGAGTTCTTCGATGTCTTCTTGCTCGAGGCTTTCGCGCAGGGCCTCGTCAGGCGGTATCTCCGGGAGGGAGAATCCGCTGAGGGCGGCCTGTATGTAGAGGCCCGTTCCGCCGCAGATTATCGGCAGCCTGCCTCTTTCCCTGATGTCCTTGTATGCCTCTTCGAAGTCTCTCTGGTAGTCGTAGAGGCTGTATCTTGTCCCTGCCGGGACAATGTCTATCAGGTGATAGGGGATTTCGCCGTATTCCACGAGGTCTTTTCCGGTTCCGATGTCCATCCCGCGATAAACCTGGCGGGAGTCGGCGGATATGATCTCCGCCTCTGTTCCGAGGCCGGCGAATTTTCTGGCCAATGCTACGGCATAGCGCGTCTTTCCGGACGCTGTCGGTCCGAGTACGCATACTATGTCCGTTTCTCCGGAGAGGAAACTCCGGAGAATGCCTTCGACGTCAATCTCTTCCGGTGCCGGAAGTTCTGCCGGAGGCGGGCACTGTATTTCCCTTTTCTTTCCCATCAGGGCCTAAAGATACAAAATTCTAGAGTCCGAAGGCCTTTTTTACCTTGTCTACGTAGTCGAGTTTCTCCCAGGTGAAGAGTTCTACTTCCATAGTCTTCTTCTCTCCGAGTCGGCTGGTGAATGTCTTGGTGACCACCTTGCTTGGACGGCCGAAGTGGCCGTATGAGGCTGTCTCGGTGTAGATCGGGTTGCGAAGCTTGAGTCTTTCCTCGATGGCGCGTGGCGTCATATCGAAGATTTCCGCAACTTTTGCCGAGATTTCGGCGTCCGTCATCTTTACTTTGGCCGTGCCGTGGGTGTTGACGAAGAGGCTGACCGGCTTTGCCACTCCGATGGCGTATGCCACCTGTACGAGGGCTCTGTCAGCGACTCCTGCAGCCACGAGGTTGTTGGCGATGTGACGTGCTGCGTATGCTGCGCTTCTGTCAACCTTTGACGGGTCCTTCCCTGAGAATGCTCCGCCGCCGTGCGCTCCGTGTCCGCCGTATGTGTCCACGATGATCTTGCGGCCGGTCAGTCCGGTGTCTCCGTGAGGGCCTCCGATCACGAATTTGCCCGTTGGGTTCACGAGGAGGATGAAGTTGTCGTCGAAGAGGGCCTTTTCTGCCTTGTTGAGGCGCTTGATGAGGCGCGGGATGAGGATTTCCTTCACGTCCTTGCGGATTTTTGCGAGCATCTTCTCGTCGCTTGCGAATTCGTCGTGCTGGGTGGAGATGACGATGGTGTGGACGCGTACTGGCTTGTCCGTGTCTCCGTCGTATTCTACCGTCACCTGGCTCTTTGCGTCAGGACGGAGGTATGGCATCGGGGAGTTCTTCTCCCTGCGGATCTTTGCGAGTTCGATGAGGAGGAGGTGGCTGAGCTCGAGTGTGAGAGGCATTCTGTTATGTGTCTCGTTTGTCGCGTATCCGAACATCATTCCCTGGTCTCCTGCTCCCTGCTCCTGTGGGTTCTCACGCTCTACGCCACGGTTGATGTCCGGGCTCTGTGCGTGGAGGGCTGAGAGGATTCCGCAGCTTTCGCTGTCGAATTTGTATTCTGATTTGGTATAACCAATTTTCTTGATGGTTTCGCGGACTGCATCGCGGAGTTCTACGTCTGCTGTCGTCTTGATTTCTCCGGCAAGCACTACCTGGCCCGTCGTCACGAGGGTCTCACAGGCTACCTTGCTCTGTGGGTCCCAGGCGAGGAGGTTGTCCAGTACTGTGTCGCTGATCTGGTCTGCGACTTTGTCAGGATGTCCTTCTGAGACTGATTCTGATGTGAAAAGATAGTTCATCTCTGTTTATGTTTGTTTTTACTTTATAATCTTTATAAATTGCCCAAGGAAATGGTCCTGAGGACATTGGGGCAAAAAAAATAGCCCCGACAGAAATGCGGAGCCAACGAAAAACACAAAACACAAATATGAATTTTAGCATTTTTTCACGTGGTTGCAAGCAATCAAATCTGTCCACATTTCGTGCTGCAAAGATACGGATATTGTATTAATATGCAAACAAACATTTCAGTTTTTTAAAAAATTAATTAACTTCGCACATCAGAAATACTTTAATTTTCTTAAAATATTTATGCGTCAATCAATTAGGCGGATTTTGCTCGTAATCGCAGCAATTTTTGCAAGTGTTGTAGCCTTTGGCCAGGTGACAACATCAAGTCTAAATGGTAGAATCACTGATGACAACGGTGAAGCCCTCGCTGGTGCAGCCGTCATCGCGATTCACACTCCTTCAGGTACACAGTATTATTCTTCAGCTAACGTTGATGGCCGTTTCGTCATCAATGGTATGCGTTCAGGAGGTCCTTACAAGGTTGAGGTTTCCTTCATCGGAATGAACACTGTGCAGTACAACGACGTTGTGCTCAAGCTCGGTGAAGCTTTTGAGCTCAATACTGTTATGACTTCTTCAAACGAACTCGACGCTGTTACGGTCGTTGCGGAGAAGAGTTTCAACGCTAACCAGACAGGTGCAGGTACAAGCTGGAGCAGGGCATCGATTGAAAGTACTCCTATGATTGACAGAAGTGTCAATGACGTAGTCAAGTACACTCCGCTTGCTTCTATCAACAAGTCTGGTGGTATTTCTTTCGGTGGCGCAAACAACCGCTACAACAGTATTCAGATTGACGGTGCTGTCGCTAACGACACCTTCGGTCTTTCAAGCTCAGGTACCAATGGTGGACTTACGGGCGCCAATCCTTTCTCTCTCGATGCAATCGAGGAAATCCAGGTGGTAATCGCTCCGTTCGATGTCCGTCAGTCCGGCTTCACGGGTGGTGCTATCAATGCCATCACCAAGGCTGGTACAAACGAGTACAAGGGTTCTGCTTATACCTATTTCCTCAATGAGAACTTCATCGGTACTACAGCCGGCAAGGATGTTGAAAACCGCACAAAGTATTCTGACGAGGCTATCAACACCTATGGTTTCACGGCAGGTGGCCCGATCATCAAGAACAAGCTCTTCCTCTTCGTCAGCGGTGAGTATTACAAGAAGGAAGTTCCTAATGTTTACTCTCCTTCAAACGGCTCTTACGATGCCAAGACTCTCAGCGAGGAAGTTGTATGGAACGGTGTAAGCTATGGTAACGTCTTCAACGAGGCTATGGCTGCTGCGATGATTCAGAAGTACGAGGAGACCTACGGCGTAAGCAACACAGGTGAGTCTTACGGCGAGCACAAGGCCAAGGACCGTTCTATCAACGCTCTTGCCCGTCTCGACTGGAACATCAACAAGACCAACAAGCTTATGTTCCGTTATCAGCTTGCTGACGCTTATGCTGACAAGTACGGTTCAGGCGCTTACACATATTACTTCAACAACTCATCATACAAGATGTCAAACACTACGAATACTTTCGTAGCCGAGCTCAACAGCCAGATCAATGATGAGATGTCAAATATGTTCCGTGCATCTGCAGTCCTCGTCCGCGACAAGCGTGACTGCCCATACAACGGTGCAAATATATATATCCAGGACAATGTGGCCATCGACCTCGGTACTGAGTATTCTTCAGGTGCCAACTCTATGGATTCCAATACCTTTACCATCACGGACAACTTCTCTTGGTACAAGGGAAATCACGAGATCACCTTCGGTACTCACAATGAGATCTACAGCTTCAAGAATCTGTTCCTCCAGTACGTTTACGGTGGATATACATACAATTCCATAAACGATTTCTTCAACGATACGATCAAGCAGTTCAATTATAGATATTCAGATCCTGAGCTCACAGGCGGCGACACCCGCTGGGCTGCTACCACAAGAGCTGCACAGATCGGTCTCTACGCACAGGACGAGTGGAAGCCTAACACGAACTTCACTCTCACATACGGTCTCCGTATGGACATCCCTATGCTTCTCAACAAGCCTACTAAGAACCCTACGTTCAACGAAACTACATTTGCAACAGCAAACAACCAGTATGTAGGCGTCGTTCCTAAGAAGACACCGCTCTGGTCACCACGCGTAGGTTTCCGTTGGTTCACTGACGACACTCACAAGACTCTCCTCCGTGGAGGTGTAGGTCTCTTCACCGGCCGTGTTCCTTTCGTTTGGCTTTCAAACGCATACAACAACACCGGTATGGAGTCTAAGTCAATCTCAAAGAAGAACCCTGGCAGCATTCCTCTTACCAGCGATCCTTACAACGACATCGTACTCGCTGGCGTATTCTCTGCTTCAGGTTCAGGCGCAACCATCAACACACTCAGCGACGACTTCAAGTACCCACAGGTACTCCGTGCCGACCTCGCCTTCGAGAAGGAACTCTTCGACGGCTGGAAGTTCACGGCTGAAGGCCTCTTCTCAAAGACTCTCAACAACGTATTCTTCAACAACCTTGCTGTCTCAAAGTCAGCAAAGACATACGCTGTAAGTTCAGATGTTGATGCGACAGCTCCTTACTATTCAGTATCAAGCGGCGACTACTCTGCAATCGTAGCCCTCGGCAACACCAACAAGGGTTATTCATACAACCTTTCTGGCAAGATTGAGAAGTCATTCCCATTCGGTCTCGACTTGATGGCATCATACACCTTCGGACACTCATACTCAGTCAACGACGGTACATCATCAGTCGCATACTCTAACTGGAAGTACAACTACTCACTCGACACCAACGCAGAGGAGCTTTCATACTCACTCTTCGACCATCCTCACAAGGTTCAGGCAGTCGTTTCATACACCACACCTGTTTACCTCGGCTTTATGTCATCATCAATCAGCGTGACATACACCGGAGAGAGCGGCCAGAGATTCTGCTACACTATGAAGGAGTCCAAGGACTTCAACGGTGACGGTCAGTACGGCAACTCAGTTATGTACATCCCTACACAGGACGAGATCGCCCTTATGACCTGGGCAGACACAGAGTCAGCAGCTCAGTTCGAGGCTCTCATCCAGGGTGACGACTACCTCAGCTCACATCGCGGACAGTGGTCAGAGCGCTACGCCGGAATCGCTCCATTCGAGAATCACTTCGACGTACACTTCACCCAGGACTTCATCTACGACAAGGCTAAGGGCCGCAAGGTTCAGTTCATCGTAGACCTCCTCAACGCTTCCAACCTTCTCAACAGAAGCTGGGGTATGTACTATGCATCAGCATACAACCGCCAGATCCTCTCAGTCACAGCAATGACACAGGGTACCGACGGCAACTACACTCCAACCTACAAGTACCTCGGCAACGAGCTTACTTACAGTGACTTCTATTCACGTTGGAGACTGCAGTTCGGACTCAGACTTACATTCTAATCGTATACGAATTCGAATACATCCCAATAATCAGGGCCGAGGTTTTCCTCGGTCCTTTTTCTTTTTCCTCCATCCCACCTCCTCCTCTCTCCAAATAACAGCCATTCTGCCTGGCAGCCCGTTGCCTCCCGCCTGCACTTTCCATCAAATGGCCGCCTTGCTTGGCCTTCGTCAGTCGCCAGCCGCTGTCCGCCAAAAATAGGCGTCTCTGCTTGGCCTTCGTCAGTCGCCAGCCGTTGTCCGCCAAAAATAGGCGCCTCTGCGTGGCCTTCGCGGGCTATGGGCTTGCGATTTCCAAATTTTGGCGCCTCTGCGTGGCCTTCGTCAGTCGCCAGCCGCTGTCCGCCAAAAATAGGCACCTCTGCGTGGCATTCGTCTGCCGCAAACCATCGTCCGCCAAAAATCGGGGGCTTTGGTTGGCCTTCGCGGGCTGCGGGCGTGTGATTTCCAAATTTTGGCGCCTCTGCGTGGCCTTCGTCAGTCGCCAGCCGCTGTCCGCCAAAAATAGGCACCTTTGCGTGGCCTTCGTCTGCCGCAAACCATCGTCCGCCAAAAAATAGCACCTCTGCTTGGCCTTCGCGGGCTATGGGCTTGCGATTTCCAAATTTAAGCGAAACGAAAGAAGCAACACTATCATTCATACAAGGGAGAATTGGGAAAGATTGCTCCTAATGTGCTTGATTTGCAAGAATGGGACTCTATTGATCAGTTCAAGGCTGCTCTTCGGACATATATCCGATATTACAATAATGATGGAATCAAGCTGAGGCTAAATGGAAAGAGCCCGGTACAATACCGAGCTCTGTTCCAATCTAAGGCCTCGTAACTAATGTTAAACCGTCCAACTTTTGGGGGGCACATCACAATCTTCGGTCTTTTTTTTATTTCGTTTGTTCTAATGAAACAATTTGGTAATTTTGGAGAGATTAATAGTTTTTAATTAACCTATACTTTTATAAACCCTATTAAAAAATCGTGTCACCCTTAAATTGGTGAATCATGTTAAATAAAATGATTACAATAACATCATTATTTGTGATGTTATTTTCTTCCGTTAGTGGTTACGCCAGGGTTAAGTGGAACGAGTACCACGAGGAAATAATTTATTTCAACTATGAGGGACAGAACATTGTCTTGAAAGATATGCCGTCCCTGCCTTTGGATGAACTGAAGCGGGTTGATATAAGGGATATCCAATCCTCGTTCGTTATCTCTTTGGGGCAGGTGTCGTCTGCCATCTTGGATTCCTTATTAAGGAAGGAGATGAACTCAAGAAATCTACATTATCATTTATTCCTTGAGTTTTATCCTATGTATCCCGATATGTTTCTTCATGGTGATTCTTTGGTTTTTAAATTGTTTGATAAACGGATAGAAATAAAGAATGGAGTTGATAGTTATTTAGTTTGTGCGTTGGACTTTAGCGGTGATTCTACGGTGTTCCTTATAAATTTACGAAATGGTTATCTTCAATCTATCTTACAGGTGTCCGGCCGTGTTTCAATAGAGAGGAAGGATGCGTTGACGGCAACAATTCAAGGGGACAAGATTGGTTTATATGAGAACGGTTATCGCTCCAAGGTTAATGTTCAAAGGTATGTTTCCAATCAATCTCGTCATTTGACAGATTTTCAAATGGATGAAAATGGGCGCTTCTCTGTTATTAAGAATCATAGTCTGTTTATCCCTCGCGAAAAACACTCTTTTCCCTTATTATGTAAGGCTTATGGCGATTCATTAAGAAGAATGTTTCAATCTGATACGTTGGATTATGCCAATTATAATAGTAAGGATATAGTCCTTTTAGATTTGCCGAAATGCCACAGTGGTTTTTGCCGTAGTATTGACATTAAGAAGGTTATCTCTACACCGCTATCCCGTTTTACTCAAGAGGAAACTGAGTTAATAGGCCCTGCACTGTGTCAAGAGAATTGGACAGAGAATGTATTCTTTTGGCTTAAAAGGGTTCATTGTAGGAGAGGTCTTAAATCATACCTTGTATTGGTAAATCCCATCAGTGGATATGGAAACCCAAGATTGTTTTTGGTCAATTTTAATGAGCATCGTATGACTTCTGTGGTTAATGCTTCTCTTATTGGGGGGCAGAAAGACTGTTATCAGTATAGACATTCTTTATGTCGTTGTGGAAGTATTACCGTTTTCAATGACTATGGTGAAAAGGCAGTCTCTCCGATGAAGGTCGTGCGTGATTATTACGATTGCAAGTACGAAATAATGGAGGATATTAAGCTAACTGATATTGATGAGAAGTATGATGTGATACATGATTTTAATTTGTACGAATCAAATATGCCTAAATCGAGCAAGTACGTGCTGCTATTGGATAAGGATGGGTATTTGACGCGCAAGTAGTGTCATTGTTTTTTAAATCGGTGGATTATGCTGAATAGAATGACAATAATAGCATCATTGATAATGATGTTGTTCTCCTCAATTGGTTGTTTTGCGAGAGGGAAGTGGAACGAGTATTATGAGGAACCGATTTATCGTAATTATGAGAACAAGAGGATTCTAATGAAGGATCTACCAGTATTGCCATCGAGAGCAATGAGTCGGATTGATTGTGAGCACATTGGCTCGTTATCATCTTGGATTCCAATGAAATCATCGTCGTCGGTTGTTCTTGATTCGTTAATTAGAGTGGATAGGATGTTAGTTGGAGAGCCTTCTGTGCCGTTGGATTATAAGTTATATAAAGACTGTATTACAATTGATAAATCGGTTGAAAGCTATTTAGTATATTCTTTAGGAATTGATAAAAAGTCTCTTCTTTATTTAGTCAATGTTCAAAATGGTTACCTGAAATCCGTAATGTTGGTTTCCTACTTTGACCGTCACAACATGGCCAAATCGTGGGTGATACTTCATCGGAATGGTCATGGTCTTGATTTGTTTGGGAATCGATATTATAGCATTGTATGTGGTAACATTGGATTTGACGAAGATTTGGGGAAACGTACAGCAAGGATCGGGCTAAATAAGGATGGCCTTTTGTCACTGGAACGAACATATACGTTATTGTATCCATCAAATAGATATTATGTTGATTCTTCGTTTTATGATGAGAATTATCTTTCGGGAACAAATACTATCAAGAAAGCTGACGGAATATTGACTATGAATTTTAGGAATGGAGGAATAGTTCTGTCATCATTCCCCCATATTAAGCTTTTTTGGGGGAGAAGGATAGATATTAAGCGAATTCAAACTATGCCAACGACTCCCCTTAGTGCCTTAGATGCGAAAACAATAGGGCCTGCGCTTTTTGAAAACAAGTGGGGCTGTTATAGTATATACTGGCTTAATGAAGTTCATTGTCAGAAACGTGTAAAATCAATTCTTGTGCTGGCAATCTCTGCAAATATGACGGAAAATCCTGGCGTATTTTTAGTTAATTTTAAAAACTCTCGATTAACGTCATTTGCTCGAGTGTCTTCACTGGGAATAGAATCTGATTATTTAGTTCACAGTTATTCGACTCTTGGAGTTGGGAAGCTTAGAATGCATACCAAATATGAAGATGAAGTAATTATAAGCATGGGTGATGTTATCCTTGGCCCCCATTTTATTGGTTATACTCCAAAGGAAAGACAAAATGTGATGCTTTTAGATAAGGATGGGTATTTGACGCGCAAGTAGTGTCATTGTTTTTTTTAATCGGTGGATCATGCTGAATAGAATGGCAATAATTACATCATTGATACTGATGTTATTCTCCTCAATTGGTTGTTTTGCGAGAGTGAAGTGGAACGAGTACCACGAGGAAATAATATATTTCAATTATGAGGGACAACACATTGTCCTTAAAGATTTGCCATCGCTTCCATCACAGAAGATTGACAGGGTTGATGTAAGAAACATTAACCCCTCGTCCCTCATGCCGGTGGGGCAAACATTGTCTAGAACTCTGGACTCTTTGCTGCGAGAATCGCTTAAGGAACCGGGTCTTTACTGGCTCCTTCGTGATGGATATGCTCATGATTCTTTAGTATTCAATGTTTTAAACAAACGAATTGAGATTATTAAGACAATCGACAGCTATTTGGTTTATACACTTGGGTTTACTTATACTCCAACGATGTTTCTTGTAAACATGAAGAATGGCTGCCTCCAGTCGATAATGTTAATCTCCGGTCGTGTTTCAATTGAGAAAATTGATGCTTTGACAGCCGTTATTCGTAAGGGAAGAATTAGTTTGTTTGAAAACGGATACTGCTCATTAGTCAATGTCGGATGGAGATATGTTTCCAATCAATCTCGTCATTTGACAGATTTTCAAATGGATGAAAATGGGCGCTTGTCTGTTATTAAGAATCATAGTCTGATTATCCCTCGCGATAAGCGCAGTTTTCCAAAATGTGATAGTAGTATTCTCGATTCATTATCAAGAATGAGGCAATCCGATACGTTGGAATATGTCAATTATAGTAGTAATGATATAGTCCTTTCAGATTTGCCGAAATGCCACAATGTTTTTGGCCGTAGGATTGATATTAAGAAGGTTATCTCTACTCCGTTATCCTGTTTTACTCGAGAGGAAGCTGAGTTAATAGGCCCTGCATTGTGTATGGATAATTGGACAGGGAATGTCTTCTTCTGGCTTAAACGGGTTCATTGTAGGAGAGGCCTTAAGTCATACCTTGTATTGGTAAATCCCGTCAGTGGATATGGAAATCCAAGATTGTTTTTGGTTAATTTTAATGGTTATCGTATGACTTCTGTGGTTAATGCGTCTCTTATTGACAGGATGAGAAACCGTTATCAATATAGACATTCTTTATGTCGTTGTGGAAGTATTACCGTTTTCAATGACTATGGTGAAAAGGCAGTCTCTCCGATGAAGGTCGTCCGCGATTATTCCGAAGAGAAATACAGTGTTATTGTTGATTATGAACCATATGATATGAAAGAAGAGGATGATGTGATACATGATTTCAACTTGTACGAAGCAAATATGCCGAAATCAAGCAAGTACGTGCTGCTATTGGATAAAGACGGATTTGTCACACGGCAGTAGGGAGTGCAACAACCATTGGTAAACTATGTTAAATAAAATGATTACAATAACATCATTATTTGTGATGTTATTTTCTTCCGTTAGTGGTTACGCCAGGGTTAAGTGGAACGAGTATTATCTTGCCCCATTCTATTATAATTACGAAGGACAGAATATTGAGATAGGAGATTTGCCTTCACTTCCGTTGGGAGTGTATAATCGAATAGAACTCAAAGATATTCAATCGTCATCTCTTATCCTCATGGGAGAGTCGACGTATTCAGTCCTCGATTCATTGCTTAGATTTGATATTATTGATAATATGGAGTATCATTACTGGGTCAATAATAGGGATAATCGTGGACGTATTAGATTGGGGCTCTATAACAAGCGAATATTAATATCAAATCAGATAGATAGTTATCTTGTTTATGTGACGGGAATTGATGATAGGCAGTGTTCGCCTCAACTCTATCTGTTGAATGTTAAGGATGGATGCCTTAAATCGGTTTTGTGTTTGTCCACGGAATACACTGAAATGGATGCTTACTTGCAAGGTGGCTCTTTGGTGTTCTATGGTAGGACTTATCGTAGTATGCTGGAGGGTAATCTGGAAAAACAATGGTGTGAAGGTAGAAGAAGGCGTTTGACAAAGATTAGCGTTAACAATCAAGGCTTCTTATCCGTGCAACAGAATTATGCCTTGCTATATCCGCAAATAAAACATAATTCTGCACCTGATTATCTGGATAATCCCTGGCTTGCCTCAAGATATAGTTTATCGGACACTGTTTTGTATTCAAATTATAAGACGGAAGGAATTGTTTTGTCCACTATGCCTCGGTGTCGGACTAAGCTTGGTAGAAAGATTGATATAAAAAGAATCAGGGTAACTCCTACAATGGCTTTAAACCCAAAAGAAACCGCCGTGCTTGGCCCTGCCCTGTCTCGTGAGAATTGGAAGAACAATTATTATTATTGGCTTGGCTGGGTACATTGTCAGGATTCTGTTATTTCATATTTGGTCTTGTCAATTAGTGTCGACTTAGATATAGACCCAAGAGTATTTATGATAAACTTCAAAGACAATCGTTTAACTTCTGTCGTTAGGGTCTCTTCTATTGGGTATAGAGATGTTTATAATGGTCTGCTTTATCGACGTTCAGAATGTCACAAAGGGTGGTTGTCGGTCAATCTTGAGTATGGTAATAATGCTTCGTCTCCTTTGACGTTGTATGTCGAATGTGTTGATGATTTGTTATGGGACTCCATCGTGAAAAAGGGAACAAATATGAATCAATATAAGGAGCGCCTGTTAAGTTATCCAGAAGGAAGTCATTACGAAGTATACTTGGACAAAGATGGTTTTTTAGAATTTAATTAAATAAGAAATAGATATGATTTGTTGTATTGTAGCATTGTCGCTGAGCGGATTGCTGCAGCAGGGTGATTCTCAGACTAAGTGGGATAACGTGTATGATATGCCTCGTTTCGTTAATTATGAAACGAGTGGGATAATCGTTAAGGATATGCCCAAGTTGGAATGCGGTAAGGCTGACACTTTTGATATCAGGGAGATTCCTGCCGATATGTTCGTGGACTTGTCTGCGTCTGCAGAGGCGAGGTTGAAGGATGTGTTTGTCAAGTCATTGTTTTCTCACGGAGATTTTGCGGATTATTTAGGTGAGACTGTATCTTTCGTCTCCCGGCAAAACACTTTGCCGCAAGATTTGTCAGTGTATAGGAACAGGGTCGGGATTGACAGGCATGTTGACAGCTATCTTGTGAAGGTACGTTATGGGTTTGTTGAGGACAGGCTTTTCCTTGTAAACGTAAAGGATGATACGCTGAAGTCCATAATGGACATCTCCAAAGATGCTAAGTATGGAAGAGTGTCTTATGATCACAGGTATGTAAAGATATCCGGCTCAAGGATTGAACTCTATGAAAAATCTTATGTAAAGGGCTTTAACAGTGATGCTTCCAGGGATTCCCCGTATTGTCATCTGGCTTCAGTTGAATTGAACGCTAAGGGGTGTCTGACCATTGCGGATACATATTGTGAACTGTTCAAAGATTATAGTGATTATGAACACGGCAAGTATGACGGCCGTGAACTCAGAAAGAGGGCGTGGAACGAAGATTTTAATTACAGAGGCTTAAGACTTGCAGTTCCTGAATTGCCCAGGTTGAAGGAGATTCATTTGGACAGTCTGAATGTATCAATTCAGGAGATTAAGACTGCCGGACTGAAGGAACTGTCTTCCGCTACAGTTGAAGTTCTTGGAAGGGAGATGGATTATGACTGGCGCAGGATGCATTTCTATTATTATGGCCGTATTAATCTTAATAAGGAGGTTGACAGCTATTTGATTTACACTCATGGTGCGTGGAATGACAATGGGGGTGATTATAAGGTGGTCCGTGCCATGTATTTGGTAAATCTGAAGGACGGCATTGTTAAATCAATCGTTCCGGTATCCCGCTATTGTTATCTGACGGATAAGTTTGAGACAAGTACTGCCGTGGCATCGTGCTCGCGGTTTTATGGCCATCGCTTTGAGTTGGGAAGTGATGATTATGGAGATGCGCTGGACATCTGTGTCTATGCAGACGCTTATGAGAAAGAATTTGGAGCAATTGAAGAAGAAGGCCCGAAATCAGAAGACGCTTTGTTGAAAGAACGTCGAAAGGAGATGGTAGATATGGGGCTAAACGCTGCTCAAACTCACCTGGTGGAGTTTACTCTAGGCTCAGATGGTTACGTCGAGTATAAGAAACTAATTGAGGACAACCTCTGGTCCCTTAGTCTGTAAATCCGAGATGGGATTTAGAGGGGTATTTGAGGGATTTGGAATAAAGTATAATTATCAATAAATTTACAAGTTACGAGATAATAAAGTTCAATTTAGATGATTGATAATATGATATTTAGCCTATTTAACAAATCGGACAAGGCAATGTATGTAGCCCCGTCCGTAAATTATCTGTCAATGGATGTCGAGGACAACGTCTGCTCGGCAGCATCCGGATCAGTTGATGACTGGACCGTAGATGATACCCCTATTTCATTTTAATTAACCCTTAATACGAAAACGAGATGAAAACCAAATTTTTCGCAATGGGGTTGATTACCCTCGCAGCACTTGTAAGTGCTTGTAACAAAACTGAAACAGATACAGTCAAGCCAGAAACCGTGACAGGAGATTTTTCTCTCTTCGCAGTTCCTGAAGCGGTGAAGACGACGAACAGCTCTATGAAGACCGCTTGGGAGGCAGGTGACCAGATCGCTGTGTTCCACTCACTTGAAGGAGAGGCAACCTATACAAATGACAGCTGCTTCACGATCAATACGGACAACCTTTCAGCAAACAAATTCGTAGGAATGCTCAAGGGAGATGCCCTCAGTACTGAAGAGGCTTATGACTGGCGTCTTATCTATCCTTTCAACAAGAAGTACAACTCAGTAAAGAGCAAGAGCTGCTATTTCGTAATTGGTAACAAGAACAACGCTTCTCAGGCTATTGCAAGCGCAGGCTCAATGGCACATCTTGCAGGCGAGAACTTCCCGATCTACGGATATGCCAACTCTGTGACCGGCAAGGAGGTCTCAGTGACAATGAAGAACCTCGCGTCTGTGATTGCCCTCACTGTGACGAACAATACATCAGACCCTCTTTCTCCTAGCCAGTTCTCATTCACATCTCCGACGGACTCAATCATCGGATCATTCTATGTGAATATCTCAGGTGACACACCTGTCTTCGTGGGCGTTGGAAATTATGCATCAAAGACTGTCAATGCCTATGTAAGTTCTCCTACTTCACTCGCTCAGGGCGAGTCGGCAGTTTACTATATCGGTATCAAGCCATTCACTGCAAAGAGCGGCCAGACACTTACTCTTTCAGTCAACGGATATGAGAAGCAGCTTACTCTTACCTCTGACGTTGCATTTGAATCCGGCAAGATCAAGACCGTAAACTTCAATTTCGATGCTAAGACCGGTACCGGTATCGACGGCATCGTCAAGGCAATTGCTGGCGGAACGTCAAGCTCTCGCAAAGCATATCGCGTGAAGCTTACTGATGCGGTTGTAACGTACATCAACGGCTCCAACTATTATATCGAGGAAGCAGATTCTGCCATCGTGCTTTACAACAGCGACGAAAAGACCCTCAAGGTAGGAGACAAGATCAACGGTCTCGTATATGGTGTCGGATATGAATACAACGGTCTCCCTGAGATCGTGTCAATGGATTACTCAAACGCTACCGTCACATCAGGCGCGACAATTCCGGAGACTACCATAACACTCGCAGAACTTACCGGCGACAACTATGCCAAGTATCTCTCAAGGAGAATCAAGCTTGAAAGCGTAACCGTAACCAAGACCTGCAAGGGCGCAAGTTCAAACTCAGACCGTCAGGGCGAGATCTCTCAGGGCTCTACGACCTGTATGCTCTTCGCTCAGCTCAAGGAAACACTCTATGTGCCTAAGGGATCTGTCGGAGATGTTATCGTTTATCCTACAATTTACAACACTACAAAGGAGCTTGGCTTCTGGGACAACGACCATTTCACCTATACCTCAATCGGTACGGAAGTGACATTTGCAAAGAGTGAACTTGCCCTCAAGGCTGGCGCAGCCGCAACTGCTAATGCCGCAACGACGAACTCAACCGGTACTGTTACATACGAATCAAGCAATACAAGCGTTGCAACAGTTGACGCAAGCGGAAACGTAACTCCTATTGCCGAAGGAACTGCGACTATTACTGCATCTGTTGCCGCAACCGGAAAGTATCTTGCCGGAAGCGCAACCTGCACCGT
>JAILCZ010000126.1 GCA_024689985.1 Bacteroidales bacterium | reverse complement strand
CACTGCAACAGGATCAACAGCGTGCCTAATACCATCAGGATGATCACGACCAACCTTCCTTCAGGATATTTCCGCGACCTTCAGATCATCAAGGAAGTCTTCATCCCTATGTTCAAGGAAATGAACGACTGCCTCGACATCGCCGAGTTTGCGATTGACAATATGGAAGTGACTGAGCATCTGATGGACGATCCTAAGTACAAGCTCGCCTTTACGGTTGAGGAAGTCAACCATCTCGTAAAGGAAGGCGTTCCTTTCAGGGACGCATACAAGCAGGTGGGAATGGCCGTCGAGAGGGGAGAGTTCGAGTACCACGGTACCCTGAACCACACTCACGAGGGTTCAATTGGAAATCTCTGTACGGCCCGCATTGCGGCCAAGATGGACAAGGTGCTCAGTTCATTCACCTTCGACAGGGTGAACGACGCCGTTGAGGCCCTTACAGGGCAGCAGCGATAACCGGGTCTATCGAAAGATACATTTTATAGAAAGCGTTGTCGCCAAGTTTTGAATATCTGGCGATGAGAGCACGAACCTGTGGGATGAGATACTCAGCTGTCTCGTCCCATTCTTTTTGCGTGCACTTGAGACCATCCTTCCTGAGGGCAAAAGCCCTGAATTTGGCAGGTATCTCCATTGAGTCGAGGTAGGCGTCCAATTCGGCGTAATCGTCGATTGTGGAGAGTTTCTCGCGGTAAATATCGGCCATCTCGGATGCGAACCTCATTGCGGTCGCCTTCTTGTTGCAACCTATATGGAAGGCCGTGGCCTTTGTCGTGTCGACAGGAACGAAGATGTCAGGGATGATTCCTCCTCCGCCATAGACGGTGCGGCCTGACTTTGTGGTGTAGGCCTCGGTCGTATCGACCTTGATGGAATCCGCCTCGAACATTTCGCCGTCGGCGTAACGTTTATAGATGTCGTAATTGTAATCGTCTGAATAAGGCTTCTGGATGCATCTGCCGGAAGGGGTGTGGAAGCGGGCCACCGTGATTCTAACGGCTGAGCCGTCCGAGAAGTAGATAGGCTCCTGGACGAGTCCCTTTCCGAATGACCTGCGGCCTATGATCGTTCCTCTGTCGTTGTCCTGGATTGCTCCGGAGAAGATTTCGCTTGAGGAAGCTGAACCTTCGTTGATGAGCACCGTCAGGTCAATGTCCTTGAGAAGGCCTTTTCCGTCAGCCTTGTATTCCTCTCTCTTTCTGTGCATTCCTTCCATATAGACGATGGTATCGCCCTTGTGGAGGAAGAGGTTGCTGAGCAGCAGAGCCTGGTCGAGGTATCCACCCGTATTGTCCCTGAGGTCGAAGATGAGCTTGCTCATTCCGCTCTCAAGCAGTTCCGCGCTGGCTTTCAGGAATTCGGCGTAGGTGTTTCTGGAGAATTTGCTGAGTCTGATGTATCCGGTGGTGTCGTTGATCATAAATGAAGCATCGACGCTGTGGATAGGAATCTTTCCTCTGGTGATTTCAAACGGAATCTCCTCTCCGTTTCTAAGGACGGTGATGTTGACCTTGGTGCCGGCTGGACCTTTCATCCTGCGGACCATACTGTCCTGTGGGAACTTGACTCCGGCTATTTCCTTTTCATCCACCTTGAGCAGACGGTCTCCCTGCTGGAGACCTATTTTCTCAGATGGACCGCCAGGAATGACTTCCAGTACGATGGCCGTATCGTTAGGTACGTTGAACTGGATTCCGATTCCGTCGAAATTGCCGTTGAGTTCGGTTTCACTTTCTTCCAGTTCCACAGGAGGAATGTATATTGAATGAGGATCAAGTTTGGCCAGCGCCGCCACTACGGCGGCGTCGGTCATACCTGAAATGTCGATAGTATCTACGTAATTCTTTTCGACCTGGTCGAGAATGAGATTCAGCTTGCGCCATTCGGTGTACTTGACATCGATCACCTTCTTCTTGTCGCTGTATTTCTCGGCGGTGAGGACGACGAGGGCGCCGATGAGGATGCCCATCAGGGCAACCCATACTGATGAAATTCTCTTTTCCGGCATAGTTAATCTACTTTTTCCACTTCTATGCCAGCTCTCTTGAGAAGGTCGATGCCGTCTGTGAGACGGTATTCGTCACGATAGACAACCCTTTTGATTCCGGCCTGGATAATCAGCTTGGAACACTCGAGGCAGGGAGATGCCGTCACGAAGAGGGTGGCACCTTCGCTGCTGTTTCCTGACTTGGCTACCTTGGTGATGGCATTCGCCTCAGCGTGAAGAACATACGGCTTTGTTACTCCGTTTTCATCTTCGCACTGGTTCTCGAAACCTGAAGGGGTTCCGTTGTAACCGTCGGATATGATCATCTTGTTCTTCACGATGAGAGCTCCGACCTGACGTCTCTTGCAGTATGAGTTCTTGGCCCATACAGATGCCATTTCAATGTATCTTTCGTCAAATTTTTCCATTTCGGAAACAGGGTTTTAGTTTCTCTGATAGAGATATCTCTTGATGCTCTTCTTAGGAGTTCTTTCGAAGTCCTCAGGGAGGAATTCCATCTTTTTGATCTGAGCGTACTTAGGAAGTTCCTTGTTGATCTCAGGAAGAGAATCGATGAGTCTCTTCTCGAGCTGCTCCCTTGAGAGACCGTCAGCCTCAGCAGTGTGGTAGTCAGGGTAGATGAGGGAAGTAATCGTGCCGTGGTCGTCGATGACGAGGGAGTCAACCACATAAGTGACGTTGTTGACCACGCCTTCGAGCTCCTCAGGGTAGATGTTCTGGCCTGAAGGTCCGAGGATCATACACTTTGAACGGCCTCTGAGGAAGAGGAATCCGTCGCTGTCGATGATACCCATATCTCCGGTGCGGAACCATCCGTCCTCGGTGAATGACTCGGCCGTGGCCTTCTCATTCTTGTAGTATCCTAGCATAACGTTAGGACCCTTTACCTGAACCTCGCCTGAAATGGTCTGAGGGTCTTCAGAGTCGATTCGCATCTGCATATAAGGGGCGCACTGGCCGCAAGAGTAGAGTTTCGTCTTGTCCCAGTGAGCATATCCGAGGATAGGAGCGGCTTCGGTCATACCGTAGCCGACGGTATAAGGGAACTGGATCTTCTTGAAGAATGATTCAACCTCAGGGTTGAATGCTGCTCCTCCGAGGATGACCTCGTCGAACTTGCCTCCGAAGGTGTTAACGAGCTCGTTGCGAACCTTTCCGAGGAGGATCTTGTCGAGGATAGGCATATTGAAGAAGAGCCTGTTCCTATCGATGATAGGCTTGAGCTTTGACTTGTATATCTTCTCGATGACGAGAGGAACTGCGATGATCACGTCAGGATGGATCTCCGCGAAAGCCTGCATAATGATCTTCGGGCTAGGTACGCGCGTAAGGAAGTGCACGTGGCAGCCGAGGACCATCTCATAGAGGAACTCGAACATCATACCATACATATGGGCCATAGGAAGCATTGACACAACCTGGCTCTTGTTGCTGAGCGGAAGGTCCGCATAGTAGCAGGCGAAGTTCATATTGGAGTAGAGAGCCCTGTAAGGAATCATTACTCCCTTTGAGAATCCTGATGATCCTGATGTGTAGTTGATGAGCGCGAGCTCGTCAGCTGAGTCCTCGTAGTAGTTTACATCCTTAGGCTCGAAGTTGTCAGGATACTTCTTTCCGAAGCTCTCGTTGAGGTGAGCCCTGACATCAGCAAGCTGCTCGTTCTTTGCATAGAGGAACTTGAAGGTGTTGATCTGGACTACCACATAGATACCCGGCATCTCCTCGATGTTGAGCTGCTCCCAGATATAATCGTCCACGAAGAGTACTTTCGCTTCAGAGTGATTTACGAGATAGTGGATGTTGCCCGGCTTGAATTCGTGCAGAATTGGCACCGGAACTGCGCCGTAGGTGAGGGCTGCGAGGAAGCTTACGCCCCAGTTCGCCTGGTTACGGCCGCAGAGTGCGACCTTGTCACCTTTGACGAGTCCGCACTGCTCGAATGCGATCTGAAGCTTTGCGATTCGTCTTGCGACGTCGTTGTAGTTCAGAGTCACACCCTGATAGTTTGAAAGGGCCGGTCTGTCCCAATTTTCCTTGAAACTCTTCTCGAAGAGCTTATTGACCGATTTAAACTTGAATTCTTCCATAATTATTTTGTCAGTTCGTTCGTTCTTTTTATGAGTAAACATTAGTTTTCAAATATAGTAAAAGTAGGAGTTTATTGGGCGATAAACTGGTAAACTATATCTCCATGCTGCCTGGCCGGAGCCGACGGACTCTTCGAGAATTTCGACAGTCTTGCCGCCCTTATCGCAAAGTTCCTGAGGCAGTTGTCGTCTGATGAGACGCTGTCCTGCACCTTTGCGTTAACCACGTTTCCCTGAGGGTCCACGGTGATGATCACCGTCACCATTCCTCCTCCCATACATCTGTATGCCGGAATCGAGAGCCTGCTGGCCTTTCTTCCTTCCAGATTGTAGGAAACTACGGAAGGTCCCTGGTAGGATTTCTCCTTTTTTGTTTCTTCCTTAATTGTTCTTTTCGTCGCTACATAGTCTTCGTCCGGCTCGTCCGGCTGAATGCCGTTCTGAAGTTCCTTCTGAAGACGCTCAGCGTCCTTGTAGAGCTGGTCCGCATCAGTGTTGCGGTCGTCCTTGAGCCTGCTGCTGCGGTTGACTGCTATGTTTCTGACCGGCGTGCCGGAAGAGGCGGCGAGCATCTGCTCGATTCTCTCGCTCACGCTCTTGCGCAGCTCCTCTTTTTTCTGCTCCTTTTCGACTTCCTCCTGCTTGGTGAAGTCAAGTACGAAGGTGTTTTCCTTGCTTAAAGATGCTCCGAGCTGTGCGATGAGCAGGACGATAATCACCACGAGATGGAATATCACCGTGATGTACAGTCCAGCCTTGTCGTCGTCGGTAAGCTTTCTCACTTATTCTTCTTCTTGCTGATTGCCTTCTCGATCGTCGCAGAAATGACGTCGATGGCCACCTTGTTCTCACCACCCTGAGGGATGATGATGTCGGCGTAACGCTTGCTCGGCTCGATGAACTGCAGGTACATCGGCTTCACAGTCCTGCTGTAACGCTCAATCACCCAATGGACATCCTTTCCGCGTTCGCGGATGTCGCGTTCCATCACCCTCATCAGGCGGTCGTCGTCATCTGCGTCCACGAAAATCTTGATGTCAAGCTGTTCACGGAGCTTCTTGCAGTTGAAGAGCAGGATTCCTTCGACGATGATCACCTCGGCAGGGTTCACGTCCACGAATTCAGTCTTCGACCTTGAGCAGGAAATATAGGAATAGACCGGTTGTTTTACAGCCTTGCCCTTCTTGAGATCCGCAAGCTGGCTGCACAGCAGTTCCCAGTCAATGGCTTCAGGATGGTCAAAGTTCTGGTTGCGCTTCTCCTCGTCGGAGAGGTCGCCGCAATCCTTGTAATAAGAGTCCTGAGGAATGACTACTACGTCTTCCTTGAGCTTTTCTGTAATGGCGCGTACGACTGTGGTCTTGCCAGAGCCTGAACCGCCGGCTATTCCAATTACGAGCATATCTTGAATTTTAGAATTCTGCGTTCTTCGGAGTTCTAGGGAACGGAATCACGTCACGGATGTTCTGCATACCGGTAACGAAGAGAAGGAGTCTCTCGAAACCGAGGCCGAAACCGCTGTGAGGAACTGTTCCGAACCTTCTGGTATCGATGTACCATTCGAGGTTCGTGCGGCTCATTCCGAGCTCGCTGATTCTGTTCTCGAGCTTCTCGAGAGAAGCCTCACGCTCAGATCCTCCGATGATCTCACCGATCTTAGGGAAGAGAACGTCCATTGCGCGGACAGTCTTGCCGTCCTCGTTCTGCTTCATATAGAATGCCTTGATATCCTTAGGGTAGTCCGTGAGGATGACAGGCTTTCCGAAATGCTGCTCTACGAGATATCTCTCGTGCTCACTCTGGAGGTCCGTGCCCCAGTCAACAGGATATTCAAACTTCTGGCCTTTTGCGATGGCGTCCTTGAGAATTTCGATACCCTGAGTATATGGAAGGCGGACGAACTCAGTGTCGGCAACGCTCTTGAGGCGGTCGATGAGAGTCTCGTCGTATTTGTCGTTGAGGAATTTGATGTCGTCGTAGCAGTTGTCGAGAGCATACTTCACAAGGCTCTTGATGAAGTCCTCTGCGAGGTCCATATTGTCCTTGATGTCGTAGAATGCCATCTCAGGTTCGATCATCCAGAACTCTGCAAGGTGACGAGGAGTGTTTGAGTTCTCGGCACGGAATGTAGGACCGAAGGTGTAGATCTCACCTACGGCAGTAGCTCCGAGCTCACCTTCGAGCTGTCCGCTCACGGTAAGGCTGGTCTGCTTTCCGAAGAAGTCCTGAGAATAGTCGATCTTGCCCTTCTTGTTTCTTGGAGTGTTCTCGAGGTCGAGAGTCGTAACCTGGAACATCTGGCCTGCACCCTCGCAGTCTGACTCAGTGATGAGCGGAGTGTGGAGATAGACGAATCCCTTGTTGTAGAAATACTGGTGGATTGCGTTTGCCATATGGCTGCGGATACGGAGGATTGCACCGAAGGTGTTAGTCCTCATACGCATATGCGCAACGGTCCTGAGGTACTCGAAAGAAGTGTCCTTCTTCTGGAGAGGGAACCTCATAGGGTCGCACTCACCGAGAACTTCGATCTCCTTAGCCTGGATCTCAACGGCCTGGCCGCTTCCGACTGACTCCACGAGCTGACCCTTTACTGAAAGGGAAGCTCCCGTAGTAATCTTCTTGAAGAGGTCCTCATTGAAATTATTGGCATCTGCAACAATCTGAATATTATTTACGCACGAACCATCATTCAATGCGATGAACTTTACCTGCTTGTTTCCTCTTTTTGTCCTTACCCAACCTTTGGCGAGGACTTCCTGGCCTGCTTCTGCTTTGAGCAGGTCCTTGATCTTGGTTCTCTTTACAGATTCCATTTTAATAATTACTCTAATTGCCTGGTATTGCACTTTGCAGTACCGCTAATAAACTTGCAAATATAAGCATTTCCACAGCAAAAAGAAAGGACGGCTTTTAGAGCCGTCCTTCACTTTCAAGTATTTAAGAATTGATTATTCTTTTGATGCTTTTCTTGCTGAGTACATGATCTTAAGCGCAGAGCAACGTCTGAGCTCCTGCTTAACATCTGTAATGATACCCATTCTGACGTCCTGGTCAGCCTTGATAACTGTAGTCATGAACTGACGGTCACCTTCACTCATTGACTCACGCTCTGCAGCGATGAAGTCACGGATGTCATCGACAGTCTTGAAAGAATCGTTGAGCTGAATACGAGCATCTGTACCATACTGAGCCTGGAGGGCTCTGGTAGGAGTACCGATGTTGATGTAAGAAGAAAGGTCCTTTCTTTCGAGCTTAACGACCTCAGTTGCTTCTGGAAGCTTGACTACAACCTTCTGTTCCTGGTCACGCATCTGCGTTGTCACCATAAAGAAGAACAGGAGCATGAACACGATATCAGAAAGAGAGCCCGATGTGATACCAGGTGTTTCTCTTTTACCGCTTGCTTTGAATTTTGACATAATTCTATTCTCCTATTTTACTTTTTAGCGACATCCTTAGGTTCAGCTTCGGAAATGTTCTGAGGCACTGCCTTCTTCACGATATCCTGCTTGTCCTCTGGGAGCTGCATGAATGTTTTACCATAATTCCTAGTGGCGAACTCATCACGAAGTTCATTGATGGCTGCTACGAGCTCGTTCTGAACTGCGATGTATGCCTGATAAGAAGTACCACGGTCGTTCTGGAGTGAAATCACACCCTTTGAAACCATAGCCTGGCCGTATCCTTCGATATCGGTAGCTACCTTCTCTGGCAATGTCGGATCGTCCGTAGGGTTAGAAAGGAAGATCTTGATCTTATCTTTGAGCTGGCTGATGTCTATAGGGTCACTACCGGCAAGAATCCTATCGGCTGAGTTAATCTTTACAACGATGATGTTACGACGATTAACCTTCTGGTCCTCCACCTTCTGATTCTTGTCAGGCATAGGAGGAAGACGACGCTGCAGACCTGTCTGCGATCCCATGGTTGTTGTCATGAGGAAGTAGCAGAGGAGGAGGAATGCGATGTCGGCCGTTGAGCTAGAGTTTATCGCTGGAGTTTTCTTTGCCATATAGATACCTATTTATTACGGATTGCGCTGATCACTTCACCTGCGATGATTGCGAGTACTGCGAGAGTACCTGCAAGGTAGGTGAGGTTAAGCACCGTGTCAGTCAATTTAAGTGTACCTGCTTCTGGCTGGTCTACTGTGAGACCAACTGCTGGTGAGCCTGCTGAAGCGAAGTAAACGACGCAGACAACAGCTGCGATGGCTACTACGCCGATGGCTCCCTTGATGAGACCCTTAGGGTTGTCTCCTGCTGCTACGATAATGCCGATAACGATCACTGAGAAGAGAGCGATACCAACCATTATGTAAGCCCAGCGGAGCAACGTGTCAACTGCGCTAGGGATGAAGTCTACAGAGAAACCCCAAACCAGGAGAGCGACGCTGACAACGATAAGTGCCCACATCAGGATTTGAAAATATCTTTCGAATTTCTTCATAACAAAACGCTCCTAAATTATTTTGCGTTGTGCTTTGTAAGGATGTTGACGAACTCGAGCTCTGAAGACTCCATGTCTACAGTGATAGACTCGATCTTAGCTGTGATGTAGTTGAAGAAGATCTGAAGAATCATAGCGACGATCAAACCGGCAACGGTTGTGATCAAAGCGACCTTCATACCTCCAGCGACAACGTTAGGAGAGATATCACCAGCCTTCTGGATGTCATCGAATGCCTGGATCATACCGATCACAGTACCAAGGAATCCGAGAGAAGGTGCGATTGCGATGAAGAGTGCAATCCAAGTAAGACCGCTCTCGAGCTTGCTCTGCTCGATTGAACCCTGTGAAGTGATGTACTTCTCAACAGTCTCAACGCCCTCGTTGTAGTGCTCGAGACCCTCATAGAACATCTCTGCGATAGGACCACGTGTTTCACGGCAAACGTCCTTTGCCTTCTCGATGCCACCTTCAGCAAGAGCAGCCTCTACTGACTCGAGAAGCTTCTTTGTGTTGGTCTTAGAAAGTGTGAGGAAAAGGATTCTCTCAATTGCGAGAGCAAGACCAAGGATAAGACAGATTACGACGAGAGACATGAAGCCTGCGCCACCCTCAATGAACTTTGTCTTGATTGCCTGGTGGAGAGGAACTTCAACAGCCTCTTCAGCAACTTCTACTGGTGCTGCCTCTTCTGCTACCTGCTCAGTAGCGGCTGTAGAATCAGCCTCTTCCTGTGCTGAAGCGATGTTTGCAGTGAAAGCCATAAGGCCTGCAACTGCCAAAAACATGAAAAACTTTTTCATACTCGTTTTTGTGTGGTTTAATTAATAATGTATTAAATAGTTATAATAATTTTCGTGTTTTGGCGGGTATATAATATGCCCCTAAAACCGGTGCAATTTAGCAAAATATTTTCATTTGCCAATAAATATTCCAAGGTTTGTTCCGCTTTTAGAATGGCCCAAATAGAACTTTTGCATTGTTTGTAGTCTGGTTGGCTACAACTTCGGGAGACAGGCCTTTGCGCTCCGCTATGAATGATGCAATAATAGGTATCATCGAGCTTTCGTTCCTTTTTCCCCTGTAGGGGACCGGAGTGAGGTATGGGGCGTCCGTTTCCAGCAGAATCCTGTCCAGGGGAATGTCAGGCACGGCTTTTCCTATGCCTGAGTTCTTGAATGTGATCACTCCTCCGAGGCCTACGAACCAGTCTCCGTATTTCTGGATGCGGCAGAAGGTCTCATAGCTTCCGCTGAATGCGTGAAGGTTGCCGCGAAGACCCCTTCCTCTGTAGTCGTCGAGGATGGTGAAAAAGTCTTCAGTGGCTTCCCTGAGATGTATGTTCACCGGCTTGCCCCACTCAAGGGCCAGGTCGAACTGGACTCTGAGGGCTTCTTTCTGATATTCAGCGTCTTCCGCGCCATAGTGATAGTCGAGGCCGATCTCTCCTACGGCGCAGAATTTTCTCTCCTTATATAGGAGCATCGCGTCGAGTTCGTCCCTCCAGTCCGAGTGAACGCTTCCCGGGTACAGACCGAGCATAGCGCTCAGGCATTCCGGGTGGGATTCCACGAGCTTATACATCGGTTCTCTTTCGGAAGAATCGACGTCTGCCTGTATCATCCTGGTCACTCCTGCTTCGAGGGCCCTGGATATTATGGCCTCTTCTTCACCTGCAAAGGCTTCGTCACTTATGTGCGTATGGGTATCTATGAATTCCATTTCGGCAAAGATAAGACAAATATATCTTATCTGTGCCTGAGGACGCATCTCTGCAGGAGGTCAATCCCTATTATGCCCTCCAGTTCCAGCAGGGAAGCGTGGCTTCGGACCATCTGGTATTCCAGCCCCGACTGCAAAGCTATTTCATCGATGGTGGGCTGTCGTCTTTTCTTTATCAGATATACGATTATACCCATTTCTTCTGCAGCCTTCTCTCCATAGACTGATGTGAATCTGGTCTTTATTTCCTCCGCGAGGTCTCCGGCCGTCTGAGTCTCCGCGGCTGACCCAAGCTGGAGAGATTCAGTCAAAGCCTTCAGGCTGTATATCGGCTCCGCTATCTTTTCGCCTATCAATATGTTGCATCCTCCTGACCTGATGTCGTCCACCCTTCCCGGCAGGGCATAGACCTCCCGCTCATAGGACCAGGCGAGGCGGGCCGTCATCATTCCTCCTCCTCTTTCCTTTGACTCCACCAGTATGGTCGCCTTCGTCATACCGGCTATTATGCGGTTCCTTCTCAGGAAGTTCACCTTCAGGGGGACGGTTTCCGGGGGATAGTCGGTTATTAGGGCACAGCCGGGAGTCTCGCAGACCTGTGCTGCGACCCCTCTGTGCTGGTGCGGATATACCGAGTCGATGCCCGTCGGCAGTACGCCTACGGTCGGAAGCCCGTATCTCAGGGCGGCAAGATGAGCCGCGATGTCAACGCCAAGGGCGAAGCCGCTTAC
>JAILCZ010000142.1 GCA_024689985.1 Bacteroidales bacterium | reverse complement strand
GCAGGCTATTTTAACAGAGACTATAGTGATCACACTAATTATAGTGGCTCGGTTCCTGCTCAAAGGAAAGATAATGGTTTTGATTATAATCAACAGGTATTATATGGTGATATGTCATTATCATTTCCGATTGTTAGTGATGTGAATCTAACGTGTTCTTGTAAAGCGGAAAGACTTACAAACAAAGGCAGTTTCGTAAATGAAACGACTGTGTCGCCACTTGATTATAAGGATTTTAATCTGAACCCGAATATTAGATTGAATACTATTTTCCGTTCTGTACAGTTTGAACTGCAATATTCCAACAGAGTGTCTCGTCCTGATATAAGTTATTTGAATCCTTTTGAGGATGTCAGCAATCCGTATTTTATAAAAAGAGGTAATCCTAATTTGAAGGGACAGTCTACTGATTATTATAGCCTTTACTTTAAAAAGAGTTTTTCGTCCAAATGGTTGGATAATATTCACATTACACTCTCCTATATAGATCAGCACAATCTTATTGGTCCGTTTACGACGGTTCAAGATGATGGCGTATCGATAAGTTCCTATTGTAATACTGGTAAGGCAAGTTCGTTTTCTTCATATTTGGGAGGAAGGATTCTTTTTGGGAAAAAAATTGATATATACATTACTGCCAACTATACCAGGAGCTCTTTTATGCTTTCGTCAGGTCGTACAAATGATTATAGTTATATAAACCCTTCTTTCAGAGCGAATTGGTCTCCAAGGTATTTTTATTTTTTTACAGAACTTCGAATGCCACCAAGGTCATTGAACAGTCAGAGCTCAAAAGTCTATTCTGATCCTGATTTAACTGTTTCATTGTCCAGATATTTCAAAAAACCGAAAATCGGTTTTGCAATTGAAGGACACGATTTGCTTCGTTCCGGAGGTAGGAGAGAAACACAATACAAAGACACGAATTTTTCTCAGCGTTGCTTGACGGATAGCTATGGACGGTATCTCCTGGTTCGAGTATATTGGAGAATTGGAGCATTCAGGGAAACGAAGTCGGTTGACGTAGGAGCGTATGATATGTAGGCGCACTGCTGCGTTTAAGATAACATAAAAAAGGAGCCCTTTTGGACTCCTTTTTCATTTGTATGTAGAGTGAAATTACTCTGCCTTGCCGTTTGAACCAAGAACGTCAACGATCTTGTGCATATAGAGCTTCTTCATCTCGTCACGTGCAGGTCCGAGGTACTTACGTGGGTCGAACTCACCTGGCTTCTCGTTGAAGACCTTACGTACGGCTGCTGTCATAGCGAGACGTGAGTCTGAGTCGATGTTGATCTTGCAGACTGCGCTCTTTGAAGCCTCACGGAGCTGATCCTCAGGGATACCTACTGCGTCAGGAAGCTTGCCACCGTTAGCGTTGATGATGTCAACATACTCCTGTGGAACTGATGATGATCCGTGGAGAACGATTGGGAAGCCAGGAAGCTTCTTCTCGATCTCGTGGAGAACGTCGAATGCGAGTGGAGGTGGAACGAGACGGCCTGTCTTAGGGTCTCTTGTGCACTGCTCTGGCTTGAACTTGTAAGCGCCGTGTGAAGTACCTACAGAGATAGCGAGTGAATCGCAACCTGTGCGGGTAGAGAAGTCGATAACCTCTTCTGGCTTTGTGTAGTGAGATTCCTCAGCGGCAACCTCATCCTCAACACCTGCGAGGACACCAAGCTCAGCCTCAACAGTTACGTCGAACTTGTGAGCGTACTCAACAACCTTCTTGGAAAGAGCGATGTTCTCCTCGTAAGGAAGAGCTGAACCATCGATCATTACTGATGAGAATCCCATATCAACGCAGCTCTTGCAGAGCTCGAATGAATCACCGTGGTCGAGGTGAAGCACGATCTGTGGCTTCTCCCAGCCAAGCTCCTTTGCATACTCAACAGCGCCTTCTGCCATATAACGGAGAAGAGTCTGGTTTGCGTAGTTACGAGCACCCTTAGATACCTGAAGGATAACTGGTGACTTTGTCTCAGCTGCAGCCTGGATGATAGCCTGGAGCTGCTCCATGTTGTTGAAGTTGAATGCAGGGATAGCGTATCCACCTTCTACTGCCTTAGCAAACATCTCTTTGGTGTTTACAAGACCAATTTCTTTGTATGAAACCATTTCTATAAGTATTAGAATAAATAAATCTAACCAACCGGCTTGACCTTTCCGTGTCAAACCGGACAAAAATAACTATTTTTGTGGAAATATTGAAATTATTTAGAAACACAATGAAAGGCAAAACCCTGATATTCTCAGCCCCGTCCGGATCGGGCAAGAGCACAATCGTAAACCATATACTTTCCCTTCATCCAGAAATCGAATTTTCAGTCTCGGCGACATCCCGGGCTCCACGCGGAGAGGAAAAGAACGGAAAGGAATACTGGTTCTTCTCTGCTGACGAGTTCAGACAGATGATAAAGGAGGACAAGTTCGTGGAGTATGAAGAGGTCTATTCAGGATCCTACTACGGAACCCTCAAGAGCGAAGTGGAGAGAATCTGGGCCAAGGGACACGTCATCATCTTCGACGTGGATGTCAAGGGAGGAGTGAACCTCAAGAAATACTTCGGAGACAGCGCCCTTTCAGTATTCGTGCAGGCTCCTTCAGTTGAGGAACTCCGAAGGAGACTCGTAAAACGCAATACCGACTCGCCGGAAGCAATCGAAAAGAGAGTTGCAAAGGCAGCGGAAGAAATGACATACGCACCACAGTTTGACTTTGTCCTCATCAACGATGACCTCGACAAAGCATTCAAGGATGCGGAAGAGAAAATTGACGCATTTTTAGGATGAAAATAGCCGTCTATTCAGGATCGTTCAACCCTCTCCATAAAGGACATCTTGCCATTATGGAATACCTGACCTCGTGCGGAGGCTTCGACTGCGTGTATATGATAGTGTCGCCGAAGAATCCGCTGAAGGAAGGAATAGGAGTGGACTCGGCAGCGGAGAGATTCTCGGCCGCCGTCGAGGCTGTGAGGAGACATCCTGAACTGAAGGTGAAGGTGGACGACATCGAAATGACGATGGAGCCGCCACACTACACGGTAAGAACTCTGGACGCCCTCAAGGCGAGGGAACCGGAGAACAGCTTCACCCTGGTGATAGGAGCCGACAACCTGGCGGATTTCCGCAGGTGGAGGGACTATGGCCGTATCCTGGAAGAATACGGAGTGTGTGTCTATCCGAGAAAGGGCTTCGACCTGGACGCCGACAGAAAAGACCTGCTGAAAGAGAATCCGGACTATTCAATCGCCCTGATAGATGCGCCGATGGTCAATGTCAGCTCCACCCAGATAAGGGAAGGGGAGGCTGCCGGAAAGGATATGAGCGATTATCGTATCTAAAAGAAAACTTTTTCCTATGCATATAGAGACAGAGAGAAAATTCCGTGTGCTGAGCAATGAATATAAGCTCAAGGCGACGGAGAGTCACAGGATGACTCAGGGATACATAGCACACGATGCCGGAAGGACGGTGCGTGTGAGAATCAGCGATGACAAGGCATATCTTACCATAAAGGGGCCGAGCCGCAATGGAATGAGCCGACTGGAATGGGAGATGGAAATACCAGTGTCAGATGCGAAGGACCTGCTGAAGCTCTGTTTCGAAGGAGTGATTGACAAGACGCGCTTCATCGTGCCGGCGACGAACGGAAGGAAATTCGAAGTGGATGAGTTCTACGGAGACAACGAAGGCCTCGTGATGGCCGAAATTGAACTCGGAAGCGAGGATGAGGCCTTCGAGCACCCGACCTGGCTCGGCAGGGAAGTGACTGGAGACAAGAAATACTACAATTCCCATCTGTTGGGATATCCTTATAAACTATGGTCAGAAGAATAATCGTCATTGCAATGCTCGCCATCGCCGCAGTGGCTTGTACGAGCGATCCTGATGTCGAGGCCGCAAAGGCCCTCGCATCGCGAGTGATGCCGGAAGGAGCATCGAAGATCAGATTTGAAAAAGTTGTGTCAGATGCTGAAGCCGGAGCTGATTCTGCGGACTTCTTCGAGATTTCCCAGTCGTGGGGAAAGGTGGTGATCAAGGGTAACAATGCCAACTCTATGGCCGTGGGCCTGAATCATTACCTGCGCTACTGCTGCAATTACGAATTCGGCTGGTTCAAGGAGGACAAGCCGGCATCAATAAAACTGGGCAAAGTCACGGAACCTGTGCGCAGGACTGCACGCGTGAAGGACAGATTCTTCCTGAACTACTGCACATACGGATACACGATGCCGTGGTGGAAGTGGGAGGACTGGTCGCATTTCATCGACTGGATGGCCCTGAACGGAGTGAACCTGCCGCTGGCGATAACGGGACAGGAGCAGGTGTGGTATGAGGTCTGGAAGGACCTGGGACTGACCGACAAGGAAATCAGACACTATTTCACGGGCCCGGCATATCTGCCTTGGCACAGGATGCAGAACATCAACAGATGGGGTGGTCCGCTGCCGAAGAACTGGCTGCAGAGCCAGATGAAGCTCCAGAAGAGGATAGTGGAGAGGGAGCGCGAGCTGGGAATGCGTCCGGTGCTGCCTGCATTTGCGGGACACGTCCCTGAGGAACTCAAGATGGTGTTCCCGGATGCTGACTACAAGAGCCTCGGAGAATGGGGCGGCTTCAAGGAAAAATACCAGTGCCTCTTTATGGACCCGATGTGTCCTGAATTCTCGTTGATCCAGAAGAAATTCATCGAAAAGCAGACGGAACTCTACGGAACCGACCATATCTACGGAATCGACATATTCAACGAGGTGACTCCGCCGAGCTGGGAGCCAGAATACCTTGCGAGAGTCAGCGAAAAGGTATATCGCACCCTGAAGAACGTCGATCCGGAGGCAACCTGGCTCCAGATGGGCTGGATGTTCTACTACGACAAGAACTGGACTCCGGAAAGGCTCTCCGCATATCTCGGAGGCGCTCCGAAGGACAAGCAGCTCATCCTCGACTACTTCTGCGAAAGGAAGGAAGTCTGGAGACAGACGGAAAGCTTCTTCGACACTCCTTTCGTATGGTGCTACCTCGGAAACTTCGGAGGAAACACCTTCCTTGCCGGCAATATGCACGATGTTGACCGCAGAATCGAGAACTCCATAGCTGAAAGCAGCTCCATCTCCGGAATCGGAGCGACCCTCGAGGGTCTTGACTGCAATCCGTATATGTATGAATTCGTTCTGTACAAGGCCTGGGACGGCGGCCTCGGATTGGACGAATGGGTAAGCAGGCTCGCAGACCGCAGGGCGCCATCCTGCAATGAGAAGGCCCGCAAGGCCTGGAAGGTTCTGGCGGACAGCATATATGTAAGTACATCCACATCCTGGCAGGGCTCAGTGCTGAACACCCGTCCGACATTCGGAAATATGAGGGTGCGTTCGGCCGTAAAATACGACAACGACCTTCTCGTGGAATCAGTGAAGAACTTGCTGGAGGCGGGCTCGTCAGAATATGCGGCTGAGAATCCGGCCTATGCCTTCGACCTCGTGAACCTCACGAGACAGGTCCTGAGCAACCTCTTCGGAGAACTCTTCGGGGAATTCGCCGAGGGTTGTGAGAAGGGAGAGGACATCTCTGAACTTCCTTCTGAGATGCTCGGCATATTGGATGACCTGGACAGCCTCCTTATGACCAACAGCTATTTCCTCGTTGGAAAATGGATATCAGACGCCCGCGCCTGCGCACCGGAAGGGGATAGGAACGAGGCTTACTATTATGAGCAGAACGCCCGCAACCTCATCACCACCTGGAGCGACTCCGGAATGAGCCTCTCGGACTATGCCAACAGGTCGCTTTCAGGCCTCGTGTCAACCTACTACGAACCACGCTGGACACTTTTCTTCGGAAAAGTTATGGACGCAATGTCCAAAGGCAAGAAATTTGATGGGAAAATGGAGGCAGAATATAAGGAAGAGGCCATCGCACTTGAGAAAAAATGGTGGGATGAAAGCGTCGGTACCTTCTGCGACAAACCGCAGGGAGATCCTTATAAAATGTCAAAGTATTTGATAGATAAATATTTTGATTAATTTTGTCTGCTGTGCTCAACTATTAAATTTAAGTATAAATGGTAGTAGAATGGTGGACCGACCTCGGTC
Source organism: Bacteroidales bacterium (assembly GCA_024689985.1). GTDB lineage: Bacteria > Bacteroidota > Bacteroidia > Bacteroidales > UBA932 > Cryptobacteroides. Next base: position 815 of record JAILCZ010000142.1, on the reverse strand, counting down.
TTATGATGCAAATATTGTGGGGTGTGACAATAGTCGCAACCATCCTTTTCATAATACAGAATTTCACAACCTTCCTTCGTGACGGAGTCAGCAAGTTTCCGTACTACAATGCGGTGGTGAATTTCTTCCTCGGTTTCGGATGGACGTCAGTCCTGATGAGCCAGAGAATCCAGACTCCAATTTATTTATTTATCATAGCGGCAATCGTGGGCGCAGCCCTTGCCGTACTTGTCGCCGGTATGGGAAAAATGCTGGATGACAATGCTAACAAATAAAATCTGATGAAAAAAACTCTTCTTATTTTGGCTGCTGCGTTTGCGGCGGCACAGATTGTTTCTGCCCAGGATGCAAAGGGCGGAATTTCGGAGCAGGTGCTCAAGGAAATCCAGACCGGTTACAAGGGTGACGCCTCAGACAAAGCAATCCGCAATGCCCTCAACAAAGCCGGAATCTCAGTTCTTGCAGCCAATGCCGACAATGCCGCAATGATTGACACCCACTTCTCAGACCGTGTCAAGACAAAGGGCATCACCGACCAGCAGTCATCAGGCCGTTGCTGGCTCTTCACTGGACTCAATGTCCTCAGAGCTCAGATGATAGATAAATACAATCTCGGAAACTTCACCTTCTCCCAGAGCTACCTCTTCTTCTATGACCAGCTCGAGAAGGCAAACCTCTTCCTCCAGGGAGTGATTGACACGAAGGACCTTCCTTTCGACGACAGAAAGGTTGACTGGCTCTTCTCGAATCCTCTCAGTGACGGCGGTACATTCACCGGAGTCGCCAACCTCGTTGCAAAATACGGAGTGGTGCCT
>JAILCZ010000082.1 GCA_024689985.1 Bacteroidales bacterium | reverse complement strand
GCTTTCGGGATAACAAATATAGCGATAAAAATTCTATATTTGTTCTAAAGAACTACAGATAATGAAAGTGGATTTTAACTCTATCGAAGAAAAGAACATCGACAATTTCAAGGGCGGCGAAAAGTACTATGCCGTGAAGATGTTCACCGACCCGATGATCAAGATTATGAAGGGTCGTCTTATCCCTGGTGCATCCATCGGCCTCCATACTCACGATACTAGCTGTGAGGTATTTTTCTTCCGCTCAGGTCACGGCCACGTCCTCTTCGACGGTCAGAGAATAGACCTCGGTCCGGGAGATGTCCACTACTGTCCCAAGGGCCATCAGCACACCCTGATCAATGACGCAGAAAATACGGAAGACCTGATCTTTGACGCAGTCGTTCCGGAGCAATAAAAAAAAGAGCGGTTGAATTTCTTCAATCGCTCTTAACTTTTTCAATTTTGATTTTACTCTGCAGGTGAGATTGCTCCCATTGGGCAAGCGTTTGCGCAAGTACCGCAATCTACACAGATGTTAGGATCAATCTTGTATACATCGCCCTCTGAAATTGCACCAGTTGGGCACTCACCCATACATGTACCACAAGCGACACAAGTATCCTCTGAAATTTTGTAAGCCATAATAGATCTATTTTTAAATTGTTCCACCGAGGTTGTTCCTGCCTCGATTATTAAACAAAAATACATCATCTATTTGAATTTGACAAATTTGGCACGGGATTTTCGTACTTTTGCAATACAGATGAAAACGGTACTGAAATACATATTTGTCATACTGACACTGTCGCTATGTCATATAGCCTTCGGTCAAAATAAAGGCAATGTCTTCGGCAATGCAATAGAATTTGACAAGGTCATCTATGACTTCGGCGACGTAATCGTGGATTCCGGTCCTCTGAAAGCGACATACACCCTCAAGAACATCGGCAGTGCTCCCCTTGTCATATACCAGGTGGTGAGCTCCTGCGGATGCACGGAGGCCAAATGGACGAAAGAACCGATCCAGCCTGGCAAAACAGGTACTGTCACAGGAGTCTATTCCAACGATGAAGGCCCATACCCTTTCGACAAGACACTCACCGTCTATACCAGCTCATACAAAAAGCCGATCATCCTGAGAATCAGAGGAGTTGCAAGAAAGAAAGCTCTCCCCCTCTCTCAAGCCTACCCTGAGCACTTCGGTCCTCTCGGATTCCGTGAAACCACGATCAAAGGCGGCAACCTCAGCCAGGACGAGCAGAAAAGCGGATCCTTCCTCGTAGCCAACGTCTCGGACAAGCCGGCAAAAATTAGCTTCGAAAAAGTCAGCCCTGGCCTGCAGATAAGCCTGTCAAAGACAACCATCCCGGCAAGAAGCACCGCTACGCTCAACTATACGATTACCGCATCCCGCGAAAGATGGGGCAAGAACTGGTACAGCTTCACCCCCGTCGTAAACGGAATGAGATTCAACGGAAAGAAAGTAAGCATCTATGCATACACCAAGGAGAACTTCGGAAGTTGGGACGAAACCAAGAGAAAGAACGGTTCCTTTCCTATGTTCGACGACGGAGCGACATTCGAATTCGGCCAGAAGAAAGCCGGTTCAAAATTCGAAGCGACATTCTCCTTCACTAACAAAGGCAAATCCGACTTCAAAATATACAAGATAGACTCTGACAGCAGAAGCGCGAAACTCGGACACGTAAGCGTCCCGGCCACAAAACCGGGAGCCAAGGGAAGCTTCAGGATCAGCGTCGACACAGCTGGAATGCCCAAAGGTGAGACCTGCATAATAATAATGCTCACCACGAACTCTCCATCCAGACCTATCATCAACCTATTCATCACAGGTTACATCATCTAATGACACATATCTTACTCGAAACCCTTCGCACCACGGCCCTTGTAACGGGACTCGTAATAATACTAATGATGATCGTAGAGTCATTTGACATCAGCAGCAGAGGCAGAATCACCTCCTGGCTGAAGAGCAAAGGACTCTTCCAGACCATAATGTCAGGAATCTTCGGATCAGTCCCAGGCTGCGTAGGCGGAATAGCCTCAGTATCCATGTACACCAGAGGCCTCCTCTCATTCGGAGCCCTTCTCTCGATGATGATAGCGACAGTGGGAGATGAAGCCTTCCTTATGCTCGCAGTGATGCCAGTCAAGGCCACGGCCCTCTTCGCCCTCCTCCTTGTCCTCGGAATCATAGCAGGACTCATCTACGACAAAGTATCGAAGAAAAGTCTTATGGAGCCACGTCCTGAATTCGTAAAAGAAGAAGAGGATAACTCAACTGTAACATTCGGATGGGTCAGATGGAAACTTGTAATAGCAGTCGTAGTCTTTCTCGTAGCCCTTCTTTCAGGAGTATTTGAATCAGGTGCGCACGAAGCGGCACATACGCACACTCAAGCACTTCCAGGCCTCAACGAAGAAAGCCTCTACTGGCTTGTCGCAGGCCTCAGCGCAATAGTTCTCATCACCCTCGTCGTAAGTTCAGACACAAAGGTGGAGCAGCGCCTCTACAAAGACATCCTCTGCCATCACACACCGATGATATTCGCCTGGACATTCGGCGTCCTCCTGCTTACGGAACTTCTCTTCCACTATGCAGACCCGACGGCCTGGATCAGCGAAAACAAATTCACGATGGTCATCATCGCAGCCCTGATGGGAATCATCCCGACATCAGGTCCTCATATGATCTTCGTCACCCTTTTCGCATCAGGAGTTCTTCCATTCCCTGTTCTCCTCGCCAATTCAATCGTGCAGGACGGCCACGCTTCCCTCCCTCTGCTTGCAGAGAGCCGTAAAACATGGCTGAAGGCCAAGACAATCAAATTTGTCCTGGCCCTCGCAATCTGTTATATCTGGTTGATGTTCGTCTAAGAATCGTATTCCTCAAAAGGCGAATTCTTGCTCTTGAATTCCGGAACGATCTGCTTCATAAGCTTGACCATTGTCGGGATGTCAACTGCTCTGGCAAGTTCCTCAAGCTTGTAATTGCCCTTGTAGGCATCCTCATACTCATACTCACGGACCTTCGCAATGCGGATTCTATCGTGCTGAGTAGGAATCGTCGTCTCTGCATCGCTGAGCACCTCCTCATAGAGTTTCTCACCAGGACGGAGACCTGTATATTCAATCTTGATATCCTTGTCAGGAACGAGACCGGCAAGTTCAATCATACGGCGAGCGAGGAAATCAATCTTGACAGGTTTGCCCATATCGAAGACAAAAATCTGATTACCGTCAGTCATCGTCGCGGCCTCCATAACGAGACGGCAGGCCTCAGGAATAGTCATAAAGAAACGGATGATCTCCGGATGGGTGACAGTCACAGGACCGCCGTTCTCAATCTGTTCACGGAAACGAGGGATGACGGAACCGTTGGAGCCAAGCACATTGCCGAACCTGGTCGTCACGAATTTGGTAATAGGCTTGTCAACCACTGAGCCTTCCGGCATCTTGTAAGTACCCTGTTCAATGGCAAGACCGAGAGACTGGACATAGATTTCAGCAAGACGCTTCGTACAACCCATAATGTTGGTCGGATTCACAGCCTTGTCCGTAGAAATCATCACCATCTTCTCGACACCGTACTGGATACACTTGTCAGCCACATTTCTTGAACCGGCGACATTAGTCATCACAGCCTCGCAAGGATTCTCCTCCATAAGAGGCACGTGCTTATATGCTGCAGCGTGGAACACGACCTGAGGCCTCCACTTACGGAAAGCATAGTCAAGACGAGGAAGTTGGATGACATTGCCGATCACAGGCACGAAATTCAGCTGAGGAAACTTATCCTCAAGCTCAAGCCTGAGATTATGCATAGGGGTCTCGGCATTGTCATACAGAATAATCTTCTTGACACCGAAACCAGCCAGCTGACGCACGAGCTCACTTCCGATGGAACCGGCAGCTCCAGTGACCATAATGACCTTGTCACGGAAATTCTTCTCGATTGCCTCCATATTGAGTTTGATCTCTTCCCTGCCGAGAAGATCCTCAATCTTGATTTCGCGGACCTTGCTGGAAGCGGAATTATGATCAATATCATCGATATCCTCGATGGATGGAGCAATGAGAACCTTTATATGATGGTGAACACTTTCCTGTACGATTCTGTCCTGTTCAGCATAGACATCTGACATATGGGAGAAAAGAATACCCTTGACATCCTTCTCTTCACATATACGGATGAAATCAAGCTCATTTTCCACATAGTAAACCGGCTTGTCGTGCATATAGGTCCTGTCAGCCACGTCGATGGTAGAAATGAAACCGACCACATTGTAATGGCGGGAATTTCCCATTCTGATTGCCAGAGAAGAGGCTTTTCCACCAGTACCATAGACAAGGATGTTCATAAGGTTGCTGCAATTCTTCGTTCTCTCGCGAATCGTATCATAAACCAGAAGCATAGCCAATCTGATGAACAGCAGGCTGAAAAGCGACACGACGAAATCGACTGCGACAAGAACGAGGTCGTACCAGCAAGAATTCCTTGTAGTAAGCAGATATGCCCAGAGGATACACCCCTTGATGGCGATTGCAATTATGAATCTAGTCACATCCTTCAAAGAGGTATGACGGATGATGACTCTGTATGTTCCTGCAAATAGAAGACCTACGGCTGAACCAAAGGCAGCGACTATGACAAAACTAATTGCATATAATACGGTCGTATCCCTCGCATACATCAATGTAGCCATACCAATGGTCAGCAAAGACGCAAACGAAGAAACAACTATATCAATTCCCAGTACCAACTTAGGATTGAGGAACTGTGTAAGATACTTGGAAAGTCTTTTGGTCATGTAAATATCGAATAGGTCTTCGAATTTACGAAAAAAATCGCATCCGAATTTAGATTTCCTGAACTTTTCTTCTCCAGTTAAATACAGGAAGTAGGAATGATATTATGGCTGCACCCAGCCAGAAGTAGCTCACATAAGTGAAATCGTGCCTCGTGACAGTCTCACCGAGTTCATTTACAATCTCATACGTGTGGCCATCGAGAAGGATTCCAGTAATGATATTCTGAATGCCGGCGGCGGCATAGGATGCAAGGCCGACGATACCGAGGGCTGCACCAGTCGCTTTTCTAGGGACAATGTCAATCGCCATAAGACCACCGATGAAACTGATGAGTACGCCGATGGCAATACCGAAGAGAACCATCGAGAGGACGACAACCCACTTGGATCCGCCTCCGAAGAGGAAGAGCCAGAGAGCGATTGCTTCGAGAATACCAGCGGCAAATGCAGGATACTTTCTGTCGCCCCTGAACACCTTGTCGGAAAGCCAGCCCGAAACTACGGTACCGATGATACCGAAGACAGGATTGATTCCGACGATGGAAGCAGCCTCGCCGAGGCTGTATCCCCTGGCCTCCTGGAGGAAGATTGTTCCCCATTCATTTATGGCATATCTGGACATATACATAAATGCGCTGGCAAGTGCAAGAATCCATACGCCAGGATTTCTGATGACGGCAGCCTGCACCTTCTTGGTATCCTCCTTGGATTCAGCCTCCTTTGCAGGAGTCTTTTCACCTGAGAGTTCCTCAATCGTAGGAAGTCCCTGGCTTTCAGGATTGTCGTGCAGCCAGAAAAGGATGAGGACTACACCGAGGGCACCTGCAAGGGCCGCTCCGAAGAATCCCCACTTCCATCCGAAGGCAGCGACAAGGGAACCGACGAAGATGAATGAAAGGCCCTCTCCGATATTGTGGGAAGCGCTGAAGAAGCCGTAGAACGTACCACGTATCTTGAGCGGGAACCATCTTGACAGACCGATGATTGCAGGAGGAGCACCCATTGACTGGGCCCAGCCGTTTATTCCCCACATAATTGCGAAACAAGTAAAGATGACGGCAGATGAAAGGCCGGCATTGACGGCGGTTGCGCCGATTACACCCATACAGGTATTCATTACGACTGAGACAAGAAGTCCCGTCGCCATAAATCTCTTGATATTGCTGCTGTCGCAGAGGAAGCCGTTGACGAATTTTCCGATGGCATAAGCCCAGTAGAGACAGGCTCCGATGATACCCAGCTGAGTAGCGTTGAGCAGACCAACATCAATGAGAGGCTGCTTCATAACGCCCATCGAAAGGCGGCAGACATAATAAAGTGCATAGCCGAATGTACCGGCAAGGAAAACTTGAAGGCGTTTTTTCTTCCAAACGCTTTCAACTTCGTTTGAATCAACGCGGTTAGTGGATGGGGCGCTGATTGAATAGAGTTTTGAAATTATATTCATGGTTTAGTTTATAAAATGTCCAAAGGTAAAAATAAACCACGAATCTTAAAGAAAAAAAAGAAGCCAAAAATTGACTTCTTCTTCATTGTGGAGATAAAGAATCCGCCACGCAAACACTAATTTTCAAATAGTTACGGTGGTGTGCAAGAACCGCGTGCAGGAATTCCTAATCTACCTCCCACAGCATTGTCCAAGTGAGACATTGTCGCAGTCTTGAAAAAAATGTTAGCTTTGTAAGCATTAGCGTAGTGATTACCGTAATATGGAAAAGAAAGATAAACAAACATACCTTGCACCCTCGACGCTGGTCTTTGAGGTGATGCAGGAAGGCGTCATCTGCCAGAGCGGAACAGGGACGAATGGAGTCCCGACATACAACGGGTTTAACACAGAAGAAGAGTGGTAGGAGGACAGCGCTATGAAAAAGTATTTGATTCTTATGCTTGCGGCCGCTGCCGCGCTGGTCTCCTGCGGAAAAGAGACTCTTGCCCCCGAAACCGACGTTCCTGAGAACGTTAATGAAACCGTTCAGGCCACCCCGATTACCTTCAACCTCTCCGCCAACCATCCCGATGCTACCAAGGCCGTCAAAGAGAACTGGCAGGACGGCGACGCCATCTTCGTGTTCTTCACCGGAGCCGCAGCCCCGAAGCACCTGAAGATGACCTATGACGGAATATCCTGGACCTCGACCGAATACGACGGAGCAACTCAGACCGCCGGAGCCCTCGGCTTGAAGAACGGCGACACGGGCACGATGCGCGCTGTGTTCCTGCCCTTCGGCAGCGATGCCACGGTATCGGCCGACGGCACCAGTTTCACATTCAGCACCACCTACTACGCCTATTATCTCACGGCAACGCTCCCGTACACCGTTACTGACAATGCGGTCAGCGGTGCCTTCAATATGGTTATTCCCGACGACTACGTGCAGTTCTTCGTGGAGGATGCCGAGGCCGTGGATGAGGCCTGTCTGCTGGGCACGGATGCCGTGATTCCCGTTGGCGTAGCCTCCATCGCTGCAGACGGCACTATTACCGAGACCGACGACAAGACGAATGTGGACGACATGCCGGGGTATGCCTACAGCGGCGGCTACCTGTTCAGCGGAAAGCTCAATACTGGCTACAGCTCCTATCGTTGGAATGACACTGAGACGGTAGAGGCCAACGCGTATTACTTCGCCAAGAAAAAGGTCGCTGACAACACCCGTGCGGACTATTTCGTTAGCGGCAAGACCATCGCCAGCCACAGCGCCGTGAAACTTCCCGCTGCCAGCAACGTGTATGCGCTCAAATACGGCACGCCCAACAAGGGCAAGTGGGTTCCCGTGGGCGGCGGCATCACCGTGACGCTCGGCAAGTTTGAAGGCAGCGGTTTTTCGGAAACGTTCGTTTCCTACGGCAAATGGTACACCTGCAATTACAATTGCACCAAGCCGGAGCAACTCGGGGTGCTATACACATTTGATGCAGCCAATGCCCTGGACGCAACGCTGCCGACCCAAAATCAGTTTGCGCTGATAAATACCAACTGCACTTTTACTTGGCTGACGGTTCACGGCCAGCAAGGGACAGTGGTCCAGGCTGACTCCGGTTTCCTTTTCCTGCCTGCGCAGTTAGCGATTGACGGACGCTACTGGTCTTCCACTGAGCCCGACAGCATCTCTGCTGTTTTCTTCTACTTCAACAGCAGCGGAGGACACAGCATGAACACCAATGCCCTTACCGAGAAGTACGCCGTGCGTCTCATCCAGTAATAACAAAGCCTATCGTTTGTTAAAAGGCTAAAACGGGAGTGCAATCGCTGCGCTCCCGGTTTCGTTTCCCAGAGGAAAGAGCGCTGGGCATAGGCCTCTGCCACGAAGTCGATGCGCTTTGTCCGGTCGTTGTACTCGTCCCGGATCGAGAGACTCCGGATCCGTAGTACCGCAGCAGCTTACTTGCACCCGGTATCTTCTTTCTTCCTTTCATTTCAATTTGTGATATATCAGTTTTTGTTATATCAGTTTTTGTTATTAATTTTGCTTGAAATAAATAGGACACGGTATATGAAAACACCATTCATCTTTGGGAAACTCGCGAAGGAGAGCAACTTTACAGACAGAACTGACGAGACACAACACCTCGTTACAAACTTCAAAGCGCTCATAAATACTATTCTGATTTCTCCACGACGATGGGGCAAAAGTTCTCTTGTTTACAAGGCTGCACAGATAGCGAAAAAAGAAGATTCGAGTTTGCGCATCTGCATGGTAGACCTTTTCAATGTGCGGACAGAAGAACAGTTCTATACTGCTCTGGCGCAGAGTGTCATTGCCTCCACAGAATCCAAGTGGCAGGAGGCGCTTGCCAATGCTACACGATTCCTTTCCCGCTTCGTCCCAAAGGTTTCTTTTGCAGGAGATTCCATGACCGAGATTACCGTGGACCTCAATATGGAGGAACTGCGCAGGAATCCCGATGAAATACTTGATCTCGCTGAGAAAATTGCCACCGAAAAGAAAGTCCGAATAATAGTTTGCATTGATGAGTTTCAGAATATCGCCAATTTCGATGACCCGCTGGCCTTTCAACGGAAATTGCGAGCACACTGGCAGCAACATCAGAACGTAGGTTATTGCCTGTACGGAAGTAAAAGACACATGATGATGGAAGTCTTTACAGACTACTCCATGCCGTTTTACAAGTTTGGAGAACTCATGTTTCTGGATAAAATCGCAACTCCTGAATGGGTGCATTTTATCAGCTCCACATTCAGTGAGACAGGTAAGCATATCAGCGACAAACTCTGCGAGAGCATTGTGTCTTTTGCCGATAATCACCCGTACTATGTACAACAGCTTTCCCAGCAAGTATGGCTCAGAACAGAGGTAGATGCAACGGAAGAAATCGTATGTGAAGCACATTCTGACATAATCGCTCAGTTGGGCCTCATGTTTGATAATCTGACACAGACATTGACTAACGGCCAGATTTGTCTCTTGCGGGCTATGTCTGCCGGAGAAAAAAGTCTTACTTCCAAGGCGGTCATGGACAAATACAATCTCTCCTCTCCGACAATGATATCCCGCGCACGAAAAGCCCTTGTCGAGAAAGATATCCTCGATTATATTGGAGGGGTTTATTCGTTTCAAGACCCCATGTATGCATACTGGATGAAGCATCAATATTTCAGGTTATAGGGTTTCCTAAGTTCTACAATTTTGCACGCGTGCGTTCTCGACTCAGGGGGCGATTGACAATCCAAACCCCCGAAGGAAATTCGACCCCCTCCCGGCGGCGAGCAGTCGATGGTACGCTGTAGTCTTAAGAAGTTGCAGATAATTCATTTTTCTGAGATATAAGCCTTGCAATGGTCGCCGATGAGGGCGAAGCTCTGCGAGACTTGTTGATGGGACTTGGGACAATGTAATTACCCAATAGTCCATCCTTTGTCAGTTACCAAGGCAAGCTGAGCAGCAGTCAGTTTGGCCGTGTTTCGTGCTCCGAAGGTGATCTTCTTGGAGACTCCCGTTCCGGTGTAGTCCAGCAGGGTATCATCGAACCCTGCTGTGAGCCACCTTTATCCAAGATCTATTCCAACATTGTCACCCCTATTGAAATTATTTGTTGTTAAACTTTTTTTCTTATTTTCGCAGAAAAGTAAGTAATTCTTATTTTTCTTAAAGGTTAGAGATTATGGCAACTATCGCAGTAATGTCATCGCGAGGACAGATTGTCCTTCCTATAGCCCTCCGCAAGAAACTCGGTCTTGGGGAAGGCTCACAGTTTCTGGTTGTAACAGACAACGAGAATATCCTCCTTAAACCCGTAAAGGATCCTTCTCTTGATGAGTTCTACTCGCTGATAGAACAGGCGCAGAAAACTGCCGCTCAACTTGGACTTACCGAGGATGAGATTAATGCTGAAATTAAGTCTATGAGAGCGGAGAAACGCAAATGAGAATCGTCGTAGATACCAATGTTATAGCCTCCGCTGTCTTCTTTGGAGGCAAACCATACCAGCTCCTTCATTACAATCAGAATGACAGTAAAACTAAATTCTTGTTTATCAGCCTAATTTTGCCACACATAGTTCTGTTTCCGTTTCCTTTTTAGTGCTCAGAAAACAAAAAATGTGTTCGAGTTATGTGTAAAATCAAAAAGGGATTGTTAATCAGTTGATTAGCAATCCCTTTTGTGGAGCATAGGAGGAGGAAGAGGATCCGGTCACAATGTTTGATAATCAAGTATTTACAAGCGGTTTTCTTGGGTTGTTCCCCTCATGGGTTACAAGTTGGTACCTATAAAATGTCTCTGCCATGTCTCTGGTAGAGACATGCGAGTTCGATTCCAAAACACTCCACCCCCGAAATTTAGGTTCGATTTACCGCTGGTGAATTGAACTTTCTTTATTCCACAAGGCTA
>JAILCZ010000075.1 GCA_024689985.1 Bacteroidales bacterium | reverse complement strand
AGACGAGGGCAACGAGCTTTCCGTCGCGCGAAACGACCACTGACTCGATGACATAAGGCTGATTGTTGACCACGGCCTCGATTTCCTCAGGATAGATGTTCTGTCCATTTGAAGAAAGGATCATAGACTTGCTGCGGCCCTTGATGAAGATGTTGCCGTCAGCGTCAATGATACCGAGGTCGCCGGTACGGAGGAAACCGTCCTCGGTGAAGGCAGCCTTCGTCGCTTCTTCGTTCTTGAAATATCCGGAGCAGATGTTCACTCCCTTCGCCTGGATTTCTCCGACCTTGTGCTGAGGATCGTCAGAATCGATTCTGACCTCGGCGCAGTCAACCGCGACACCGCAGCTGCCAGGCACATAGTATCGGCAGTCCTGATATGCGAGCAGAGGAGCAGCCTCTGTCATACCGTATCCTACCGTATAAGGAAGACCCATCTTCTTGAAGCAGGCCTCAGCCTCCGGATTGAGGGCGGCACCGCCGGCGATGAGCATCTGGATATTGCCTCCGAGGGCGTTGATCATAGCCTCGCGCATCTTCTTGTAGAGAGCCTTGTTGAGTCCCGGCACTTTCAGGAGGAACTTCACGACAGGCTTCTCGAGAGCCGGCTTGAGGGAAGACTTGTAGATCTTCTCCAGCACTAGAGGCACCGTGATGAGAAGGTATGGCTTGACATCCTTCATAGCCTTGAGAAGAAGGGACGGAGAAGGAGTCTTGCCGAGGAAATGGATTGACGTTCCGTTGCACAGAGGATAGAGGAACTCATAGGTGAGTCCGTACATATGCGCCATAGGAAGCATCGAAACCATAGTATATTCGGAATTCGAAGGAATGTAGCGCTGACCGAAGTCGATAGTGGCGCTGAGGCACTCGTACCTGAGCATCACGCCCTTAGGCGTTCCCGTTGATCCTGAAGTATAGTTGATCAGGGCAAGGTCCTTGTCATTGTCGGTGTTGAAGACGATGTCCTCCGGCTTCACTCCGTCAGGGTATGCCGTCTTGAAAGCCTCGTCCAGGAATACCATAGCAGTCTGGAGGGCCTCGTCACGGCAGAAAAGGAGTTTGTATGATGTATTGTCGATGACGCCCTTGAGACGCGGCATCTTTTCGAGGTCGAGTTTCTCGAATATTTCCTTGTCGGTAAAGAGCAGGACGCTCTCGGAATGGTCTACGAGATAGTTCACGCTGTCAGGATGGAAATCCGCCAGAATCGGCACGGCAACTGTCTCGTAAGTGTTTACGGAAAGGAAGGTCACTCCCCATCTTGCTGAATTCTTTCCGCAGATGGAAATCTTGTCTCCCTTGACTATTCCGGCCTTCTCGAACAGCAGATGGAAACGCTTGATGTTCTCAGCGAGCTGAGCGTAAGTAAGGACCTCACCATTGTAATTCGCCACTGCCGGTCTTTCCCAATACTTGCGAATCGCATTCTGTAATCGTGAAAAATAATGTTCCATAGGGGGTTAGCTTGAATTTTCTCCTAAAATTACAACAAAAGTGTACCTTTTGCAAATGGAAATACACTACATTTGCAAAATAACCAGTTAAAGAGCTCATTATGAGAAAGAAACCGATAATCGCCCTGATTTACGACTTTGACGGAACCCTGTCCCCGGGCAATATGCAGGAATTTGGATTCATCCAGGCCATCGGCCAGACTCCGGAGGAGTTCTGGACGAAGAGCAACGAAATAGCCGAAACATCAGACGCCAGCAACATTCTTTCCTATATGAAGCTGATGATCGACGAAGCCAAGAGACAGGGCATAAAGCTCCGCAAGCAGGATTTCAAGAAATTCGGCGAGCATATCGACCTCTTCGAAGGCGTGCGTGGCTGGTTCAAGCTCATAAACGAATACGGCGAGCAGAACGGCGTGATTATCGAGCATTACATCAACTCATCAGGACTTACCGAAATCATAGAAGGCAGTCCTATAGCTGACGAGTTCAAGCACATCTATGCCTGCTCCTTCATCTACAACAGCAAGGGAGAGGCAGTCTGGCCGGGCGTCGCAGTCGATTACACGGCCAAGACTCAGGCCCTCTTCAAGATAAACAAGGGAGTGTTCACTGCCCGCGACAGCAAGCAGGTGAACGAAAGCATCACAGAGGATGCGAAACGAATCCCCTTCCCTCATATGATCTACTTTGGAGACGGAGAGACCGACATCCCGAGTATGAAGATCGTCAAGATGTTCGGAGGAAACTCGATAGCAGTATTCAATCCTGAACACGAAAAGAAACGCGCCCAGGCTCAGAAGCTTCTTCGCCAAGAACGCGTAAATTTCATAACTCCGGCCAACTACACCAAGGATTCCAGGACCTACCGTCTCGTCTGCACGATCATCGACAAGATCAAGGCGGAGTACGATCTCAAGCAGTACGGCCGTTACAGATAATCTCTAGTAAACCTTCACGGAAAGTTTCTTGTATGCCCTTTCAGCCTTTGCGAGGGCAAGTTCAACCGTCTTGTCCGTTGCAAGGATGACTCCGACGCGACGGTGGCCGCGGATCTCAGGCTTGCCGAAGAGGCGGATCTGGACGCCAGGTTCCTCAAGCACCTTGTCGAGATTCTCGAACTCGTATCTGTCAGTATCACCTTCGACCACTATGGCCTTCGATGCGGAAGGTCCGAAGAAACGCACCTCAGGAATAGGCAGGCCGAGGATGGCGCGTGCGTGGAGGGCGAATTCTGAGAGATCCTGTGAAATCATAGTCACCATACCGGTATCGTGAGGACGAGGAGAAACCTCGCTGAAGATCACGTCGTCTCCGCAGACGAACATCTCCACTCCGAAGATGCCGTAGCCTCCGAGGGCCGATGTAATCTTGCCGGCGATATCCTTTGCCTTCTCGATAGCTACAGGGCTCATTGCCTGAGGCTGCCAGCTCTCGCGGTAGTCGCCGTCAACCTGGTGGTGTCCGACAGGCTCGAGGAAGGTCGTGCCTGCGCTGTGACGAACGGTAAGGAGGGTAATCTCATAATCAAATTTCACGAAGCCCTCTACGATGACTCTTCCCTCGCCCGAACGGCCTCCCTCCTGGGAGATGTGCCAGGCCTTGTCAATCTCAGATTCATCGTGGACGACGCTCTGGCCGTGGCCTGAAGAGCTCATCACAGGCTTGACGACACAAGGGCAGCCGATTCTTGCGACCGCAGCCTTGAAATCTTCCTCAGTATCAGCGAACTCGTACCTTGAAGTAGGAAGTCCGAGTTCTTCAGCAGCGAGACGGCGGATACCTTCCCTGTTCATAGTGAGAAGCGTAGCGTGGGCCGTCGGGATTACATTGTAGCCTTCTTTCTCAAGCTTCACGAGCTCAGGGGTGGCGATGGCTTCGATTTCCGGAATGATATAGTCTGGCTTTTCGCTTACGATGACGTCGCGGAGAGTCTTTGCGTCAAGCATCGAGAAGACGTGGGAAGACTGGGCGATATGCATTGCAGGGGCACCCTGATACTTGTCACAGGCCACCACCTCAACTCCGTAACGAGCAAGTTCGATAGCGACCTCCTTTCCGAGCTCGCCAGAACCACAAAGAAGCGCCTTCTTTCCGGAAGCGCTGAATGTATTGCCGATTTTAACCATTTGATTGCTGTGTTTTGAGATTCTTTGCAAAAATACAAAAAAAGGGAACTCCCTGGTCAGGAAATTCCCTTTTTTATATAAGATTGAGATTAAATTACTTGATAGTAACGACTCTGTTCTTTGCTGGTGTGTCGAATACGTTGTTGGTATCGCCGTCTGCAACGATTGTGATGTTGTCCTCTGCGAGGCCATACTTCTCGACGAGAAGCTTAGCTACGTAGTTTGCACGAGCCTCTGAAAGGTACTGGTTGCGCTTTGCTGAACCTGTAGCACTGTCAGCTGAACCTGTAACGGTAACCTTGCTGTCAGCGTTGAGTGCAGAAGATGCATAGTATTCGAGGTGAGCGAGCTCACGTGATGAGAGGGTAGCTGAACCGCAGTCAAAGTAGAGAGTTGCTGATGAAACGATAGGAGACTCTACGAAAACTGTGTCAGGCTCTGCCTCAAGCTCAGCGATCTTAGCTCTGAGTGCCTCGTTCTCCTTCTCAAGAGCTGCAACCTTGTCAGAAAGGTCGTTGTACTGCTCAACAGTGAAAGGAACAGGAACTACGACAGGAGTAACTGATGAGTGACGAGAGAATCCGGTCTTGCCGAGATTGCATACGAGACCTGCTGTAAGTGAAGGGAGGACGCATCCACGGCCTGTTGACTTCAAAACTTCGTCATCCAATACTCTACCGCAAAGGTTTGCATAGAGGTCAATTCTCTTGCCGAGACGTACGTCAGCGATGATACCTGCCTGTGCAGACAATTCCCACGCAGCAGCAGTACCCTTGATGTTATAGTCACCTACGCCAGGACCAGCATAGAGGATCACGTCAATAAGACGGGTCTCCTTGTAGCCGCTGAGTTCGTTTGAGATGTTCCAGAGGGCGTTAGCCTCGAAAGAATTCTGATGGAACTTGACGTCCTCAGAAGGAGACTTTCTCTCAGCCTTGTTTGTCAAGCCGTGGAACTTAACGTCAGCTCCTACGCAAGGAGTAATCCATTTTCCGACGAAGATTTCACCGGCGAAACCGCCAGCTACCTTATTTTTGATTTCACCGTCATAGTTGCCGTTGACACCAGCACCTGCTCCTATGAACCAGTTATCCCAGAAGCCGTTAGTCTCATAAGCACCGCGTACGATGTTTCCATTTTCATCGCGGTTGCCGTTCTCCTGCGCAAATGCCGCAGATGATACGAGAAGAGCTGCCATAGCTGCTCCAATGAACTTTAAAGTTTTCATTTTTTATGAATTAGTTAGTTATAATTAATCTAGAAATATTTGGCGTGTTTTAGTTAAATTTGGTATAAAGGTAAATAATTTCTTACAAAAGTGCAAAGAATTGCAAATAATTGACTCAGAAAGGAGTCTCTCGAAAAAAAGAAGTACCTTTGTAAGCTATGCCTTTCAAGCTTAAATCAGAATACAAACCCTCAGGAGATCAGCCTGAAGCAATCAGACAGATGACCGAGGCCCTGCAGAGCGGAGTTGACAAACTCACGCTCCTTGGCGTCACAGGTTCGGGAAAGACGTTCACGATGGCGAACGTGATCCAGAACCTGCAGCGCCCTGCCCTGATATTAAGCCATAACAAGACTCTGGCGGCCCAGCTCTACGGAGAATTCAAGCAGTTCTTCCCGGACAACGCCGTGGAATATTTCGTATCCTACTACGACTACTACCAGCCGGAAGCCTACATTCCGACTACCGATACCTATATAGAAAAGGACCTCGCGATCAACGACCGCATCGACCAGCTAAGGCTCAACGCCGCCTCGGCCCTGCTTTCGGGCAGAAAGGACGTGATCGTCATTTCCAGCGTATCCTGCCTCTACGGCATCGGCAACCCTGACGACTTCCACGAACAGACGATAGAAGTGGTGCAGGGTGAGCAGAGAAGCCTCACCCGCCTGCTCTACCAACTTGTTGACGCCCTTTATTCCAGGACTGAAACCGACTTCAAGCGCGGTACCTTCCGCGTGCAGGGAGATGTGGTCGATGTATATCTTGGCGGAGAAGAATATGCCGTGAGGGTGGAATTCTTCGGAGACGAGGTGGACAGGATATGGATAATCAACCCTATAACCGGCGAACATATCGACAGCCTGGAAAAGGTCACGATCTATCCGGCGAAGAACTTCGTCACTACCAGGGAGAGGACCCTCAAGGCCGTCTCGCTCATACAGGACGACCTCGTCAAACAGATAGAATACTTCGAGTCCATAGGAAAGCCGCTGGAGGCAAAGCGTCTCCGCCAGAGGGTGGAGAACGACCTGGAGATGATCAAGGAGATGGGATATTGCCCTGGCGTGGAGAACTACTCCAGATATTTCGACGGCAGGGATCCAGGCCAGAGGCCATTCTGCCTCATCGACTACTTCCCTGACGACTTCGTCACCTTCATAGACGAGAGCCACGTCACCCTGCCTCAGATCAGGGCGATGTACGGAGGAGACCATTCCCGCAAGTCCGTCCTCGTGGAGTACGGCTTCCGTCTGCCGGCCGCAGCCGACAACAGGCCTCTCACCTTCGATGAATTCGAGGCCCTGACCCATCAGACCGTCTATGTAAGCGCCACACCTTCGGACTACGAGCTCGAGGAGAGCAACGGCCTCGTCGTGGAGCAGGTCGTAAGGCCTACCGGACTCCTCGACCCTCCTATAGAAGTCAGGCCGACTGAGCATCAGGTGGACAACCTTATGGAGGAGATCCGCAAAAGAGCCGAGAATGACGAAAGAGTCCTCGTCACCACTCTCACGAAAAGGATGGCTGAAGAACTCGACACATACTTCGGCAACAGGGGTATCCGCTGCCGATACATACACTCCGACGTGGACACGGAGGAAAGGGTGCAGATCATCGAAGATTTCAAGAACGGACTCTTCGACGTCCTCATCGGAGTCAACCTCCTCAGGGAGGGTCTCGACATTCCGACTGTATCCCTCGTAGCAATACTAGACGCTGACAAGGAGGGCTTCCTCCGCTCGGCGAGAGCTCTCACCCAGACTGCGGGACGAGCCGCCCGCAATGTCCACGGCCTCGTCATAATGTACGCCGACCACATCACAGACTCGATGCAGGAGACAATCCGCGAGACCGACCGCCGCAGGAAGAAGCAGATGGAGTACAACGAAAAGAACAACATCACTCCTAAGCAGGTGACTGTCCGCCAGAACGTTCTCCTGAACCAATTCGGAGACAGGAAGGCGATGAACCCGAACCTCGTGAACGGAACGACGGGACGCTTCAGCGCAGCCGATTCGGTTTCCCATCCGGAATACGTTCCGAACCCGAGCGACCTCGGAAAGGGAACGGTTTCCGTGGGATTCGGACACGACGCCAAGAGAGATTCCCGCAGCGCCTATGTTGACGGATACATCAAGGCCGACCTTGCCGCCGTCCTTCAGGACCCTGTCATAAGGAGTATGTCACGCACACAGATAGAGCAGCTCATCGAAGAAGACAAGCGCAGGATGGAAAAAGCGGCCGCAGACCTCAACTTCACCGAGGCAGCCCACTGCCGCGATGAATACTGGGCCCTCCAGCAATATCTGAAAGTCTGGAAAGACTAAGCTCTGGCAATCTTTATCACGTTCTTCAGCATACGGATCTGGGACATAACCTTGTCCAGTTCCATATTTGAAGGGACGGAAATCTTCAGCAGAATATCATAGGTGCCGTTACGCTGGTTCTCGCTTACGTTGAACGAGCGGATGGACGCCTTGAAGTTGTTGGTAATGTCCATTATCTGGTTCAGCACGGCTCCTTCCATAGCCGCGGTGATGCGCAGCGTGGACTGGAAGCTGCCCGAGCTCGGAGTATCGGCCCAGCGCACCTTCTGGATACGGTACGGGAAGGACTCAAGTAGCCTGGCCGCATTAGGGCAGGACATCCTGTGGATCGTGATTCCGGCTGACCTCGTGACGAATCCGAACACATCGTCTCCGAACACAGGATGACAGCAGCGTGCCATATGATACTCCAGTCCCTTGAGGTCCCTGGCGTTGATGACGAGGATGTCGTCCGAAGAACTTCCGGTATTCTGAGCCGTCCACCTCTTCATAGACTCCTGGTTCTGAACGGCACCGGCAGCCTTCGCCTCGGCTATCTGCTGTGCCACCATAGCATCGTGCTCGGTGATGTAAGTCTTGATGTCGTTGTAATCGACGGCTCCGTCATAAACGGCGGCGAAGAATTCGGTAACGGTGGAATAATGGAGTTTCTTCATCATTTCCGCCATAATTCCGTCGGAGAATTCCAGCTTTGCATTCTTCAGACGCCTGTCCACGAGTTCCTTTCCGAGCGAGGCCTTCTTGTATTCCTCCTCGTTCAGGGACTGACGGATCTTGCTCCTGGCCTTGCTGGTCACGACTAAATTCACCCAGTCAGCCGAAGGCTTCTGGTTCCTCCCGCTCATAATCTCGACGATGTCGCCCGTCTTGAGTTTTTCCTTTATGGACACTACCCTGCCGTTCACCTTTCCTCCGGTACACTTGTTACCGAGGTTGGAATGGATCATATAAGCGAAGTCCAGGATTGTAGCCCCTTCCGGAAGCACCCTCAGGTCTCCGGTCGGAGTATAGACGAAGACATCTTTGGATATCTGCTCGGGAAGGTCCTCGGCAGGCACGGTTCCCGGATGTTCCAGGATATAGCGGACCGATGTCAGCCAGGAATCCATCGTTGCCTCACGCTTGATTCCCTTGTACGACCAGTGGGATGCGTGGCCGTTCTCGGCCATATCGTCCATCCTCTTGGTTCTGATCTGTACCTCCACGGAAGCGCCTTCCCTGTTCCTTACCGTGATGTGAAGGCTCTCGTATCCGTTCGGCTTAGGATTGGTGATCCAGTCCCTCAGTCTCTTGGTATCAGGCTCGTACTCCTCGGTCACATAGGAATAGACCTTCCAGCAAAGTTCCTTTTCGGTCTTTATGTCGCAGTCACAGTCGATGATGAACCTCATCGCGAAGACATCATACACGCCCTCGAAAGGCACGCCCTGCTTCTGCATCTTCTTATAAATAGAATAAGGAGTCTTTGTCCTTACCTTGAACTTGTACTTGATTCCGGCGAGGTCGAGCTTCTTCTTGAGAGGCTCCACGAATTCCTCGGAAAGTTTCTCCCTGTCCTTTTCCGTCGCCTTCAGTTTGTTGGTGACGAGGCGGAAGTGCTCAGGGTCGGCAAAACGGAAATATATGGTTTCCAATTCGCTCTTGATATTGTACAGGCCGAGCTGGTGGGCAAGAGGTATGTAGAGGAGAAGGGTTTCGAGCACCTTCTTCTCCTTGGATGTCTTTGGGAACATCTCCAGATTCCTCATAACCTCGAGACGGTCGGCTATCTTGATGACGGTCACCCTCGGGTCGGTGGAGTACTGGAGAATCAGTTTCTTGTAATTCTCTGCCTCGAGCTTGGTGTCGCGGGGATTGATAGAGGAAATCTTGGTGAGTCCCTCAGTCATCGTATAGACGTCGCTGCTGAAGCCGGCGCTCTTTATGTCGACCTCAGGATGACGGAGAACAGTCTCGTGAAGGAAGACGGCGGCCACGCACTCGGCCTGCAGACCGATTTCGTCCGCAACTATCTGAGACACGCCGAGGGGATGCTCGAAGAACGGAGCCCCGTTGTAGCGGGTATCATCCTTGAGAGCCTCCTTGGCGATGTCGTATGCCTTCCTGATTATCGCGCGACCGGCATCATCATAATGCCCGTAGCGCTCGTCGAAATTATTTTCCATAATTCAATCCCTTATTTATTGGACTTGGCTTTATGCCTGGCGTTAAGTTCTTTCTGGAATGCCCTTGCGTTTTTCTGATGCTCAGAATATGTCTTCGCGAACAGATGGGTGCCGTCGAATGCCGGACTGGCACAGAAGAACATATAATTATGGGGATCCGGATGAAGCACGGCTTCCAGACAGGCCTTCGTAGGAACGCAGATAGGAGCCGGAGGAAGTCCGGCATACTTATATGTATTATAAGGTGAATCGTATTTGAGATGTCTCTTGAGAATACGGTTCAGAGTATAGCCATAGCAGAAAGCGACGGTCGGATCGGCCTGGAGTTTCATCCCCTTGTGAAGCCTGTTCAGGTACACTCCTGCGATCTGAGGATATTCAGGTTCGTGATTGGACTCTCCCTTGACGATGGAAGCAAGGATGGTCGCCTCCATAGGAGTAAGGCCCTGCTTTTGGGCAAGAACTATGTTGTTGGGTGTCCAGAATGCGTCGAGAGCCTTTTTCTGGACATCGAAGACATCCTTCATACCCGCCGTCCAGTACATTTCGTATGTATCGGGAAGGAACATAGAGAAGATTTCGCTCTTTTCCCTGCCGTATGAATGCAGAAGGGCCGTATCGGAGAAGGACCGGATGACAGTGAGCGAATCCATCATCATCTGCCTGGAAATCTTCCTGGCAATTTCACCCTTTGTCCTGAGGGTGCCGGAAAGAACGAGGTTCACAGGAGTCTGCCAGCCGGCTGAAAGCATTCTCGAAACAAAGACTGCAGTATATGCAGGTTCTATGGTATAATGTCCCGGCTTGAGGGTTCCGGCCACATCCTGCCTCTCGAAACTGCGCTCGAGGCTGGAAGGATGATATGCGACTTCTTCCAGCTCCTCCAGAATTGACTCTGCCGTCGTATTAGGATAGACGTAGAGTTCCTTGGTCTGCTTGAAGCCCACCCTGTAATAATCCGTATAGAGACTATATACCACATCCAGGCCGACGACCGAAACGATGATTCCGACCACGGCCAGTACTGCAAATATTTTTCTCTTAGTTTTCGGCATTCTTAGTGAACTTGTTGAAAATTCCTTCTGCACGGAGGAGAATGGTATCACCCTCCCTTGGAGTATAATCGCCTTCGATTCCGTTCATCTTCTTGATGGACTTGAGCTTGATTCCGAATCTCTGGGCTATGTCGCGGAGGCTGACTCCCGAGTCATCCACGATGTATTTGTCAAGGCCAGGCGCAGACTGATTCTTCTTGGCCTGGAGATATACGACGGTTCCTGGAGCAAGAGGGCCTGAGGTCTCGACGTCATTGTAGATGAGGATTTCCTTGAGGAAGAGGTTGTATGCGGCTGCGATGCTCTCGTAAGACTCACCTTCGACGCTGCGGATGAATGGCACGCCGTTCTTCGAATACATCTGCCTTGAAAGGGAGAATCTGAATTCTTCAAGACGGCCTTTCTCCACAGGCTTAGGCTCCTCTATGCTGAGAGGTGATTCCGGTATCTCATCGGGAACTTCCACCCTGACGACCTTGTGTCTGCGATGTCTGTCCTTTTTCTTCTTTTCAGGCTTTGTATTGGTTGACGCAAGGTCTGAGACCTTCATCGTGTCATACTCATTGAGCCCGTATTCTTCAATTATCCTGATGAGTTTCGAAGGATAGGCCGGGTCAGTCGCGTAGCCAGCCTTCTTCAAGCCGTGAGCCCAGGCCTTATAGTCGGTCACGTCATTTTCGAACAGGAATTTGTAGCGGTCCCTGTATCTGAGGAAATCGGAATGGTCCCTGAAGGACTGGTCTGCGGAGTCGTAAACCCTGAAGCACTCCCCCTTCCTGTCGTCGTCCACCTTCATCGTACGGCCCTTCCAGTCGTGACATTTTATGCCGAAATGATTGTTGCCCTTTGCCGCAAGGTCCGAAAGACCTGCGCGCGATTCCAGAAGGCCCTGGGCAAGGGTGATGCTGGCCGGGACTCCGCTGCGGTACATTTCACTCACGGCGAGTTCCGAATAGGTCGCGATGTAGATTTGCTGCGGAGTCTTGTCCGACCCCACGGCAGATATGAGAAGAGTGACAACGGCTGCAAGCCCTGCCACGAATTTCCAAACTTTACGCATAATAGGTAAAGATAATGGAATTATCGAAGTTTTTCAAGAGGAATTTCAAAGACATCCAAATCGTCGGCGGCGTAGGTTTCCGGGAAAATTTCACGGGCCTCGGCCTCATAAAGGGATTTGTCCGAGCATCTGGATGAATAATGGCCGAGGATGAGCTTGCCTGCTCCGGCCTCTTTGGCCACGCGTGCAGCCTGTGCTGCAGTTGAATGATGACGGAGGGCCGCCTGGTCCTCCAGTTCGGAAAGATATGTAGCCTCGTGATAGAGAAGGTCAACTCCCCTAACCCATTCAGCTTCCTTCGGGAAGACCGAAGTATCGCTGCAATATGCGAAGCTTCTTGGCTTGTACGGACGGTATGTCACCTCCGCAGCCGGAATTATGAGTTTTTCATCTTCGCGCACGACATCCTCTCCGCGCTTGAGGGTTCCGATTTCCTCCAGCGTGAAGTGCAGTCTTTCCAGTGCGTCCTTGTCTATGTTGAGGTCCGGTTCCTTCTCTCTTACTATGAATCCGAACGTCTCGATCTTATGTTCAAGAGGAAAGGCCTCTATCGCAATCTTCTTTGTCTGATACACGACCTGAGGTTCCTTCATCGTGAGCGGCGTGAAGCGGATTTCATAGGAAATGCCTTCGCCGAAATACGAAAGGAAGAATTTCAGGATCGGTCCGAAGTTGGTCGGAGCGTAAACATTCAAAGGAGCGGTACGTTTCTTCATTCCGAGGGTGGAAAGAAGAGGAAACAAGCCGAAGATATGATCCCCGTGTATATGTGAAATCAACAGGGTGTCGATCTTCATCGAAGGTATGTGGCTCCTGAGGAGCTGGGTCTGAGTGCCCTCGCCACAATCAAAAAGGAAAAAGCGCCCGTGTACCTGAAGTACCTGGGCGCTCTGTTTCCTTTCAGTAACCGGCATGGCCGAAGCCGTGCCGAGTACTGTCAGTTTGAATTCCATGATGGAAAATTATTCGCCTTTGTCCATCTTCTCCTTGAGGGCAGCAAGAGCGTCGATATCTCCGAGAGTGATCTTCTCGATAGAAGTGTTGACCTTCTTGAGTGCCTTCTTGGTGTTGTCTGCCTCAGTAGCTGCCTTAGCTTCCTTGACCTCAGCGTAAGTTCTTACGTGTGAGAGAAGGATGCGGCGTGTGCTGCGACGGAGCTCGACAACCTTGAATGAGAGAGTCTCGCCGGCTGCAGCCTGCTTGCCGTCTTCCTTGACGAGCTCACGGGTGAATGCGAATCCTTCTGCGTCGCCCTCGAGGGTGATGGTAGCGCCCTTGTCAGTAACGCTTGCGATTGTTCCCTCTACGGTTGCGCCTACAGGATACTTAGCCTCAACCTCATCCCAAGGGTTAGGGAGAAGCTGCTTGTGACCGAGGCTGAGCTTGTGGTTAGCCTCATCGAAGTCAAGGATCTTGACGTCGATAGTGTCACCTGCTGCTACGAACTCTGATGGATGCTTGATCTTGTTCCAAGAAAGGTCGCTGATGTGGATGAGTCCCTCAACGCCATCCTCAAGCTCAGCGAATACGCCGAAGTTGGTGATGTTGCGGACAACAGCCTTCTGAGCTGAACCTACTGGATACTTCTCGCGGATGTTCTCCCAAGGGTTAGCCTGGAGCTGCTTGAGACCGAGTGACATCTTCCTGCTCTCACGGTCGAGAGTAAGGATCTGTGCCTCAACCTCGTCACCAACCTTGAGGAACTCCTGTGCAGAGTGGAGTCTTGGAGACCAAGACATCTCTGATACGTGGATAAGACCTTCTACGCCTGGCTCAATCTCAACGAATGCACCGTAGTCAGCGATGAGGACAACCTTACCCTTAACCTTGTCACCAACCTTGAGGTTAGCGTCGAGGCTGTCCCAAGGATGAGCTGAAAGCTGCTTGAGACCGAGAGCGATTCTCTTCTGCTGCTCGTTGAAGTCGAGAACTACGACCTGGATCTTCTGGTCGAGTGCTACAACCTCCTCCGGGTGGTTGATACGACCCCAAGAAAGGTCTGTGATATGGATGAGACCGTCTACGCCGCCGAGGTCAACGAATACACCGTAGTTAGTGATGTTCTTGACAACTCCCTCGAGAACCTGACCCTTCTCAATCTTGCTGATGAGTTCAGCTCTCTTCTGCTCCTGCTCTGCCTCGAGAAGAGCCTTGTGAGAAACGACAACGTTGCGGAACTCCTGGTTGATCTTGACGATCTTGAATTCCATTGTCTGGTTAACATATACATCGTAGTCACGGATTGGCTTGATGTCGATCTGTGAACCTGGGAGGAATGCCTCGATGCCGAATACGTCAACGATCATACCACCCTTAGTGCGAGTCTTGACAAAGCCGTTAACGATCTCATCGTTATTGTATGCCTCGTTGACTCTATCCCAAGACTTGAGGGCACGTGCCTTCTTGTGAGAAAGGACGAGCTGTCCCTTCTTGTCCTCGGCTGACTCTACGTAAACCTCAACCTTGTCACCAACCTTGAGGTCCGGATTGTAACGGAACTCAGGAGCAGCGATGACACCTTCGCTCTTGGCGCCGATGTTGACGATAACCTCTCTCTTTGAGATGGCGGTTACCACACCTTCTGCAACTTCATTCTCGTTGATCTTTGAAAGAGTCTGGTCGTAAGCAGCCTCAATCTTAGCCTTGTCATCGCTTCCGTAAACCTGGTCATTCTCGAAAGCATCCCAGTCGAATGCTTCTGGAGCTACAGACGCGTTGAGCGGCTTCTTGGTTTCTTCTGCTGCAGCCTCAGCTGCAACATTCTTTGTTTCTTCTGACATAAAATTAATTGTTGAAAAAAACTAGTAGTTAAACATTATGTATTGTCTCTCGTGTTCCCCTTTAGGAAAAGGTTCCCAACTTTGAGCGCGCAAAAATACGAATATTTTTCATTTTCCCAAACCTTTTCACCTATTATTTAATAAGATAGGCGGATTGGAACACGTCGGAAAACGAAACAAAAAAGTTGCGTGAAACGAGGATAAAAAGAAAATTTATTTACCTTTGCCCAGTTATACACACTTATGTAAAATCTGTCGACAAAGT
Organism: Bacteroidales bacterium; assembly: GCA_024689985.1. GTDB lineage: Bacteria > Bacteroidota > Bacteroidia > Bacteroidales > UBA932 > Cryptobacteroides. Next base: position 34,412 of record JAILCZ010000075.1, on the reverse strand, counting down.
GCCGGCCTAAAACTGGAAGAGATATGATAAATATTTTCTACAGAAAAAACGGTCAAATAGAGTATGAGCAGACCATTGAGGTTTACGCAAATCTTGCAATCGAGGATGTAATCTGGATTGACCTCCTTGCCCCTGACGGCGAAGAGAAACATTCCACAGAAGAATTCCTCGGGACCGAAATACAGAGCCGCGCGCAGGCAGAAGAGATCGAGAGTTCTTCTCGATACTCAGAGAACGAAACAGCAATTTTCGCGAACACCAACTTCCTGCTCCCTGGCAGCGACGAATACGAGATGGAGGCCGTGTCCTTCACCATCGTAGGGGATACCCTTACCACGATGAGAAGCGTTCCTCTTCGAAGCATCACCGAACTTCAGAGAAAGATGGTGGCCAGACCGAAGGCCTACCCTACCGGATTCGACGTGATGGCAGCCATTCTGGACCAGCGTGTCGACCTCGATGCCGACATCATCGAGCTGATGTCAAAGGAGATCACCCAGTACAGCAAGAGGATCAACCAGAAGGAAGACATCAACGAAGACTTCCTCCTCGACATCAACCAGCAGCAGGAGAATGCGATGATCGTCCGCGAGAACATCGTCGACAAGCAGAGACTCATCACGAGCCTTATGAAGAGCGACAAGATGCCGGACAGCCTTCTTCCGAAATTCAACGTGACGCTGCAGGACGTCGTGTCCCTCATCAACCACGCGAATTTCAGCTTCGAAAGGCTGGAGTATCTTCAGAACACCGTGCTCGGCCTGATCAACCTCGACCAGAACGAGATAATGAAGGTATTCACCCTCGTATCAGTTCTGCTGATGCCTGCGACACTCGTCGCAAGTTTCTATGGAATGAATGTGAAGCTGCCGCTTGAAGGCCTTGACCTGGCCTGGCTGCTAATCATAGGAATGATGGTTCTTACGATCGGTGCGATCTTCTTCCTGTTCAAGCACAAGAAATTCCTCTAGACCATCAAGGTTTGAAAATCTGGCGGTTCGCAATAGACCTGCCCAATGTAAGTTCGTCGGCATATTCCAGGTCGTCGCCGAATCCCAGTCCCCTTGCAAGAGACGAAACCGTCACTCCGTAACCGGAAATCTGCCTGTAGATATAGAAGGCCGTGGTCTCACCCTCGACGTCACCGCTGAGGGCCATTATGACCTCGACGGGGCCTCCGCCGTCTTCAGAAAGGGTCTTCACCCTTTCCACGAGCCTGCCGATCGTAAGGTCTGAAGGGCCGACTCCCGCAATTGGAGAAATGATACCGCCCAAAACGTGATAGAGACCGTGATACTGGCCGGTATTCTCAATGCTCATAACGTCGCGGACGGTGGCGACGACGCAGATCGTGCGCCTGTCCCTGGTCCTGTCGGAGCAGATCGAGCATTTCGGCGTATCCGAAATCATCATACAGTCGCTGCAGTAGATGACATCGTCACGGAGCCGGTTGATGGCTCCCGTGAAATGGTGCACGTTCTCCTGAGGCTGTTTCAGAAGGTGGAGGGCCAAACGCAAAGCGCTCCTCTTCCCGACACCGGGAAGGGAGCTTATTGCGTCAACTGCTTCTTCAAGCAGCTTTGATGGATATTTCTCCGATATCATCTAGTTTTCTTTGCCGGCCTTGTAGGCGTCAACGGCAGCGCGGACCTGACCATACTTGAGCAGGAGGGACTTCGCATACTCATAGTCTGTGATGTCCGTATCCGCCATAATCATACGGGTTCCGCGGTCGACGAGCTTCTTGTTGGTAAGCTGCATATCGACCATCTTGTTGCCTTTGACGTGTCCCAGAAGGACCATGCAGGATGTTGAAATCATATTGAGCACGAGCTTCTGCGCGGTACCCGCCTTCATACGGGTACTACCGGTCACGAATTCCGGGCCTACCACTACTGCGATAGGATATTCGGTAACCTGAGCGACAGGAGAACCCTCGTTGCAGGTAATACATCCGGTAAGCATACCGGCCTCGCGTGCAGCCTTGATGCCTCCGATCACATAAGGAGTGGTTCCTGATGCGGCGATACCGATGAGGGTATCGTTCTCGTTCGGCTTGTATGGAGCAAGGTCAGCCCAAGCTCCGTTCTCATCATCCTCGGCTCCTTCGACAGCGTTCCTGATGGCACCGTCGCCACCGCACATAATTCCGATGAATGCGTCAGCGACACCGTATGTAGGAGGGATCTCAGATGCGTCAACGACTCCGAGACGTCCGCTGGTACCGGCACCGATGTAGAATACACGGCCGCCCTTTTCCATTCTTGGGACGATCTGGTCGATGAGGGCCTGGATATTAGGGATTACTTTCTCAATTGCGACTGGGACGTTCTTGTCCTCGTTGTTGATGCCACGGAGGAGTTCCTCGGTTGACATCTGGTCGAGATGAGCGTAGTTTGAAGACTGTTCTGTTGTTCTCATATTATGACATTAATTTTTTCCGGTGTGATACTTGACGAGACCTTCGATAGGTGTTGCCATAATGTCGGAGAACTTGATTCCGTACTCAGCGGCAACCTTCTTCATTACGACCTGGTGAGCGTTTCCGAAGCCACCTACGACGCCTACAGGGTATTTGTCGATAGGATACTGCTTCAAGGCTCTCTCGATGAAGTTCCTGAAATTCTGCTCGATGAGGTTCTTCATATAGTCGCAAGTAGAATATCTTTCCATAATCCAAGGAGCGAACGATCCGAGATACTTCGAAGGAGCGTCACTCTTGTAGACATTCTTTACGACAGTCATATAATCAACCTGGTATGTAGAAGCGAACTCTGATGCCACAGGCTCAGGTACGAGGCCCTTGAGGAAATCTGCCATGAACATTTTGCCGAGGCAGGCTCCGCCGCCCTCGTCTCCGAGGATGAATCCGGCTGAACGGACATTCTTGACCACCTTTTCGCCATCGAAGAAACAGCTGTTGGAGCCAGTTCCCATAATGACTGCGATACCTGGCTTGTGACCGCATACCGCACGGGCCGCATCGAGAAGGTCGGATGCGTACTCCATCTCAGCGTCAGGCCAGATAGCCTTGAGCTGGGCATCGAGGACCTTTGCAGACTCAGGGACTTTCTCTCCTTCCGGAACGATGAGTCCAGCTGCATAGAAATGTACTTCCGTTACCTTTTCTCCAGCAGGGTTGAGCACTGGGGCAGCCTCATTGATGATTGCACTGATTGCTTCAGCAGGCATAGTAGAGATGTTCATGCCAGCTGTCTTGACGCTGATTTCTTTTCCGTCAGCCTGGATGGCGCACCAATCTGTCTTTGTAGCGCCGCTTTCTACGATAATTATCATAATAGGGGTTTATAAACGGCAAGATTGTCCTGCCGCGGGTGCAAATGTAAGAAAGATTATACAAAAAACCATTTTCACAAAGTGAAAAGAGGTGAAGGATATTGTCTTGGAAGAGTCCGGAGATTTATCTCGCCATCCATGACTCCGGCCTCGGCAAGGGCCTCCTTCGCAGATTCAAAGGCAAGGTCAGGGGTATTGTTGTTCTCGCTCAGATGGCAGAGGAAAATATTGTTCAGCCCGTCGTGCACGAAGGTCTTGACGGCATCGGCACAGCCGTCATTGCTAAGATGTCCGTGACCCTGACATATCCTCATCTTGAGAGCCTCGGTATATGGGCCGGCCATAAGCATTCCGATGTCGAAATTGGATTCCACCGTCACGGTGTCGGCCTGCCTGGCCCAGTCAAGGGCTTCGGCCGTCATCTTTCCGCAGTCGGTGATGTGGACGATCTGGTGCCCGAAGGCACGGATCACGAAGCCGACCGTCTGGGTGGCATCGTGAGGGACTTCGAACCAGCGCGCTTCGAAACCGGGAGCGACTTCGGTCCACTCCCCTGCCGGCAGGATGCGCCTGCATCCGGCGATGTAATCGCGGGTGAAAGTATGGACCGCGAGAGCCCTGTGAAGTACATCGGTAGCATAGACCGGCAGCTTCAGGGTCTTGCAATACGGGCCGAGATGACGGATGTGGTCCAGATGGTCGTGGGTGACGAGGACGGCGGCGAAATCATCGAAACTGAAACCCACGGAAAGCAGGGCCCTCTTGAGACGGCGGAGGCTTACGCCGGCGTCGATGATGATTCCCCTTCCCTGGTCTCCCTTGAGTATGTAACAGTTACCGCAGCTTCCGCTGGAAATGCTCATAAATTGCAGCATAATCAAAGATTCTTGTCCTCCTCACAATATTTTGAGATTACGCTATAGGAGCTGTCCACTCCGAGCTCGCCTGCGCGGGAAAGGTCGATGCAACCTTTCTCCTTGTCTTTCAGATAGATGAGCACGAGTCCCCTGTTGAAATAGGCGTCACCCATATACGGGTAGAGTTCGATGGCCCTGGAGTAGCTGCTTATTGAATTCACGAACTGGGAAGAGAGGCAATAGAGATTGCCGAGATTATAGTGGACATAAGGGATGTCAGGCAGGGCCTTGGCCGCTTCTTCCATCGCCTCAATTGCTTCAGTATAGTCATAAGTACGTTCGACCCTGTCGCTGATGCGGGCGCGGGTGGCTCCGCTGTCATCCATAGTGAGGGTCTGGACATTGCTCTGCATAGATGCGATGAAGTCGATCATCTCAGCGCGGAGCACTCCGAGATTGACCTTGTAGAAAGCTCCGTAGGCATCGCTGTATCTGCCGCCTTCCTCCTTCTCCACCGATTTCTCGAAATTCGAGAGGGCCGAGTTGTACATCTTGTGCTGCAGGTCGAGGAGTCCGCGGTAGAAATAGGTGTCCGCCCTCCTTTCAGCCATATCGCTATAGAGCTGGGCGTCAAGTCCGATGCCGCGCGGCACACCTGCGAGCGAATCCTGATTCGTGATTGCCACAGGCACCCTCGCCTCGTCGAGGAACTTGTCCAGGATCGGATTTTCGAACCTTCTGCTCAGGGCATACCTCGTCGTCGCCCTTTCCGGAGACAGGACGAATTTGTAGAGAGGCCTGAGCTTTATGTCCACATCCCTGTGCTGGAGCAGTTCATTGTCGAAATCCTTCTTCGCGAAATCCGCATCGAAGCTCAGCAGGGCGCTGTATTTCTTGGTCGTGTCAGCAAAGGAGCCCTCATTGGCGGCATTCTTTTCCCTGTATTCCGCAACCTTCTTCTGAGCCACGTCGTAGTCCTTCTTCGACTCCTTCTTCATTCCCAGACGGTTCTTCACGAAAGACCTGTTCATATAGGCCTTCGCAAAGTCAGGATAGAGGTCTATTGCCTTGTCGTAGTCATCCAGGGCATCTCTCCACCTCTGCATTTCCACGAAGAAGGCGGCCCTGTTGTAGTAGGCCAGGACATTCTTCGGGTTTATGTTGATCACCCTGTCCATATCGGCGAGGGCTTCGTCGAAATTGCCGACCTGGGCATTGATGAGACTTCGGTTGTAGAGTGTGAGGGCATTGCCCGGTTCATCCTTGAGCACGCGGTTCAGGTCCGACATCGCAGAATTATAATCATTTCTGTCATAATGCATTATAGCCCTGTTGAAATATGCGAACGTATTCGTGCTGTCCAGCTGGATGGCCTTGTTCATATCGGCTATGGCCTCGCCGTAATTCTTCCTCATCGCATTGAGGCGTCCCCTTCTGATGTAGCCTTCAGGTTCGAACCTGTCGAGCTTGATTGCCTTGTTGTAGTCTGCAAGTGCCTTGAGGGTATCCCCGAGGAAGAGATAGCTGGCTCCCCTGTTCAGATATGCTCCCGGATCCTTCGGTTCCTTCTTGATGTACTTGTTGAAATCTTCCACCGCAAGGTCGAATTTCTGGGCGAGGAAGGAAGTCACTCCCCTGGTGTAGTACAGTCCCAGAAAACCAGGACGGAGACGGATGGCCTCAGCGAGGTCGGAGAAAGCCGCGTCAAAGTCACCGAAACGGCTATATGTAATTGCCCTGTAATGATATCCGTTAGTAAAGACCGGATTCAGGCGAATGCTTCTGTTGAAGTCCTGCTGGGCTCCGCGGATATCACCAAGGTTGTATTTGGCAATACCACGGTAGAAGAAATTCCAGTAATCGGCGGTATCCAGCCTCGCGATGACATTGAAGTTCTGTATGGCCTCGGCATATTTGCCCTCGGAAAGGGCGTTGCGGCCCCTCCAGGAGAACACATCCTGGTCATACTGGGCACCGGCGGTGCCAAGCAGGCAGAACATCGAAACAAGAAACGAGATTATCCTCTTCATAAATGGAGTTTTTGACTATCTTTGTGGCTCGTCAAATCTCACAAAGATAACATTAATTGTGCCTTAAGCAGTGACGCACCAAAAAAAATTCATAATCTTTCTACTGTCAGGCATTTGTCTGATCGGCACCGGCCAATCCTATGGTCAGAATGCCGCCAAAACGAGAAGATTCATTCCCAGCACAAGGAACGCCGAGGCCGTGGTGACCGAAAAAACACTCAGCCGCTGTGTGGATTTTCTGTGCGACAGTCTCTGCGACAGCCGTGCAACCGGAACGCCGGGAGCCGTGGAAGCTGCGATGTGGATTCAGCGCCAGATGAGGGAAGAAGGAATGGAGACATTCTCCCTTTCCTTCCCCGCAAAACCGGACAGCAGCGTCATCGGACACAATGTCATAGGTCTGTCTTCAGGATGGCAGAAAGGACCTGAGCGAAGATACATCATAGTCGGAGCTCATTTCGACAACATTCCGACAATCAACGGCAAGACTCACCCGGGAGCAGACAGCAACGCCAGCGGAGTGGCGGCTTTGCTGAACCTGGCCCATATGCTGAAGTCGATGAAGACTCTCGGCAAGACATACAAGACGTCAGTCCTTTTCGTGGCCTTCGACGCCAAGGACCTCAGTATGGCAGGAAGCCGAGCCCTTATGAGCACCATAGAAAAAGGATTGCTGACCGACCCCGAAACTGGTCTTGCAATTACCAAGGAAAGAATAGTCGCGATGGTGAACCTGGATATTCTCGGTTCCACCCTCGCCCCTCTCAAATCCGGCAGACCGGACTATATGCTTATGCTCAGCGGAGGCCGGTTCGTAGCCCAGCTCAACTCCTGCAACAACACCAACCCGCGCCTCAAGATGGACCTCTGCTTCGACTACTACGGATCAGCCGGGTTCACGAGGATTTTCTACAACAGAATCGGCGACCAGAAGGTCTTTCTCGACGCCGGCATTCCTGCGGTGCTCTTCACCTCGGGCATCACGATGAAAACCAACAAGGAAGACGACATTCCGTCTTCCCTGGACTACTCCGTCCTCAAAAAAAGAGTCTGGCTCATCTACCATTGGCTGGACCGTCTGATGTAGGTTTGAATCGAAAAATACCTATATTTGTAGGAATATATTAAATAAGTATTTCTTAATGAAAGAATTTTGGCAGATGATGCTGAAATACGTCGGACCATACAAGAGGTTCCTCGGCGAATCAGTCATCCTCAATATATTGTCAGCAGTATTCAACATCTTTTCATTCTCGCTGGTGATTCCGATGCTGAACCTGCTCTTCAACCTGAACCAGACCGTATATGAATTCATTCCCTGGGAAGCCGAAGGCGACTTCAAGGAAAAGCTCATAAACAACGCGTACTGGTACGTATCTAATTTTATGACGGAGCACGGAGCGTCTATGACGCTTATGGTTCTCTGCGGATTCCTCGGTCTTACCACACTTCTGAAGACATCCTGCTATTTCGGATCGTCAGCCGTGATGATTCCTATCCGCACCGGCATCGTCAAAGACATCAGAAACAAGATTTACCGCAAGATACTCGCCCTGCCTATCGGTTTCTTTTCCCAGGAGAAAAAGGGCGACATAATAGCCAGGATGACAGGTGACGTACAGGAGGTCGAGACTTCCATCACATCGTCAATCGACGTACTGATCAAGAATCCTATCCTCATCATCTTCTACTTCGCAGTCCTGGTCTATACCAGCTGGGAGCTCACCCTCTTCACCATCCTCTTCGTGCCGTTCATGGCCTGGCTGATGGGTGTGATCGGAAAGCAGCTCAAGAAGAAATCCCTTGACGCCCAGCTTCTCTGGAGCGACACTATGTCGCAGGTGGAGGAAACCCTCGGAGGACTCCGCATCATCAAGGCCTTCATCGCCGAGAAGAAGATGACCGACAGATTCAACAATGTCACCGAGGCGATGAGACGCAAATACAACAGGGTCAACACCCGCCAGGCACTCGCCCACCCTATGAGCGAATTCCTCGGCACCGTGATGATAATGATCGTTCTCTGGTTCGGAGGATCACTCATCCTCAGCAACCGTTCACCTATCGACGCCTCAACCTTCATCTTCTTTATGGTGATGATGTACAGCATCCTCAACCCTCTGAAGGAACTTTCGAAGGCAGCCTACAACATCCCGAAGGGTCTTGCATCAATGGAGAGAATCAACAAGATTCTCGAAGCGGAGAGCAGCATAAAAGAAATCGCAGAGCCTAAGCAGATTGAGGGCTTCAATGACAGGATCAGCTTCAAGAATGTCTGCTTCAAGTATTCTGACAACAACAAGGAAATCCTCAAGGACATCAGCCTCGACATCGAGAAGGGCAAGACGATTGCGATCGTAGGAGCTTCCGGAGCAGGAAAATCCACTCTCGTGGATCTCATTCCGCGCTTCTATGACGTGGAATCCGGCTCCATAACGATTGACGGCAACGACGTACGCGACCTCGGCATCGTCAGTCTCAGAAGCCTCATCGGAAACGTGAACCAGGAGGCCATCCTCTTCAACGACACAATCTTCAACAACATAGCCTTCGGCGTGGAGAACGCCACGAAGGAACAGGTAATCGAAGCGGCCAAGATAGCCAACGCCCACGACTTCATTATGGAGAAGGAAGAAGGCTACGACACCAACATCGGTGACCGCGGATGCAAGCTCTCCGGCGGACAGAGGCAGAGAGTCAGCATCGCCCGCGCAATTCTCAAGAACCCTCCTATCCTCATCCTCGACGAGGCTACGGCATCCCTCGACACTGAGTCAGAGAGAATCGTCCAGGAGGCCCTCGAGAGACTTATGTCAACCAGGACCACCATTGCGATCGCCCACCGTCTCTCAACCATCAAGAACGCTGACGAGATCATCGTAATGGACGAAGGAAGAATCGTGGAAAGAGGAAAGCACGAGGAACTCCTCGCACTTGACGGCTATTACAAGAAACTAAACGATATGCAGCAGCTTTAAGCTATGGTAGAGCACATTATTGACAGCAAATACAGAATTACCTGGAAGATAATCTTCACTGTTTATTTCTTCCTGGTCATATACCTGTGCTTCGGAAAATTCGACAGCATTGAGGAAATCCCTAGAACTATTCTCGGAATTCCTTCCGACAAGTTTGCGCACGCACTTATGTTCCTGCCGTTCCCATTCCTGTTCGGGCTTGCCTTCCTGAACAAATACATTGGCAAAATAAGGTTTTCCCTGATTCTGGTCATAGCAGGCGTATTGGCCGGAGTGGCCTTCGCAATAGGAACGGAACTCGGACAGATGCAGATTGATTACAGGACCGGAGATCCCCTGGATTTCGTTGCGGACACGACCGGAATTATCATAGGAAGCATCATCACACTAATCCTGTACCACAAGGTTAAAACTAATATAAAAGCCAAATGATCAAAAAAATCGCACTGACACTTTCCGCCATTGCATTGGCGTCCGTGACAGTTTCGGCCCAGATAGCCGAAGAATTTCAACCTGCCTGTGACTCGATAAGCGTCCTTCTCAAGGAGAAGACCTCGGTCACGTCATTCCTCAAGATTGACAAGGTAATGAAAAGAGGCTGTGTTTATGATTTTTACTTCGGTCCCTCCCTATCTGACTATCCATTGAAGGCAGGAGATGTCGACTGGCTCAAGAAGGAGCTCAAGGAACTTGCTCCAGAAGAATATGAAGACATCAAGGTCGGCAACATCTACACGAGGAACCTCAACGCAAAGGAACTCATAATGCCGGAACTAGGCAACGACGGCCAGCCTAATTCAAAGCTTTTCCGCACCTGTGACAACAGAGGCAAGGAGAAGAGATTCATCACAAGAGAAGAATCACTCGCATATCCTAAAGGTCTCGACGGCAGATACATCGCCCTCTGGCAGAGCCACGGCCGATATTTTGAAGCAAAGCTTGACCGCTGGGAGTGGCAGCGCGCCACCCTCCTCCAGACGGTTGAAGACACATACACCCAGAGTTATGTAGTACCATTCCTCATACCTATGCTCGAAAATGCAGGAGCATACTGTATGACCCCGCGCGAAAGAGACCCTCAGCCTTGGGAAGTCATCTGCGACAACGACCCGATGTTCAGCGAGGAAAGGGACGGCTACACCCGCCGTGCCGGAACATATGGCGAAAAAGGCAGCTGGAGCGACGCCGGCGTGGGCTTCGCTGATGCGAAGAAGGCTTACTACGGCACCGACAACCCGTTCACTATGGGAACAGTCCGTCAGGCCGCCTGCATCCCGTCCAAGAAAGCCAAGCTCTACAAGAGCGAAGCGGTGTGGACACCGGACATCCCTGAAAGAGGCAATTACGCCGTATATATCTCCTACAAGAGCCTTGAAAACAGCACGACAGCAGCTCACTATACCGTAAAGCACCTCGGTGGAGAAAGCAACTTCATCGTAAACCAGAAAATCGGAGGTGGCACCTGGATCTACCTCGGCACCTTCGAATTCGCAAAGGGCACCGAAGGCTGCGTGACCCTCGACAATGTCATTCCTGACGGCGAGAAAGTATCCTCAAAGAGCGTGATCACGGCCGACGGAGTGAAGATCGGAGGAGGTATCGGCAAGATCGCCCGCGGTCTCGACACCACCCCGTTGGAAGAGTGGGAGACTTCAGGCTATCCTAGCTTCGTGGAAGGAGCCGTTTACTGGATGCAGTGGGCCGGCACCGATTCCACTATCACCCATAAATTCGACAAAGACTACACGAACGATTACGGAACACGCGGAGCCTGGACATCGATGATGGCCGGAGGTTCACGCGTAAATCCGAAGGAAGAGGGCAAGGGCATTCCGTTCGACCTGAGCTTCGCCTTCCATACTGACGCAGGAACAACGCCGAACGATTCAATCGTCGGCACCCTCAGCATCTACACCCTTATGGCCGACGACAGCAGAGTCCTTCCTAACGGAGAGGACAGACTCCAGGCCAGGGAACTCGCCGACTTCGTACAGACCCAGATCGTCAACGACGTGCGCAGCGAATACGAGCCTCTCTGGAGCAGAAGACAGCTCCGCGACGGCAACTACAGCGAATCCAGGACAACCGGAGTTCCGGCAATGCTCCTCGAGCACCTCAGCCACCAGAACTTCGCTGATATGAAGTTCGGTCTCAACCCTGCATACAGGTTCACCGTCAGCCGCGCGATCTACAAGGGTATGCTCAAATACCTCAGCAACCGCTACGGCTGTCCATATGTGGTCCAGCCACTCCCTGTAAACACCTTCGCAGCCGTTCTTGACGGCAACAAGGTAAGACTTTCCTGGAAGGAGACGGCCGATGCAGCCGAACCTACGGCAACGGCAGACGGCTACATCCTCTACACAAGGATTGACGACGGAGGATGGGACAACGGCACTGTCATAGGCAACACCCTCTCAAAGGAAATCGAAATCCAGCCGGGTCACATCTACAGCTACAAGATCGAGGCATACAACCAGGGAGGAAAGAGCTTCCCTTCTGAGATTCTCAGCGCCGGCATTCCAGCCGCATCAAAGGGCAAGATTCTCGTAGTCAACAACTTCGACCGCCTTTCATCTCCAGCCTGGTTCGACGGAAAGGACAGGGCCGGATTCGACAACAGCCTTGACAGCGGAGTTCCATACATCAACGAGATCAACTTCATCGGTGAGCAGTACAACTTCCGCCGCACCCTACCTTGGATGGACGACGACAACGCCGGTTTCGGTTCAAGCTGGGTTGACGATGCGGGCAAGGTAGTGCCTGGCAACACTTTCGACTATCCTTCCGTACACGGAAAATACATTCTCGAGGCAGGTTACTCATTCTATTCAGCAAGCAACGAGGCCTTCGAAGAGAATCCAGGAATTGCAGACGGAGCTTTCGCAGCCGACATCATCTGCGGAAAACAGGTCACGACCAACCTCGGCACAGGAAATATGCCGGACAGATACCAGGTCTTCCCTGTAAAGCTTCAGGAAGCGATCAGAAACTACACCTCGGATGGAGGAAACATCCTTATCTCAGGCTCGAAAATTGCAACGGATGTTTGGGATATGATTTATCCTGTGCAGATTGACAGCACATACAGGGCCAACACCCAGGAATTCGTACAGAGCGTCCTCGGTTACAAGTGGCTCACCACATACGGAACACGCTATGCAAGGACGAAGATGCACAAGACTGAGCTCTTCAAACCGCAGAACATAGGCGGAATCGCCTACCAGCAGGCAAAATTCGGCAAGACCTACAGCGTCGAAACAGCTGACGGACTTCTTCCGGCATCCGAGAATGCCGCAGGATTCCTCAGATATGAAGACACCAACATCAACGCCGGCATAGTATATATAGGAAACGGATACAAAGCCGCATCGATCGGCTTCCCAATAGAAACTATCACTAACGAAGAGAAAGCTGCGGAACTCGTTCACGAGCTCCTCAAGTTCTTCTCAGAATAATTAAAAAACACAGTTATGGCAGAAAAGACTATTACAGCCATCATTCCAGTTCGTGCAGGAAGTACGAGACTGAAGAACAAGAATGTTGCTCCTTTCGCAGGAACAAACCTTCTCCTCAACAAGATCGCACAGTTGAAGCAGGTAAAGGAAGTGACACGCATCGTCGTATCTTCCGATTCTGACCTTATGCTTGAAATGGCAAGAAGAGCAGGAGCAGATACTCACAAGAGAGCAATCGAATACTGTGACGAAAAGACAAAGACATTCGGAGAAGTCGTACGCCACATCTGCGAAAACGTGGACGGAGAAACCATTCTCTGGGCAACCGCGACATCACCGCTCGTAACCCCTAAGGATTACAGAAAGGCCATCGAGGCTTACTATCCGGCTCTCGAGCAGGGCTACGACTCACTTATGAGCGTAGAATCCTTCAAGAGATATGTCTGGACTGAGGAAGGCCCTCTCAACTACGAGCTTGGTCTCAAGCACGTACCTTCACAGCAGCTTCCTGTGATGTACTTCGTAACTGACGGTATCCTTATGGCTCCTAGAAAGAAGATGATCGAATGGTCATACTTCCACGGCCGCAACCCTTACAAGTTCGTGGTAAGCAAGAGAACAGCCTGCGACATCGACGACGGTCTCGACCTCGCCTGCGCACGCGCTTGGATGGACCTCGACGAGTCTGTTTCAGAACTTGATCCAGACTGGAAGGAGTAAAATCCGTGGTAAACAGTTGAAAATTGTTTTTTCAACCGGAAATTTGTAGAATCAGCCGTTAATTCGGCTGATTCTTTTTTATTTTTGCCCCACACGGAACAAGGCGGACAAATGAATGAAATATGTTCAAGACATCCGCGACACTATCAGCAGCGGCAGTCCTGCTTCTATGTGGCTGCAGCGACATCCTCTTTCCGGAGAAAGGCGAAGGAGAGCTGGAATGGGCCTTCAGGTATGACCTCTACGACGAGACGAAGGCAACGGGACGGAACGCATCCATCCCGGACACAAACGACTTCATCCTCAATGTCCAGAACTCGGCAGGAAAGGAAATATATTCAGGGACCTATGGTGAATCCCCTGAAAAAATCGACGTGGAGCCCGGCTCCTATACGATAAACGCGATCTCACAGAAGTTCACGGTGCCGAAATTCTCCTGCCCACAGTATGGAGACACCAAGGTGGTGACGGTCTCAGCGGGCAAGACGACGAAGGTCAAGCTGGACTGCAGGCTCGTAAATTCCGGGGTAAAGCTGAACATCGACGAGAACTTCCTAACAGCCTACCCCAACGGGGCCCTGCTTCTGAAAAGCGCAGAGGGCAAGCTGGCCTACTGCTTTACCGAAAAAAGGATTGCCTACTTCAACCCGGGAGCAGTATCCCTCATTCTTACCAACGACGGCAAGGACGAGGTCCTGCTGACCAGGACCCTGGCCAGCCAGCAGATTCTGACGATAGGAATATCGGCCGGAGGGAACGCAACGTCAGGTGAAGGCGGAGCCAGCATATCCCTGGACGTGGACACGACTGCAGTTTACCTCAACGAGGACTTTGTCATCGGAGGCGGATCGTCGGCCGAGGCCGGCAGCACGAAAGAAACCGCCTTCAACATCACGGCTATCCGTTCGCACGTCGGAGCGAAGGCGGTCTGGGTCTATGGCTACATCGTAGGAGGAGACCTCTCATCAGGAGCCAAGGGAATAAGCTTCGACGCCCCGTTCAAATCAAACACCAACATTGCTATAGCATCCAGGTCATCCGTAAGCACAAAGGAATCCTGCATTTCAGTCGCCTTGACCAAGGGCAGCATAAGGGACAACCTGAATCTTCCCGACCATCCTGACCTTCTCGGAAGGAGGGTCTATCTCCAGGGAGACATCGTCGAATCTTACTATGGAATTGTCGGCATCAAGGAAATATCTGATTTTGTACTAAAATAATAAGCCCAAATGGATATTTTCTCTATTTTTTGGTATATTTGATATTGGACTTTTCCGAAAGAAAGTCAAACCACGAAAACAAAACACAAATCAATAACCAAAAATGGCAGTAAAATTCTACAAACCTGAGAATCAGGTTCCTCTCGAGATGCACAAGGTTCGCGTTGTGCAGAAATTAAGCCTCCTCCCAGTGGAAGAGCGTCTCCGCAAAGCACAGGAAGCAGGTAACAACACCTTCCTCCTCCACAACAAGGATATCTTTATGGATATGCTTACAGACTCCGGAGTCAACGCTATGTCCGACCTTCAGACAGCTGCGATGATGCAGGCAGACGACGCTTATGCAGGTTCAGAATCATTCTTCCGTTTCAAGGAAGCAGTCAAGGATGTGTTCGGATGCGAATATGTGCTTCCTGCACACCAGGGACGCGCCTGTGAGAACATTCTCGCAGAGACCTACGTGAAGCCAGGAATGGTCACCCTTATGAACTTCCACTTCACCACGACCAAGGCTCATATTACACGAGTAGGCGGTTCGGTAATCGAACTCGTGAAGCCAGAAGGCGTAAAGCCTCAGAGCACGCTGCCGTTCAAGGGAGATTTCGACCTCAAGAGACTCAAGAAGACAATCGAGGAATACGGGCCTGAGAAAGTCGCCTTCGTACGTATCGAAGCCGGCACCAACCTCATCGGAGGCCAGCCTCTCAGTCTTGAAAATATGCTCGCAGTTGCAGACGTATGTCACCACTACGGAGTGAAGAGCGTCCTTGACGCTTCCCTCCTCCAGGACAACATCTACTTTATGAAGACCCGCGAGGCTCAGTGCAAGTATATGACCACCAAGGAAATATACCACCTTCTCGCAGACAAGATGGACATCATCTACTTCTCTGCAAGAAAGCTCGGATTTGCACGCGGTGGTGCCATTATCTGCCACAACAAGCAGTTCTTCGAAGATATGGTTCAGTTCGTTCCTCTCTATGAGGGTTTCCTCACATACGGAGGTATCGACGTACGTTCTATCGAGGCAATGACACAGGGTCTGTATGAGTCCCTCGATATGGAATATCTCTGCCAGGGTCCTGAATTCATCGAGTATCTCGTAAAGGAATGCGCAGACTATGGTGTTCCTATGATCACGCCGGCCGGCGGACTCGGCGCTCACATCGACGCCCAGGCCTTCGTTCCGAATATGCCTCACGACCAGTATCCTGCCGGAGCTGTGGCTGTAGCTCTCTACATTGCCGGCGGTATCCGAGGAATGGAAAGAGGTACGCTTTCAGAGCAGCGTGAACCGGACGGTACCGAGCGCTTCGCTGAAATGGAGCTCCTGCGTCTCGGCTGCCCTAGACGAGTATTCACCCTCAGCCAGATCAAATACTGCGCAGACCGTG
Organism: Bacteroidales bacterium; assembly: GCA_024689985.1. GTDB lineage: Bacteria > Bacteroidota > Bacteroidia > Bacteroidales > UBA932 > Cryptobacteroides. Next base: position 18,458 of record JAILCZ010000075.1, on the reverse strand, counting down.
TGAAATGGGTATGGGACAACAAGGAACTCATCGGAGGTCTCAAATGGACTATGGAGCCGCCTGTCCTCAGATTCTTCTACGGAACCCTCAAGGAAATCGGCCACTGGCAGGAGGACCTCGTAGCCAAGTTCAAGGAAGACTTCGGAGACTCTCTCTAACAGATAAAGAAAACAAAAAATCGGAGACAGAAATGCCTCCGATTTTTTTTGTATATACGCATATATATAAAAAATTCACGAGGCAATCGCAATCACTGCGACCGCCCCGCTACTTAACCTAAACTTAAACTATGAAAAACTTCGATTCAAAAGTAAATAATTCTAACTAATTCTCCAAATCTATAATATCTTAATTTTGGCAAATTTTAAGATAAGGACCTTCCTTCCTAGGCCATCAAAATCTATAACAGCCTTTGTATCAGGAAGTTTGCCCTCCATAGAGAAAATAGTTCCCTTGCCGAATTTGTTGTGTTCGATTCTCATTCCGACCTTGAATTTTTCTATCGGATCCGAGATAAACCCAGGATCTGACTTCGGAACTGCCCTGTTGAGAGGCACGAGATTCTTCGGTCTTGGCGGAACCAGAGGAGCAGGAGCGCTTCTCTTCCTGAAAGTAATCTCCGACTGAGGCGCGAAAGATCTTCTCCTGACAGGGAATCCTATCTCATCCCTTGTATCAGAGTCATCGAAATCATCATCCATAAGAGGATTCAGGATATACCTTCTGTCAATTTCCTTGACGAAACGGCTTGGTGCATTGGATTCGTGTTTTCCGTTGCGCATCCTGGTCTTTGCGAACGAGAGCGAGACGGCCTCCTTGGCTCTTGTGACAGCCACATAGAAGAGTCGTCTTTCCTCTTCGATATCCTGTGGAGTCGCATTCCAGCCTCCGGATGGAAAAAGATTCTCCTCAAGGCCCGCAATGAAGACAAAACGAAACTCGAGTCCCTTGGAAGAATGGACTGTCATAAGGGTGACCTTGTTGTTGGCGTCCTCACCTTCATCTTCGACATCGACTGCGCTCAGAAGGGCGGCGTTGTCAAGGAAGTCTGAAAGAGTGACGAGCATAGTCTCCGGTACATCCTCCTCCTGGGCCACTTCCTCCTCCCTGTCCTCAATGAAACTCTGGACGGAGTTGAGAAGTTCCTCTATGTTGGCAGCCCTGGCCTGGTCTTCCACGGTCTGGCTGAGCTTGTACAGATTGTACAGTCCTGAATCATCGGCAATCCTTGCGGCTATTTCGTGGGCATCCGTCTTGTGGACGTTCATCGCGAAGCCGTTGATCATATCACAGAAGTTGCGTATTTTCTGGGCGGCGGCATCCTTGAGTCCGAATTCAGCGAGGTCATCCAGGTATGCGGCCTTGAAAAGAGTGGTCTTATGAGCCTTGGCAGCGGCATCCAGGGCGGACATAGAAGTCTCGCCTATTCCCCTGGCAGGCTTGTTCACGACTCTCTTGAAGGACTCTTCGTCCCCCACATTGCAGACCAGCTTGAAATATGCCATCATATCCTTCACCTCGGCCCTGTCATAGAAGGAGTTTCCGGAGAAGATCTGATAAGGGATGTTTCTTCTTCGGAGGGCTTCCTCAAGGGCACGGGACTGGGAATTCGTCCTGTACAGAATGGCGAAGTCACGGTACTCGCACTGGGCCTTGCGCATTCTTCCGAGAATCTCGGAGCATATCTGCACGGCCTCTTCCTGTTCGGTGTAGGAACGGATCAGTTCTATCTTCTCACCTTCATCGCCCATTGAGTGACATTCCTTCGGGATCCTGTCGGTGTTCTTCGCGATGACGGAATTCGCGGCATTCACGATGGTCTGGGTGGAGCGGTAGTTTCGCTCCAGCCTGAACACCTTGTTCTTAGGAAAGTCCTTGCGGAAATTCAGGATGTTCTCGATCCTGGCGCCGCGGAATGAATATATGGACTGGGAATCATCACCCACCACGCATATGTTGCCGTGAGCCTGACAGAGCTTTTTCAGAATGAGATACTGCGCGAAGTTGGTGTCCTGATACTCATCGACCAGGATATGCGAGAATCTCTCCGATATGGATTTCAAGGCGGCAGGACTGTCCCTCAGGAGGATATTCATATACAGGAGGATATCGTCGAAGTCCATCACTCCGCTCTGCTTGCACTTCGTGGCATAGAGCTGATAGAGGTCACAGATCTTCGGCATCTTTGAGGCTACATCGGCCATAATGGCCGGCTGGTTGTTGCGATAGCCCACGAAGGTGATGAGATTGTTCTTCGCCTTCGAAATGCGGGAGAGGACGGTCTTTGGCTTGTAAACCTTCTCGTCCAGACCGAGTTCCTTGATACAGGCCTTGATCGCACTTACGGAATCAGAGGTGTCGTAGATGGTAAAGGAAGACGGAAAGCCGATTTCTGAAGCGAATTCCCTGAGAAATCTGATGAAGACAGAATGAAAGGTTCCCATATAGAGTTTACGGGCCTTTTGTTCTCCCACCATCAGAGCGATTCGCTCCTTCATCTCCGCAGCGGCCTTCTTCGTAAAGGTCAGAGCCAGTACGCTCTCAGGGGCTACGCCCTGGGCGAGCATATAGGCAATTCGGCTCGTCAAAACCCTTGTTTTACCGGAACCCGCGCCCGCTACTATCAACACAGGTCCTTCTACACACTGGACTGCATCAAGTTGCTCCGGATTCAGTCCATCCAAAATAGCGTTCACATTGTTTGTCATAACTTCGCGAAAATACGAATTTTTTAAGTAAATTCGCGGCGGAAAATACTTATAATAAAATATTATGTCAAACAACATCGATTTGAAAAAGGGTCTCGACATTCCTATAAGTGGTGCCGCTGCCCTGTCAGTCGCAAGTACAGTCACTCCGGACATCGTTGCCGTAAAGCCTACTGACTTCAAGGGTCTCCTTCCAAGACTCCTCGTCAGAGAAGGTGACAAGGTCCTCGCTGGCTCACCAGTACTCGCAGACAAAAAGAATCCTGACATCCTCCTCACCTCTCCGGTCAGCGGAACGGTAGCTCAGGTTGTCAGAGGTGACAAGAGAAAGTTGCTTGCAGTTCTTGTAAAGGCTGACGCCCAGCAGGAATACGTCGATTTCGGCGCAAAGGATCTTTCCAAGACCTCTGCTGAAGAAGTCAAGGAGACGCTCCTCAAGAGCGGACTTTGGACAGCACTTATCCAGAGACCTTACGGTATTATGGCAGATCCTGCCATCAAGCCTAAGGCTATCTTCGTATCAGCATTCAACACAGCCCCTCTCGCTGCAGACACCGACTTCGTACTCGGTGACCAGTTCGCTGCCATCCAGGCCGGCGTACAGGCTCTCTCGAAACTCACCGAAGGTGGAGTTCACGTCTCAATCAACAGCGAAAAGAGCGCTGTTTCAGCATTCCACAAACTTGAAGGCGCAGTCCTTCACACCGTAAGCGGCAAGCACCCTGCAGGAAACGTAGGCGTACAGATCAGCCACATCTCCCCTATCAAGAAGGGTGAGACCGTATGGACTGTTTCCCTCCTTCTCCTCGCAGCGATCGGTAAGCTCTTCACGACCGGAAAGCTCGACCTTTCAAGAAAGATCGCAGTGACCGGACCTGTGGCAAAGAGGCCTGCATATGTAGAGGCTCTTCCTGGAACTCCAGTCAAGGCCCTCGCAGACTTCTATGACAACGCAGCAGGCGACATCCGTTTCGTCAGCGGCGACGCTCTCACTGGTGAGAACGTAGGTGAAGACGGTTTCATCGGATTCTTCGACAACCAGGTCACCCTTCTTCACGAGGGTACCGAAAGAGAGTGGTTCGGCTGGGCAAAGCCAGTCCGCAACGTATTCTCTTCTCAGAGAAGCTACTTCTCTTGGCTCTGCCCTAACAAGAAGTACGATATGAATACCAATATGAACGGCGGTCCTCGCGCATTCCTTATGAGCGATGTTTACGGCAAGGTGCTCCCTATGGACATCTTCCCTATCTATCTCGTAAAGGCTTGTCTGGCAAAGGACATCGAGAAGATGGAAAAGTTCGGAATCTATGAGGTTCTCCCTGAGGACCTTGCTCTCGTAGAGTACGTAGATCCTTCAAAGAACGACATCCAGGCTATCATCGCCGACGGTATCGACTATATGATCAAAGAAATGGCTTAAAGGATAGAAAGTTATGGATAGAAATTCAAAATTCTGGTTCCTTCATTCAACGATCGATGCCTTTGACACATTCCTTCGTGTACCTGGCACCGTTACAAGGAAAGGTTCTCACGTAAGAGACGCCATCGATCTCAAGAGAATCCTCATCATCGTTGTACTCGCCCTCGTTCCTGCAGCACTCTTCGGAATGTGGAACGTAGGTTATCAGCACAGTCTCGCAATCGGCCAGGCTCCTGAATTCTGGGGCGACTTCTGGTTCGGTTTCTGGAAGGTTCTTCCTCTGTTCGTCGTATCCTACCTCGTAGGTCTCGGCATCGAATTCGCATTCGCACAGATCAAGGACGAGGAAGTCAGCGAGGGTTACCTCGTATCAGGCTTCATCATCCCTCTCATAGTTCCTGTTGACACTCCGCTCTGGATTCTCGCAATCGCAGTAGCATTCGCAGTGGTATTCGGCAAGGAAGTATTCGGAGGCACAGGCTTCAACTTCCTGAACCCTGCAGCCCTCACGCGTGCATTCCTCTTCTTCGCATACCCTTCACAGCTTTCAGGTTCAACCTGCTGGATCGCTCTCCGCAAGGGTGAGACCATCGCAGACGCCGCTTCAGGAGCAACACCTCTTTCATACCTCGGAGACGGCGTGAACGCCATCACATCCGCTGGCTACACATTCAAGGAGATGTTCCTCGGAACCATCCCTGGATCTGTCGGTGAGACTTCAGTGGTTGCCATCCTTATCGGCGCCCTCATCATCATCTTCACCGGTGTCGCAAGCTGGAAGATTATGTGCTCATCAGTTCTCGGCGCCCTCGCCATCGGCGGCCTCGCCAACGTTCTCGGAGCAACGGACGTTCCTGCTTACTATCAGCTCGTTATGGGTGGTTTCGCATTCGGTACCGTATTTATGGCTACCGACCCTGTGACTGCAGCTCAGACTGAGTGCGGCAAGTGGATCTACGGATTCCTCATCGGTGCGCTCTGCGTCATCGTCCGCCTCTTCAACCCTGGCTACGCCGAGGGTATGATGCTCGCAATCCTCCTTATGAACACATTCGCACCGCTCATTGACTACTGCGTAACTTCAAGCGCAACATCAAAGAGGGCAAAGAAGGCAACAATCGCATAAATATATAAGGATATGAATACCAATAGTAATACATATACAGTAATATATTCAACCATCATCGTAGTGGTGGTTGCAGCGGTTCTCGCATTCGTCGCAACAGCCCTCAAGCCAATGCAGACTGCAAACGAGAAGGCTGAGACTATCAGCCAGATCCTTACCGCAGCACAGTTCGGCGAGAAGTCATCCTGGACTGACAACAACGCGACTATCGCATTCTACAAGGAGAACATCGAAAAGGCATATACTGTTGACCTCGAAGGCAATGAGAACGGCGCACTCGCAACTGAGAACGCAGAAGTATTCTCAACATCAGACCTCAAGGCTCAGAACTATGCAATCAGAGACGCAGCAGACGCGAAGCTTCCTGTTTACGTCTTCAAGAACGGCACCAAGGTAATTCCTATCTACGGAGCCGGTCTCTGGGGACCAGTATGGGGATACATCGCAGTAGGCAGCGACAATGTAATTGCAGGTGCATACTTCGACCACGCTTCCGAGACCCCTGGTCTTGGTGGAAAGATCAAGGATGACCCTGCGTTCCGCGCCCAGTTCGTCGGCAAAGTATTCGACTTCTCTGACCTCAAGCCTTTCGCAATCGTAAAGGGTGGCGCACCTGCTGACAAGGCAAACGCCATCGACGCCATCACAGGTGCCACAATGACCAGCAACGGCGTTGAAGCCGCAGTCAACACCTGGGCAAAGGCATATGAGACAGTCCTTAAAGTAACCCCTGCAGAAGTTCCTGCTGACACGACCGCTGCGGCCGAGGAAGTAGCCTTCTCTGATGTAAACGTGGAGGAATAAGCAATGGACGCTAAACTCAAAGAAACAATTTTCAACCCTATATTCAAGAGCAACCCGATCACGGTACTCGTCCTCGGTATCTGTTCTTCACTCGCCGTTACGGTCGAGCTCAAGGGTGCCTTTGTAATGGCTCTCTCAGTAATCGCGGTTACCGGACTCTCAAGCTTCGTAGCCTCAATCCTGAGAAACACAATTCCTAACCGAGTACGTATCATCATCCAGCTCGTCATCGTAGCCCTGATGGTAATCCTCGTTGACCAGCTTCTCAAGGCTTACGCCTACTCTATCGACAAGCAGCTCAGCGTGTACATCGGTCTTATCATCACCAACTGTATCGTTATGGGACGTATCGAGGCTTTCGCCCTCGGCAACAAGCCAATTCCTTCACTCCTTGACGGTATCGCAAATGGTGCAGGTTATGGTCTCATCCTCATCGTAGTAGCCTTCTTCCGTGAACTCTTCGGTTCAGGAACACTCTTCGGAGTGCAGGTCATCCCTCAGGCTCTCTACGACCTCGGATATATGAACAACGGTCTGGTAATTCTCCCTCCAATGGCTCTCATCCTCATCGGTGTGATCATCTGGATCCAGAGAAGCATCCAGAAAGACCTTCAGGAGAAATAACATCAAATCGCAGATTAGATTATGGAATATTTAAGCTTATTCGTAAGGTCAATCTTCATTGACAACATGATCTTCTCATTCTTCCTCGGAATGTGCTCATTCCTTGCAGTTTCGAAGAATGTCAAGACAGCCAACGGTCTGGGACTTGCTGTTATCTTCGTCCTTCTCGTGACCCTTCCTATCAACTATCTTCTCAACACGTACATCCTCACCCCTGGTGAGAAGTGCATCCTCGGCCCTGACGTGGACCTCAGCTTCCTGAGCTTCATCCTCTTCATCGCCATCATCGCAGCCATCGTGCAGATCGTTGAAATGGTAGTCGAGAAGTTCTCTCCAAGTCTCTACGCTTCACTCGGTATCTTCCTCCCGCTTATCGCCGTGAACTGCGCCATCCTCGGTGGCTCACTCTTCATGCAGCAGAAGGATTTCGCCAACGTAGGTGAAGCAACAACATATGCCCTCGGTTCCGGAATCGGCTGGTACCTCGCCATCGTAGCCCTCGCAGCAATCCGCGAGAGACTCTCTTACAGCAACGTACCACCAGCACTCAAGGGAATCGGTATCACCTTCATCACCGTAGGTCTTATGGGTATCGCATTTATGACCTTTATGGGTATTTCACTTTAATACAGGAGGCAGAGAAATATGTTCAGTACAATCATTTCATCAGTAGCGGTAATCGTTATCGTCACCCTCATACTCGTGGCGCTGCTTCTCTTCGTCAAGGCGAAACTCACACCTGAAGGATCAGTCACCATTGACATCAACAACGGAAAGAAGACTCTCGAAGTTCCTACGGGCGGCACCCTTATGGGCACCCTCGCAGAGAACAAGATTTTCCTCCCTTCAGCCTGCGGCGGAAAGGCCAACTGCGGCCAGTGCAAGGTTCAGGTTCTCGAAGGCGGCGGAACAATCCTCCCTACGGAGGTCGGCTTCTTCAACAACAAGCAGATCAAGGCAGGCTGGAGACTCGGCTGCCAGGTCAAGGTAAAGGACAACCTCAAGATTGCTGTTTCCGAGTCAGCTCTCAGCGTGAAGAAACTCGAATGCGAGGTCATCAGCAACCACAACGTGTCAACCTTCATCAAGGAGTTCACAGTCAGGCTGCCTGAGGGTGAGCACATCGACTTCAAGTCAGGTGAGTACATCCAGATCGACATCCCTGCATACGACATCGACTTCAAGGATATGGACATCGATGAGGAATACAAGAAGGACTGGGAGTTCTACAAATTCTTCGACCTCCACAGCCACAACCCTCAGCCTACAATCAGAGCTTACTCTATGGCATCTTATCCAGCAGAGAAAGACGTCATCAAGCTCAACGTCCGTATCGCAACTCCACCGTTCGACCGCAGCCAGCCTAAGGGAGTGTTCAAGACTCTTCCTGTCAACCCTGGTATCGCATCATCTTATGTCTTCAGCCGCAAGCCTGGCGACAAGGTGATCATCTCAGGTCCTTACGGAGAATTCCTTCTCCCACAGAACGACCCGGACGACAAGGAGTACATATTCGTAGGTGGTGGTGCAGGTATGGCACCTCTCAGAAGCCACATTATGCACCTCTTCAAGACTCTCAAGACAAACAGAAGAGTCAGCTTCTTCTACGGAGCGCGTAGCCTCCAGGAGGCATTCTATCTCGACGACTATGCGGAAATCGAGAGAGAGTTCCCTAACTTCAAGTTCTATCTTGCCCTCGACCGTCCTGATCCTAAGGCAGATGAGGCTGGAGTTCCTTACACTGCAGGTTTCGTACACAACGTAATGTTCGAGAAGTACCTCAAGGATCACGAAGCACCAGAGGACATCACATACTTTATGTGCGGTCCTGGCCCTATGGTCGGCGCTGTCGTCAACCTTCTCGACAGCCTCGGAGTTGCTCCTGAAAGCATCCTTTACGATAACTTCGCTTAATGAATACTCAGAAAACCGAATGATTTTTCATTCGGTTTTTTGTTTCGACGGAAAAACGAAGTCAAAAGCACAAGATTTTCCAAGGAAACGAAGAGTATAACAATAATATGAATTACCCCGGAGAGATTTCTTTTCTCCGGGGTTAATTTTGTTCAGAACCAAACGGTCAAGACTATGAAAAACGAAGAAAACCTCAAAACCGAAAGCCGTAGGGATTACGCCTTGAAAAAGGGCCGGAGTCTTTTCCTTGGCGGCGTTCTTGCCGCATCTTGCTTACTTGCTTCATTTCCGGCCTGTATATTAACCTCCTGCGATCGCTCCGACTTTACTCCGGAGGTCCGGGAGGACGACGACACCACATCATTTGAAATGACACTGACCAAGGCCACGGGCACGGTGATTTCAAGTTTGGACATATATATATTCAATGACGACAGCCTGAAAGCCCTGGACTCACACCAGAGAATCTCCCCTGTCACGGCCTCGAAGGTAAGGTCCACATCCCGTTGCGGAAAGAAGATCCTGTTTCTGGTTGCAAACATTCCGGAGGGACGGCTGGAATGGGCCGGAACAAGCCGCTACGAAGCGTTTCTGTCCTCATTCGCCCAACTGACCGACGAGAGCGGAGAAATGCCCATAATGACGGCGCAGACGCGATTCGGTACGGCATCTGAGAAAAACCTGAAGCTGACTCTGAAACCGATGATGGCCGAAGTGAACGTCAAGACCATCTGCTGCGACTTCAAGGGGAAGCCATATGAGGGAGAGAAACTGAAGAAGGTGCGCTTCTACCTCACCAATGTCAGCGGTAGATGCCGGTTCGGAGACTATGAAGCCCCTGGCGTCTTCCTGAACTCCGGCAGATATGACGAAAGGGAAATGGAAGGGATGAAAGACAGGAATCTTCTGATGCACGACTACGGCTTCACCGTATCCACGAAGAAAATCTGGCCTCTGACATCACTTCACGCCTACCCAAATACCAATGACGGAAAGACTGTAGGAAAGCCCTGCACCCGCCTGGTCATTGAAGGAGAAATCGAAGGCAGGACCTACTACTACCCTATCGACCTCAGGCTGGAAAAGAACATAAGCTACAACTATGACATTACCATAAACCGCAAAGGCACCCTGGACCCTGACATCCCGATAGACCCTGGAATGATCTCGGTGAAATGTACGGCCAGGAAGTGGGACGAGAAGGAAACCGTGATGGTGCCTTTCAGCGTCAAGGCCAAAGACACTGAAGACAAGATTTCCAACCTCAACCTCTTCATCTTCGACGAGGAAGGACTGCTTGAGGAGAAAGTTTATTCCAGGAACGGAAAGATGGAGCTGAAGCTGCTGAGGGGATGCAGATATGACATCTATGCCTGCGCGAACCTCGGCTACGCCCTCAATCTCAAGACCAGGGAAGAAATAGAAAAATACCGATACTGGATTGCCTATCCGGACGAATTTACCGAAGGCATACCTATGTGCGGAAAGCTAAAAGGATACGAAATCACGGGAGATGCCCTGAATATGGAACTGGAGAGAATGATGGCGAGGATAAAGGTCGTTGCAGACAGGACGAAGCTGAATCCTGACGTAAAACTCATCCTTACGGATGCCAGGATCGGCAACTGTCCGAGATCGGCAATGCTATTCACCGGAAGCCGTGCCGAGACGACATACGACATCTTCTCCACGGGCTATGCCGAAACTTTCGGTCTCAAGGACAGCCTCACCCTCTACCAGATGGAAAATCTCAACGGAGAGCTTGACGACCCGAGGAAAAAGCTCTGCTCCTATATAGAAATAAGGGCGGAATACTATTCCACCCTTTATTATACAAAACCCGGAGAATACCTCAGATACAGATTCTACATCCGGGATTCCAAAGGAAACTACGATGTCGAAAGGAACGGCAGCTACAGATTCGTAATAACTCCGGAAGGCACAGGCCTCAACCTGGACGATTCCTGGAGGACTGACAAGAGCGCCCTCGCACCCAACGGCAGCTAGGCTCCGAAGATAAGTTTCATAATTGTATCGGTTGCACCTTTGTTCTCGTCACAATAAGCCGCGGCCTTCTTGCTGGCCTGATCGAGGAAGGCTGGGTCTGAGACAATCTTGTCGTACCAGGCCTCGAATTCAGCGGCATTCTTGAAAGATGCACCTGCTCCCATTTCGAGAAGGTCCACGAAGTGAAGGTCTCTCTGATACTGAGGTCCCATTCCTACCGGAAGACCGTAAACGGCTGGTTCAATCACGCTGTGAGGCATATTGATGAAGCCTCCTCCGATGTATGAGGCAAAACCGTAACGATAGACTCTGGCGAGGAGGCCTACGGTATTGATGACCAGTATCTGAGCGCTTTCAAGAGCCTGGTCTTCGGCATTAGTCTCAGTATATACGACGCATCCGTGCTTAGCCTCCGCCTTTATATGGAGCACAGGTTCCGGGAAGAGTTCGTGAGGGATGAAGAGGAACTTCATCTCAGGATGCTTTGCCGCTGTTGCGAGTACGATGTCATCGTCACCCTCACAGGTACTTCCTGCTATGAACACCTTCTTGCCGCACGCCCATTTCTCAACAATAGGGTCGCTCCACTTCTCGTTGGCTATGTCGATTACCCTGTCAAACCTTGCGTCTCCCACCTTCACGGCAGCGTCTGCTCCGATTCCGTGGAGGATGTTCTCCGTAACGGCATCCTTGACGATTATCTTCTTGTAACAGGTTCTGAAAAGGTTCCTGTGAAGGAAGCCGTACCACTTCAGATATGGCGACGTTGGAAGAATCCTGACTGACATCACATAGGTATCGATATTCCTGTCACGGAGCTCAGTGAGGTAGTTGTACCAATACTCGCCGAGGGTGAAGATGGCCTTCTTGGGGCGGACGATATCGAGGAACCTGCGGACATTCCTGATATTGTCCATAGGCAGATAGAAAACCCAGTCCACGCTCTTGTAAGACTTGCGCATCTCGTAACCAGCAGGCGAGAAGAACGTGAGGAGAATCTTCGCGTCCGGATAACGCTTGCGGGTTTCATCGATGATAGGACGGCCTTCCTCGAAATCTCCGTATGAGGAAGTATGGAACCAGATGATATCCTTCTCCTTGCCACAAGCCTGCTCTATCCTCTCGAGAAGACCTTTGCGGCCCTTCACGAAGAGTTTCACCTTAGGATTCCAAAGTGCAATGATCCTGGCGCCGAACATGGCGACCTGCATTACAATGTTGTAGAAGAAACGTACCATATTTAAAGTTTTTTCAGGTATTCAGCTGTAATCGTATTTCCCTTTTCAATCATCTGCTCAGGGGTTCCGGCGAAGACCACCTCTCCACCCGCATCTCCAGCATCAGGTCCAAGGTCAATCACCCAGTCGGCGGCCCTCACCACATCGAGGTTGTGTTCCACGACGATGACGGTATGGCCTTTGTCGATGAGGACGTCGAAGGCCTTGAGGAGCTTTTCGACATCGTAGAAATGGAGGCCGGTAGTAGGCTCGTCGAAAAGGAAAAGAATCTTGCCGTTCTTGAGCTTGTCGGAAGACTCGCTCATTGAAAGGAAGTAGGCCAGCTTGATTCTCTGGCTCTCTCCTCCGGAAAGGGTGCTGCTGCTCTGGCCGAGCTTGATGTATGAGAGGCCCACATCCACGAGCGGCTGGAGTTTGTAGGCAATCGTCTTTGCCAGTTCGTCATCCTGACCGCCGAAGAAGCAGATGGCCTCCTCGATGCTCATATTCAGGATGTCGTCTATGTTCTTTCCTTTGTATCGAACCTCCAGGACATCCGGCTTGAAGCGCTTTCCGCCGCAGGCCTCGCAGACCATAGTCACGTCGGCCATAAACTGCATCTCGATCTTGACGATTCCCTCACCCTGACATTCGGGGCATCGGCCTCCGTCCTGGTTGAAGGAGAAGTAGGCCGGTGAATAGCCGTTGATCTTGGCATATTGCTGGAGTGAAAGGAGCTTGCGTATGTCGTCATACACCTTGAGATAGGTGACGGCGTTGCTCCTGGTGCTCTTTCCTATCGGATTCTGGTCCACATATTCTATCCGGGAAATCCTGTCCACGTTTCCTGACAGGCCCTTGAACGTACCAGGAAGGTCTCCGGAATCATTTATCTTACGGTTGAGGGCCGGATAGAGGATGTCTCCCACGAGGGAACTCTTTCCGGAGCCGCTCACTCCAGTGACGGCCGTAAGCACTCCGAGAGGGAACTTGACATCTATGTTCTTCAGGTTGTGCTCCATAGCGCCCTGTACCGTTACAGAGTAGTTCCAACCGTGTTTTTTCCTGTTGTATCGGCCTATTGCTCCGGTCAGATACTGAAGAGTTATGGATTTGCTGACTGCATCAGCCTCAGGCTTTTCCGGAAGCTTGCCGTTGAATACGACGGTTCCTCCGTCAATTCCGGCCCTCGGTCCCATATCTATGAGGACATCTGCCGCCCTCATTATTTCCTCGTCGTGTTCAACGACGACAACTGTATTTCCGAGGTCCCTCAGTCTTTCGAGGACACCGATCAGCCGTCTGGTATCACGGGGATGCAGGCCGATGCTCGGTTCGTCCAGAATGTACATAGAACCCACGAGGGAACTTCCCAGGGCTGTTACCAGGTTGATTCTCTGGCTCTCACCTCCGGAAAGGGTGTTGCAGGTTCTGTCGAGGGTAAGGTAGGAAAGACCCACGTCCTGAATGTATTTCAGTCTGGAAACGATTTCCTCGACGGCCTTCCTGACCACTGCATATTCGTTCTCCGGAAGATTCAGGTTCGTGAAGAAGTCCAGGGCCTGGTCCACGTTCATATTGAGGACCTCGCCGATGTTCTTTCCGGCGACACGAACATAAAGGGCCTCCTCACGGAGTCTGGTACCGTGACAGGCGTGACAAGTTGTCCTGCCTGAGAAACGGCTGAGCATATACTTGTACTGGATCTTGTACCTGTTGGCCTCGACCCAGCTGAAGAATTCATTGATTCCGGGGAAGGTAGTATCATCCCCGTCCACACTGTGGGTATCCCAGATAATGTTCTTGACTTTCTGAGACAGCTTCGCATAAGGCTCGAAAATAGGAATTCCGTATTTTTCGGCGCACTTTACAAGCTGGTCCCTGAACCAGCCCATCTTCTCTCCCCTCCAGCAGGCGATCGCACCGTCATAGATGCTCTTGGACTTGTCAGGAATGACGAGATCCTCGCTTACGCCTATGATCTTGCCGAGTCCGCCGCATACCGGGCAGGCTCCGAGAGGGTTGTTGAAGCTGAACAAATATTCGTCAGGCTCACGGAACGTCATTCCGTCCAGTTCAAGCCTGGTTGAGAATCCGGCATTCTCGCTTCCGAACACGAAGACGCGGCCCTTTCCTTCGTGGAAGGCCGTATCGACCGAGGCCAGAAGCCTGGCCTTCCAGTCCCCGAATTCCTGTTCTGAAAGGGTTGAGAAATCTTTCGGGACCCTTACGCGGTCAATCAGAAGATAAACTTCGTCAGGATAGTTTCCGTCTTTCTTCATCATATCCTCGATCCTTACCGGACCGTCGGCGTAGAGTCTGGTGAAGCCCCTCTCCTTGAAATCGAGCATCATCTCCACCTTGTCTTCCCTGTCCTTCCAGTCAATGTCTGAAAGCAGAAGCAGGGTCTCCCCTTTCTTCGACATAATGTGTTCCACGACATCGTTCATCGTGTCAGCCTTCACTTCCCTGCCGCTGACCGGAGAGAAGGTGTGGCCCACCCTCGCGAAGATGATTCGGAGGTAGTCGTAGATTTCCGTAGTAGTGGCTACGGTCGAGCGGGGATTCTTGGTATTGACTTTCTGTTCTATGGCGACAGCCGGAGGTATGCCTTCTATGAGGTCCACATCAGGCTTGGCCATCCTTCCGAGAAATTGTCTGGCATAGGACGACAGACTTTCGGCAAAACGCCTCTGTCCCTCGGCATAGAGGGTATCGAAGGCCAGGGAAGATTTTCCCGAGCCGGAGATGCCTGTGATTACGACAAATTTGCCGCGCGGGATTTCCAGCGTGATGTTCTTCAGGTTGTTGACCCTGGCTCCTTTTATGAGTATGTTTTCCTTGTCTGCCATATCGAGCCTGCCCCTTTGGGGCAGACGGCAAAGTTACGAATTATTCAGCGAAATAACTTTATCGCAGAATCGCTTTGCATCGTAGATGTCGTGAGATGAGAAAAGCACCGGGATATTGCGTTCACGGGCAATTTTTGCAAGAGTTTCGAATACGGCTACCCTTCCCGGGACATCCAGGAATACCGTAGGTTCGTCCAGAAGCAGGGCCGACGCTCCCCTGCGGGAAATTGCCGCAGCAATGCAGCCCTTGCGGAACTCTCCGTCGGAAAGGCTGGAGATGTCCCTGTCTCTCAGATGCGAAATACCTATCATTTCCATAGCCTCGGCAAGAGCCTCGTCCACGTCGCGGGAGCCTCTTCCTAGCCTGTCCACCTCAGTGAACATACCGGTGCGGGCAAAATCCATAAGGGTGAAACCCTTTACCTTGGGCACATTGGTAGGCAGCATCACGCGCGTCCTGTCCTCCCTGGCAAGAGCCCTCAGAAGTGTAGACTTTCCGGACCCGTTCGGTCCTTCGAGAAGCACGAGACAGCCGTCGGCAATCTCAAACGAGAGGTCGTCGATGACTTTCTTGTCTCCATAGCCGAGACTCAGATGTTTGACTTCTATCATACGCGCTTGGAAAGTAAGATGCTGATTATAACAGGAACTCCCAGGACGGCTACGACGCTGCCTACAGGGAGCGGGAACGGACTGAGCTGCGAAAGAATGTCGGCAATCAGGTAGAACGATGCTCCGCAGAGGGCCGCCGTCGGGATGACATACCTGTGAAGGGATGTCCCGAGAAGGATACGGGCCAGATGGGGAGCCACGATTCCGACGAAACCGACAGGACCGCAGAGGGATGTGACGGCTGCAGTCGCAACGCAGCAGACCGTGATGTTCACAAGGGATATGCGGCGCGGAGACGCTCCGGAAAGGGATGCGAATTCATCGCCGAACATCATTATGTCAAGACCCTTCGCACCCGAGAGGGCTGCAATGACTACTGCCACTGCAACCAGAAGGAGAACGAGGGCACCGGATGCCGAAGTGGTGGCGAAGCTACCGACCGTCCAGTTGTAGAAGATGCGGAGGGATTCGTGCGAGGACATATATCCCAGCAGCGAAGTCGCCGCACCGAGGATGTATCCGAGGAGGACTCCGAAAATCAGCACGGTGGATGCATTGCGGAAGCGGCCTGCTACCAGCATCACGAGGATGGCTGAGACGACGGCTCCGCCAAGGGCTCCGAAGAACACGCTTCCGGCGGCTCCCGACACCATCGTCACAATGGCTGCGCCGAGGGCTGAGCCCGAACTGACGCCCATTATGTGAGGATCGGCGAGCGGGTTTCTGAACACGCTCTGGAGCTGGGTTCCGGCCGTAGCGAGAGCCATTCCGGCAGAAAGGGCCGTCAGGACACGAGGGAACCTCAGATGCAAAATGACGGCGGCAGTAGAACTGTCGGCCGTCCCGAAAGCCGTACGGATGAAGTCTCCGACGGAAATATTCATTTCTCCCACAAGAAGGTCAATAACGGAAGTCAGCAGCACACATAATGCGGCTGCTGACAACACTGTTATTTTCCTTGTAGGATTCATTTCATTTTACTGCTCGTCAGGCTGGTCATTTCCACCCTGAGGACCCTGTGGGCCCTGAGGACCTGGCTGAGGGCCGCCCTGCTGAGCACCGCCCATTGCCTGATAGAGTTCACCCATAATCTTGTTCACCTCTTCGGTGTACTTGTCGATGTCGGCTACATTCTGAGCCTTGACAGCCTCCTTGAGGGATGCGAGAGGAGCCTCGATTGCAGACTTCTTGTCGGCAGGAATCTTGTCTCCGTTCTCCTTGAGGAACTTGTCAACCTGGAACGCCAGTGAGTCACCGTTGTTCACCTTGTCAACCTTCTCCTTTGCTGCCTGGTCAGCGGCCTCGTTTGCCTTGGCCTCGTCACGCATTCTCTGGATTTCGTCATCAGAAAGTCCTGATGAAGCCTCGATGCGGATGTTCTGTTCCTTGCCGGTAGCCTTGTCCTTTGCGGATACGTTGAGGATACCGTTGGCATCGATGTCGAAGGTTACCTCGATCTGAGGAATTCCCCTAGGTGCAGGTGCGATTCCATCGAGATGGAAGATACCGATCTGCTTGTTGTCCTTGGCCATTGGGCGCTCGCCCTGGAGGACACGGATCTCAACTGAAGGCTGGTTGTCAGCGGCCGTTGAGAATACCTGGCTCTTACGGCTAGGAATGGTCGTGTTGGACTCGATGAGCTTTGTCATCACGCCGCCGAGGGTCTCTATACCGAGTGAAAGCGGAGTAACGTCGAGAAGGAGGACATCCTTCACGTCACCTGCGAGGACACCACCCTGGATTGATGCTCCGATGGCTACGACCTCATCAGGGTTGACGCTCTTGTTAGGCTCCTTTCCGAAGAAGTTCTTAACGATCTCCTGGATCTTAGGAATACGTGTAGAACCACCGACGAGAAGGACTTCGTCAATATCTGAAGTGCTGAGGTGAGCGTCTGCAAGTGCCTGCTGGCAAGGCTTGATGGTAGCCTGGAAGAGGTCGTCACAGATCTGCTCGAACTTAGCTCTTGTAAGAGTCTTTACGAGATGCTTTGGAATGCCGTCAACAGGCATAATGTAAGGAAGGTTGATCTCTGCTGAGTTCTGGTTTGAAAGCTCGATCTTGGCCTTCTCTGCAGCTTCCTTGAGTCTCTGGAGGGCCATAGGGTCCTTGCGGAGGTCGATGCCGTTGTTCTCTGAAGCAAACTCGTCAGCAAGCCAGTTGATGACTGCCTGGTCAAAGTCGTCACCTCCGAGGTGTGTGTCACCGTTGGTAGACTTCACTTCGAATACACCGCCACCGAGTTCGAGGATACTGATATCGAAGGTACCACCACCGAGGTCGTACACTGCAACCTTCATATCCTTGTTCTTCTTGTCAAGACCATAAGCGAGGGCTGCGGCCGTAGGCTCGTTGATAATACGCTTAACGTCGAGACCAGCGATCTTGCCGGCTTCCTTGGTTGCCTGACGCTGTGAGTCTGAGAAATATGCAGGAACCGTGATGACGGCCTCCGTAACTTCCTGACGGAGATAATCCTCGGCAGTCTTCTTCATCTTCTGGAGAATCATCGCTGAAATCTCCTGAGGAGAATAGTTGCGGCCGTTGATGTCAACGCGAGGTGTGCCGTTCTCGTTTACGACCTTGTAAGGTACACGTGAAATTTCCTTCTGCACCTGATCGTATTTCTCACCCATAAATCTCTTGATTGAGAAGATGGTATTCTGCGGATTGGTGATAGCCTGACGCTTAGCCGGGTTACCGATCTTTCTTTCGCCGCCGTCAGTGAAAGCTACGACTGATGGGGTTGTACGCTCACCTTCATTGTTGATGATGACGGTAGGCTGGTTTCCTTCCATTACTGATACGCAAGAGTTTGTCGTACCAAGGTCAATTCCTATAATCTTTCCCATAATATTTAATTTTTGTTTCTATCTGTTTTTGTTCTGTCATCCTTTCCGGACGACGCTTTAGAAATAACGAATCCTGTGCCACACTCCGTTTTATGACAAAATGTCAGTCGAAGATGAATTATAATTGTTACATTTGCGGCATGGAATACAGACAGCTTCCGGAAGAAGAGTACAAGGACCTTGAAAGCAGGATTCTGTACGAAGACAATCATATCCTGATAGTCAACAAGAAGGTAGGAGAAATCGTCCAGGGCGACAAGACCGGGGACGAGACCCTCGGTGACAAATACAAAGCCTTCATAGCAATGCGTGACAGCAAGCC